>NC_001263.1:1911250-2242500 GCF_000008565.1 Deinococcus radiodurans R1 = ATCC 13939 = DSM 20539 | reverse complement strand
GTTGGCGCAGGGGAAGCTCACGGTGATCGAGGCGAATCTGGTGCGACCCGCCGACCGCCGCCGTCTGGTGGAGCTGGCGCGGGCACATGACGTGGCACCCGTTGCCATTGTTTTCGACTTGGCGCGCTCGCTGCTGGAAGCTCGACTGGCGGCCCGCGAATGTTGCCCCGAATTGCTTGACCTCACCTCGCAGGTGGCCGAACTGCGCCGCACCCGGCGGGGCCTGCCACAGGAGGGCTTCCGACAGGTCTGGACACTGGATTCGCCGCAAGCTGCTGACAGCGCGCAGGTGCGCCGGATTCCGCTGCCGGTTGACCGGCGAGAGCTCTGCGGTCCCTTCGACTTCATCGGGGACGTGCACGGCTGCCTGGACGAACTGCGCGAACTGCTGACGTGCCTCGGCTACCGGGTGACGGACGATGGGGCCGTCCCGCCGCCGGGACGCACTGCCGTGTTCCTGGGCGACCTGGTAGACCGGGGGCCATACAGCGCGGGCACCCTGCGGCTGGTGATGAACATGGTGGCAGCGGGCGCGGCGCTGTGTGTGCCGGGCAATCATGACGAGAAGCTGCGGCGGGCGCTGGGTGGGCGGGCCGTGAAGCCGCTGCATGGGCTGGACGTGACGCTGGCCCAGCTGGAGGCGGCGGGCGCAGACTTTCAGGCGCAGGTGCAGGCGTTTTACGGGAGTCTGAGCAGCCACCTGGTGCTCGACAGCGGGCGGGTGGTGGCCGCGCATGGGGGCCTGCCACAGCGCTACCAGGGCCGCGACAGCGAGCGGGCGCGCCACTTTGCCCTGTACGGCGACGTGAACGGACGCAGCGACGCGGCGGGGCTGCCCCTGCGACGCGACTGGGCCGCCGAGTACCGGGGAGACGCGCTGGTGGTCTACGGCCATACTCCGGTGAGGCAGCCGCGCTGGCTGAACCGGACGGTGGATATCGACACCGGCTGCGCTTTCGGGGGCGCCCTGAGCGCGCTGCGTTACCCCGAACTCGAAGTGGTCAGTGTGCCCGCCTGCGCGCAGTACGCCGTGCCGGGGCGTCCGCTGGGGTGAGGAAAGGGGAACAGCAGCAACTGTCTGTCCTTTCGCAGTCCGGCCTGTAGAAAACCGGCATGGTGAGGCCCTCAAGGAACTTCATGCCTACGTCTTTTCCTTCCCTCTCTTTGTCATGCGCCGCCTGATTGCCTGGGTGCTGGCGCTGCTGCTGGGACTGGCGGCGTACATTTTCCTGACCCAGCCGCAGGAAGCCGGGGTGAAGTTGCCCTCGCTGCCTCCGCTGACCGGGCCGCCTCAGACTGGACAACCGTCGCCATCACCCGAGTCTTCCGTACCGCACTGGGACGACGCCCTGCTGCGGCAGTCGGTGGACGCGCAACCTATCACTATTGCGGCGTTGCGGGCGCGCAAGTATCCCGGCAGCGCCCTGAGTGTGATTCGCACCCTGAGCCCCGGCGCGGGCTACTCGCGGCAGGTGGTGAGTTATCAGTCCGAGGGGCTGAAAATCCACGCCCTGTTGACGGTGCCGTCGGGCACCCCGCCGCCGGGGGGCTGGCCCGCCATCGTGTTTAACCACGGCTACATTCCACCCGCCGAGTACCGCACGACGGAGCGCTACGTCGCCTATCAGGACGCCTTCGCGCGGGCCGGCTTCGTGACGCTCAAGAGCGACTACCGGGGGCACGGCGACTCCGAGGGCGAGGCGCGCGGCGGGTACAACGACCCCGGCTACACCGTTGACGTGCTCAATGCTGCCGCCAGTCTGAAAAAAGACGCACGGGTCAACCGCCAGCGACTGGGCGTGTGGGGCCACTCGATGGGCGGACAGCTCAGCCTGCGGGCGATGCTGGTGGACCCCGAGCTCAAGGCCGCGTCGCTGTGGGCGGGCGTGGTGGCCAGCTATGACGTGCTCGCCACCGACTGGGCCCCGCCGGGCGGAGAAAAGCGGCAGCTCGACGACCTCAACCGCCGTTATCTGCGTCTGCTCAGTCCCAATGCGTCGCTCGCCGACCTGCGCGGGCGCCCACTGCAACTGCACCAGGGCACCGGGGACAAGGAAGTGCCCTACAGCTTTCAGGTGGACCTCGCCAACGACCTGCGGGCCGCCGGGCAGCCGTTTACCGCCTACAAGTACGAGGGCGACAACCACAACCTCAGCGGGAACCTCGGGCTGGCGCTGCGGCGCTCGGTGCAGTTTTTCAAAGACACGCTGTAGCGGCAAAGGAGCACTGGCCCGACCTGCTACCCTGTCGCCATGCAGATGCAATTTGCCGGCCAGGAGCAGGTGCAAGCCCCCCCCGCCGTCGTGTGGGCCTTTGTGCAGGACCCGCAGCGGGTGGCCGCCTGCTTGCCGGGCGTGCAGGACGTGCAGGTGGTCGGCCCCGGCGAACTGGAAGTGACGGTGCCGCTGCAAGCCGGGCTGCTGCGCGGCAGCCTCAAGGCACGGGTGCAAATCGTGCCCGACGAGGCGGCGGGACAGGTGCACGTCCGCATTCAGGGCGGCGGCCTAGGCAGCACCCTGGCAGTGAATGCCGGCGCGAACGTGGTGGACACAGGCGACGGTCAAACCCGGCTCGACTGGCAGGGCGCCGCTGACCTCGGCGGCCCGCTCGCTAAGGTGGGCGGCAAGGCGATGGAACCGCGCGTGCAGAGCCTGATTGCCCGGACCTTCCGCAACATGAGCGCCCAGATCGCGGCGGGCAGCCGCCTGGCCTGAGCGGGGTTTGAGCGCGCATAGAGTACTTGCGTTTCTGGCACTCTACCTTGATGGGACTCGAAGAGCTGCACCGCAGAGAGGGCCTCGCGCAGCGAGGGGTGAGGGTGTCTTTTCTATCAACTGCCCTAGCGTTCGAGAATGCTGCGTGTCCGCAGGTGCCCCTGGCTGAGTTCCCGCGGCGGGTCACGCATGACGAGCAGCAGCCCCAGCGGCAGCGTCAGTACGCCGACCAGCCCGAGCGAGAGCACCAGGCTGCCGTGACTGGGAATCAGGGCGTAGAGGCACAGCAGCAGCGTCAAGCCCACGTGAATGAGCAGGGCGTGGCTGCGGCGTCGGGCGTCCTCGCGGTGCCAGCCATAGAGCCACTGCCGGGCGCAGGACGTTCCTGAGACCAGCAGCAGCAGGGTTCCGGGCAGCAGCAACCACATGGCGCTCAGGCTAGTCAGCGGGGTCTTGCAAAGCTGTGACAGGGATGCGGGCAGGCAGGAGATGACCCAAATTTCATCAGGGGTAGATTTCCCTGACATTCGGCTGACGTGGCGGCCCACAATGGGAAGTCATGAGCCATGTCGTTGTCATTGAGGATGAGAGCACGGTCCGCGACGTGCTGCGCTTTCATCTGGAGCGCGCGGGCCTGCGCGTCTCGGCCTACGCCAGCACCCAGGCCGCCGAGGAAGCGGGCGCGCTGGCGGGGGCCGACGCGCTGGTGCTCGATTGGATGCTGCCGGGCGAGAGCGGCATCGGCTTCCTGCGCCGCCTGCGCACCGACAACGACCTGCGCCGCTTGCCAGTATTGATGCTCACGGCCCGCGCCGCCGAGGCCGAGCGCGTCGAGGGTCTGGAGACGGGTGCCGACGACTACCTCACCAAGCCCTTTTCGGCGGCGGAACTCGTGGCCCGCGTGCGCGCCCTGCTGCGCCGGGCCCAGCCCGAGACGCCGCAGCACCTCGGCAACGGCCCGCTGACGGTGGACCTCGCGGCGGCGGAGGCGCAACTGGCCGGGCGCACCCTGAACCTGACGCGGCGCGAGTTCGACCTGCTGGCGTTTCTGACCGCCAACGCCGGGCGGGTCTACTCGCGCACCGAGCTGCTCGACCGGGTGTGGGGCGCCGACTTTCTGGGCGGCGAGCGCACGGTGGACCAGCACGTCACGCAGTTGCGGGCGCACCTCGGCGACGACCCCGGCAAGCCGAGCTTTCTGGAAACGGTGCGCGGCAAGGGCTACCGCATGCGCGCCTGGAATGCCGACGCGGCCCGCGCCGAGGCCCCGAAGTGACTGCCGCTGGGCTGCCGGGTTCCGAGTTGCCCGAAGCACGCCGCAGCTGCCTGCCCCAGGTCAGGACAGCTGGATGGACGCGCTCCCCCAGGCGGTGCTGCTCACCGAGGGCGGGCTGGTCAAGCGCGTCAACGCGGCGGCGGTGAGGCTGTGGGGGGTGCCGCAGAGCGCGCCGCCGGGCGCCCGGTGCTCGAAGTCGTGCGGCGCCACACCCTTGAAACCCTGCTGGAGCGCGGCGGTGAACTCGAACTGGAGGTGGGAGGCCGCACCCTGCGCTGCACCGGCACCCGCACGGGGGAGAGCGCCGCCTTGATCGTGGAAGACGTGACCGAGCACCGCCGCCGGGAGGCCGAACTGCGCGAGGCGACGGCGGTGCTCTCGCACGAATTCCGCACGCCGGTGGCGGCCCTGCGCGGCGTGCTGGAGGCGCTGGAATACGACATGCCCCAGGACCTCGCCCAGAACTTCGTGCGCCAGGGCCTGCAAGAAACCGAGCGGCTGGCGCGGCTGGTCGAGGACCTCGCGGTGGGGTTCCGGCCTACCCGCGCCCGCACGCTGCCGCTGGCCGAGGCCTTTGCCCGCGCCGAGCGGCTGCTCGCGGCGGAGGTGGCGGCCCGGCAGGTCAAACTCGCCTTCGGGCAAGACCACCTCGTGCGCGCCGACCCCGACAAACTGCTGCAAGTGCTGCTCAACCTGATTGAAAACGCCCTCAAGTACGGCCCCGCCGGTCAGCGCATCGAGGTCATGACGGCACAGCGCGGCACCTGGGTTGAGGTCAGCGTCCTTGACCGGGGCGAGCCTATTCCCGACACTGAGAGCCTCTTCCGGGCGCACACCCGTGGCCGGGACGCGACCGGCCAGGGCAGCGGCATGGGTTTGTATATCGTCCGCAGCATCGTGCAGGGCTGGGGCGGTCAGGCGTGGGCCGAGCGGCAGGGCGAGCGCAACGCCTTCTCGTTCACCTTGCCGGGGGTGGGCGGGCTGGGCTGACAATGAATAGCGGGCAAAGGCGAGAGTGGACTTGCCCGACTCCGCATCCATGGTGGCCTTAATGACCCCCCGCTGACGGCCAGATGCTACGTTCTAGAGGTCATGCGTGAAGCTCTGGAAGCGGATTTGCGGGCGGTCCTCAACGGCGCTCTGAACATGCTCGGCACCGTCGAACGGATGTTGCCGGTAGCCGCCGAAGTGCTGCTGCACGAGCGGGCCGACCTGCTGGGCGAGGTGCGCTCGCTCGACCGCGAGGTGGACGCCCAGGAAGCGCAGCTTGAGGCCGAGTGCCTGCGCATCATCGCGCTGCATCAGCCGGTGGCGCGCGACCTGCGGCTCGTGGCGCTGATTCTCAAGAGCCTCTCCGACATTGAGCGTATGGGCGACTACGTGGTGCATGTGGCCGAGGACGGCGCCGAACTTGCTCAGGCCCCCGCGCTCAAAAAGTACGTCAACCTCTCGCGGATGCTCAGCCGCCTGACCGAGATGAGTCAGAACCTGCGGACCTCGCTCGCCGACCGCGACGTGACCCGCGCCGAGAACACCACCCGGATGGACGACGAGGTGGACGAGCTCTACGAGCAGATTCAGCGCGAACTCGTCACCTACATGCTCGAAGACCCCCGCAACATCTCCAAGGCCCTGATGCTCATGCGGGTGGGCCGCAGCCTGGAACGGGTGGGCGACCACATGGAGAACGTGGCCGAGCGCGTGCGTTACTGGGTGACGGGCTCGCGCGAGTAAGCGGCCCGTCACCCCTGCTCTACACTGCGGCCATGACCCTCGTCGGACAGCCCGCGCCGGACTTCACGTTGCCTGCTTCCACCGGGCAGGACATCACCCTCAGCAGCTACCGGGGCCAGAGCCATGTGGTGCTGGTGTTCTACCCGCTCGATTTCAGCCCGGTGTGCTCCATGCAACTCCCCGAATACAGCGGCTCGCAGGACGACTTTACCGAGGCGGGGGCCGTTGTGCTCGGCATCAACCGCGACAGCGTGTACGCCCACCGCGCCTGGGCCGCCGAGTACGGCATCGAGGTGCCGCTGCTCGCCGATATGCAGCTCGAAGTCGCCCGGCAGTACGGCGTCGCCATCGACGAACGCGGCATCAGCGGACGGGCCGTATTCGTGATTGACCGTGAGGGCGTCGTCCGGTATCAGCACGTCGAGGAACAGACCGGGCAGTACACCGTGCGTCCGGGGGCGGTGCTGGAGCAGTTGCGCGGGCTGTGACGGTCTCAGTCTCCTGACCCCATTGCCTCCCGCCCCACCTCGTCGCGCACGGCGGCGAGCAGGACCGTGCAGGCCTCGGCGCAGGGCAAGCCGCCCGGCACGCCACTGAAGATGGTCTGCCCCAACGTGTGCCCTGCCCACAGCCGGGTCCGCAGGCAGGAGGCACACACCTGGGCCGCCACCGTGTCCACCTGATCTGGCGTCGCGCGCTGCACGCGGGCCAGGGTGCCGGTCTGCCGCCGCGCGGTGGACATCCAGGGCGTCCAGTGCAGGCGGCGGTGCTCGTGGGCGTAGCTTTCCTCGATGACCGCCGGATAAAGCAGTTCCAGCCCCAGCCGCAGGTCGGCGGGGGACAGCACCGCTCGCCAGCCGCGCGGCAGCGTGCGCCAGGTGCGAATGGGCCGCCAGCGTCCGGCCTCGTCACGGGCGGTCAGGTCGCGCAGGCCCTCGGGCGTCACTACAGTTTGCAGATCGAGCGTGGCGCGGCCCTCGTCGAGGGTGTGGCGCAGCTCAAACAGCCCGCCGTACGGGGTCAGCAGCACTTCCCCCAGGCGCCCGCCCCGCTCGGCCAGGTGCCGCAGCGCGGCCCAGGCTTCGGCGTGTGCCTGGTCAATGTCGCCGCCGCGCTCGTCCTCGCGACCCTCGGCAGCCAGGGCGAGGACCACCTCGGCCACCGCCGGGTGCTCTCCTACCGGCCCGCCCACGTGCAGGGGCGGGGCCTGTGGAAAGCGCTCGGCGGCCTGCGCCAGCGCCTGCTGAAGGCGTTCCGCCGCGTGTTTGCCGAGGTGGGTCAGAAAAGGGACCAGCACTGCTTGCCCTGCCTCGACCCGGCTCGGCCACTCGCTGAGGGGAACGGCGCTGGCCGCGTGGCTTTCGGGAGTCAGCGCTTCGCGCGATTCCAGCACCACTTCTACCCCAGCGAACTGGCCGCGTTCGCGCAGTGCCTGGGCGTGTGTTTCGAGCGCCGCGTTGCCGGGCCGCGCCGCGAGCAGCAGCAGGGTCACGTCTGCCGGGTCGGTGCCTTCCGGCAGGGTGTCTCTGGCCTGCGCGGCAATCGCGTCCGCCATGCCCGGATGTGCGCCGAGGGGCCGGGTATAGCGCACCCGGCGGCCCCCCAGGACGCGGACCACGCCGCCGGTCGGCACCGGTCCCTGGTGGCCCAGCCCCAGTTCGCGGGGCAGGACCGTTTCGGTCACGTAGCCTTCCGACAAAAAGACCGGCACCACCGTCACGTCGCTGTAGGCCACCGTCCGCAGCACCTGCCGCAGCCCCGGCTCCTGCTGCCAGTAGCCCTCGAGCACCTCGTCGTAAGGCAAGTGACCGGCCAGCCCGCGTCCGCGCAGCGCCTCGGCGACCTGCTGCGTGGCCCGCGCCGACTCGCCGTGATGGTGGGAACCGTGTCCGATCAGAACCAGAGAACGCATAGTCAGCTTTAGCCTAGAGCATTTGTCAAAAGGGAAGTTTGCCCGTTCTGCGAGCCGGGCGAGTGAATTTTAACGAGCAGGACGAGAACCGGCGCGATGTGGAGCTGGCTTCTACGCCTTACGGAAGGCTCAGCGCCGCCGGTACCCACGGACCCTAAACCCCTCTGAAACCTCGCTTCACCTGACTGACAACGCCGCTGTCTAGGCTGACGACGCACGAAAGTTCAATTCTCAGGAGGTTTCCTATGTTTTTCCAGCAAAACGATCGTCACGAGCAGATGGCCCGCCTCGACCCCCGCGACACCAACGGTGACGGTGTAGTCAGCCCCCAGGAAGCCGCCGCGTACATCAAGGATTACCTCGACAACGCCTCGCCCGACGAGCGCAGCCAGATCATGCGCGACTACTTCGGTCAGATGAGCCCCGATCAGCGTCAGCAGGTCGGCGACGCCATCGTGCGCAGCCCCGCCAACCCGGTGCAGCAGGTGGACCACAACGACCCCGTGGCCCTCGGCAACGCCTACACCCAGGCGGCCCAGGCCCCCATGCAGGGCGGCCAGAGCCCGCTGGAAGCCGCTTTCGCTCAGGGCGGCGCGCTGAGCAACCCGATGGTCAAGGCCGGCCTGGTGGGCCTTGCGGGCATGATCGGCAGCGCGATGCTGCGCCGCCGCTAAAGCTCCTTTTCCCTGTCCCGCTTCTTATAAGGGGGCGGGGCTTTTCTCTTTCTTTCGGCTCTTGCTTGAGTTCCCTGCGCTCCGCCCTTTTCTCTGGTCAGGCCGCTACAATAGGCCGCTCATGCCCCTGACGTACCTCACGCGCATTGCGCAGACGCCCGCGCCCACCTTTCAGGAGGAGGCGCGGGCCGAACTGATTGCCCGCCTGTGGTCCGACCTCGGCTACGTCACCGAGCGCGACGAGGTAGGCAACGTGCTGACCCGCATCACG
Organism: Deinococcus radiodurans R1 = ATCC 13939 = DSM 20539; assembly: GCF_000008565.1. GTDB lineage: Bacteria > Deinococcota > Deinococci > Deinococcales > Deinococcaceae > Deinococcus > Deinococcus radiodurans. Next base: position 2,233,919 of record NC_001263.1, on the reverse strand, counting down.
CCGCCCGGCACCGAGGGCCGCCCGGCGCTCTTGCTCGCCGCGCACCTCGACACCGTATTCGGCGGCCAGACCGACGTGACGGTGCACGACGAGGGCCAGCGGCTGCGCGGCCCCGGCGTGGGCGACAACAGCGCGAGCCTGGCGGTGGTGACGGCGATGCTGCGCGATTTCCGCACTGCGCCGCCTCTGCTGCGCCGCCCGCTGTGGGTGGCCGCCAACGTGGGCGAGGAGGGCCTGGGTGACCTGCGCGGGGCCAAGCACCTGCTCGCCGCGCACCGCCCGCAGCTCGGCGCCTTCGTCGCGGTGGACGGTTACCTGGGCGTCGCGGTGACGCAAGCCGTCGGCGTGCGGCGCTACCGGGCGCAGTTCGTGGGGCCGGGCGGGCACTCGTGGGGCGATCAGGCGCCGAGTGCCCTGCACGCGCTGGGACTGGCCATCAGCGGGCTCTACGCGCTGCACCTGCCCGCGCAGCCGCGCACGACCCTCAACGTGGGCACGGCGGCGGGCGGCAACAGTGTCAACTCCATCGCGGGACAGGCCGAACTGCTGCTCGACCTGCGCTCGCTGGGGGCGGACGAACTCGCCGCGCTCGACAGCCGGGCGCAGGACGTGCTGCACCGCGCGGCCCGTGACGCGGGCGTGTCGCTGCGGCTCGAACGGGTGGGCGACCGGCCCGGCGGCGACCTGCACACCGGGGCGCTGCTCGGCATGGCGCACGCCGCCGCCCGCGAAGTGCGAGTGGACCTGCGTCTTGCCGCGAGCAGCACCGACGCCAACGCCGCCGCGCCCCACGTGCTGCCTGCCCTGGCCTTCGGCGTCTACCGGGGCGGCAACGCCCACCGCGAGGACGAGTGGGTGGAAAAACGCAGCCTCGCGCCGGGGCTGACTGCCCTCAAGCGACTGGTCGCGCTGTATCAGGCGGCGCCGCTGGCCTAGAGCATTTGACGAAAGAATGGCCTCGCGCTGTTTGACCCTCTACCAAGGGGAGACTTGTAAAGCTGCGAAGCAGAGGGCCTGCCAAAGGCAGGGGTGAGGGGTCTTTATTATGTCAACTGCTCTAAACCTTAGAGTGCGAGGTCGTCCTCGTCCACCAGAAAGTCCACCGCGCCCGAGCCGATTTCGTAGTAGCCGCCGATGACCCGAATCTGGCCGGACGCCTCGGCTTCCTGAATCACCGCCTGACGGCGCAGCAGGGCGACTTGGCGGCGCACATTGTTGATGACGGCCTCGCGCATCCGGGCCTTCTTGTCGCGGATGGCGGGCAGATTTTCCACGCTGGGGCGAATGCGGCCAATCAGGGACTGAAGGTGCGGCGGCTCCTCGGCGATTTTGTCGTCCGGCATCAGCGCCGCCGCCACCGCGCCGCAGCCCTCGTGGCCCATCACCATCACGAGGTGCACGTCGAGGTGCCGGATGGCGTATTCGAGCGTGCCCAGGCCGCTTTCGCCCACCACGTTGCCCGCCACCCGCACCACGAACAGTTGCCCCAGCCCCTGGTCGAACACCAGTTCTACCGGCACCCGACTGTCGCTGCACGCGAGGATCGCCGCGTAGGGCGTTTGCCCGATGATCTGGGCGCGGCGCTCGTTCGCCCCGATGTCCGGGCGTCGCGCCTGCCCACCGAAAAAGCGGGCGTTGCCTTCCATCAGCGTCTGAATGGCCGCCTCGGGGGTTGCCACGTCCGAATCCTTGAGCTTGGCGATTTCTTCCATGCTCGCCCCCCGGCGCACGGCCTGGAGCAGTCGGCGCTGGAGTTCCTCGGGGGTCAGTTCGAGGAGTTGGGCCTGTAACGTCTCTGAATTGTCTGGCGCGGTCATGCCTGTATCGTAGCCCCACGCACGCGCTAGCCTGCGCCCCATGACCGACGCGCCGACCCCTGAAGAGGACGTGACCCTCACGGACCTGCTCGAACGTTACGCCATGCTGCGCGACACCATCCTGGGGCTGGAAACCGAGAAAGAAGACCTCGCCGCGCGCATCAAGGCCGCGCTGCAAGGCGGCGAACGCGCCGAAACCGACCTGTACCGGGCGACTCTGAAAGTTTCGCGGCGGCTGGAGTACCCGGTCGAGCGTTTCCGCGAGGCCTTCGGCGACGCGCTGCGCTCGAAGTCGCCACCATCGACCGCCGCCGCGCCGACGCTCTGGCGCGGGCCGGCGACCTCGACAGCGAGCGCCTCAAAGATATCGCCGTGGTGAAAGAAACCCAGGCGCTCGTCCTGCACCCCAAAACGCGCTGAACCATTCAGCTTGACCTGTGGCTGACGCTCAGCCTATGCCCGGCTGACTTCTTCACCGCACTCTGAGGGGCATGACCGCTCCCACGCGCTCCGAAGCCCTGCAACTGCTGCTGGACGACCACTTGCCCGCTTACCTGCGTCTGCCGAGCGATTTTCTGGTGTGGACCGGGGCTGAAGAACGCATGAGCCCTGACCTGTGCGCCGAGCGGGAAACGTGCGGACGCGGTCAGTCAGAAGTGCAGGCCGCGCCAGTTCCACCGACGCGCTGAAGCTTCAGAGCATTTGACAAAATGATGCGTTCTGATTTTGACCCTCTACCTTGATGGGAGAGGGCCTCGCGAAGCGAGGGGTGAGGGTGTCTTTTTCTGTCAATTGCTCTAAGCACAACAAAACAGGGCCGCCCGTAAGCGACCCCGAGGAGAGACGAAAAAAGCATTGCCGGAAGGCAACGGCACCCGCAAAGCATCCCTTATGGCTGCTGCCTTCCGGCTCTGACCAGGTTCGGGCGTCCGCGCTGCGCTGCACCAGCAATGCGGGAAGGATGGTAGCACAGTTGCGGGCGCTGTGCAGAGAAGGGGGTACTGCCCTACGTCTGGCGTCGTTCAACTGAGGGCTGAGAAAGCAGCCTTTTACTCCTCGCGCCGGAACTGCCCGTTAAAGGTGCGCCACTGCTTGCGTCCGTAGGCGTAGACCGGGTGGGTCCAGTGGCCCGCCACCTGGCCTATACGCAGCGCGGCGAGCAGGTCGTCGGGGGTGTGAATCAGGCGAAAGGGCGTTTCCACCCACGCTTCCCCGATGTCGCGCAGGGTGTGGGCGTCGCTGCCCGCGCTTTGCGGCAGGTGGCCGTGCACCTCGCCCCAGCGGGCGGCCTCGCGGTTCCAGTGGTGACGCGAGAGACGCGAATTGAAGGTTTCCACGATGTCGATGTCGTCCTTGATGCGCTCGGTGGCCTCGGGGCGCAGGCGGTAGCGCTTGAGCGGGTCGAAGCCGTGTTGCAGCAGCACCAGCCCACCCTGCGCCTTGATTTCGCGCACCGTTTCTTCGGGCGTCAGCTTGGGCGGGATGCGGTCTTGTAAAAACAGCCCGATCAGCTCGCCCTCGCTGGTCGTGATTTCCTCGCCGCAGATGATGCTCAGGCGGTCGTCGAGGCCGAGGTCGCGCACGAGCTGTTGCAACTCGGGGCCGCCGCGAAACTGGTCATGGTCGGTCACCGCCATCACGCGGGTGTTCGTGCGCAGCAGCCAGCCGGGGATGTCGCGCAGTGCCGTGCGGCAGTCGTGGCTGACCTCGGTGTGGCAGTGCAGGTCCATCCGCATCACCTGCACCCCTTCGCGCCAGACGATGTTGTTTTGCAGCCCCCGGATGGTGTGCGGAGGCCGCCCGAGCAGCTTGCCCACGGCGTCCTGCACCTGATGCACCACGCTGACCGGCAGCGGAGTTTGCCGCTTGTGCGCCGGGTTGGGCGGCGGCAGTGGCGTTCCGGCGGGCGACTCGCGGCTCGACTCGGCGGGGGGCTGGCCAGGCGTGGGCGGCGTGGTGGGGTCCCTCGGCTCGAAGCTCATGCGGGCGCTCCGGCGGTGGGGGTCAGGACTCGCAGGGCGCCGGGCCAGACCGAGATGTGGACCTTGCCGCCTTGCCCCGGCAGCGGCGGGCGCACCTCGCCGTCCACGTGAAAGGCCTGCCCGGTGTAGGGAATTTCGACCTCGCGGGCGAGTTGCGACTGCACGCTGGGCAGCTCGGCGAACTCGTCGCGCAGCAGGGCGCCGAGGTACGCGAGCATGTTCTGCCGTTCCTCGGCGTCCACACCGATCACGTCGAGCTGCCCGTCGCCGGGATCGGCGTGGGTGGCGAGCTGCAAGCGGGGGCCGGTGGCGCGGGTGTTGAGCACTTCGAGCAGCGCGTAGGGCGTGGGAGGCACCGGCTGCCCGTCGAGCGTAATGGGCAGCAGCGGCGGCTCAAAGTTGCCGAGCGTCGTCGTGAGGGCTTGCAGCGCCCTCAATGGGCTCTTGCCGCCCTCGGGGTCGTACTCGGTGATGATGTCGGCGAAAGCGCCACAGCCGCAGGCTTCCAGAAACAGGTCTTCGCCCCAGGGGGCCTTCACCCGCCCGAGGTCGAAGGGCCGCACCTGGGCGCCCCGGTAACCTTCGAGCACGTCGAGCGGCTCGCCCTCAATGCCCAGCGTCCGCCCGATGTTGTTGGCGGTGCCCATCGGCACGATGCCCAGGGTCAGCCCGCGGCGACCCGCGAGCAGCAGCGCCGCCGAGCGCACCGTGCCGTCGCCGCCCGCCACAAACACCGTGCCCTGGGCGGCTTCAATGGCCCGCTGCAAGTCCTCGCGGCTGTCGGTGGGACGGTAAACGGGGCGGTAGCCGACCTGCTGCAACTTCTCGGTGAACTGCTCGGGGGCATAGCCCTCGCTGCCGCCGGCCTTCCTGTTGAAAATCAGGGTGGCGTCCGGTTGGGCCGCCGCCGGGCTCACCGCAGGTTGGGGAGGGGAAGACGGGTCAGTCATGCCCGACTGTAATGCGCCGCAGGTTTAGCCGTCTTGAGCAGGCCCTGAAGGTGAAGTGAAGGGACGGAGGCCGCCGCCCGGCGCTGGGCTATGCTGACGCCCATGACCCGCATCGCCGTTCTTGCCGACCTGCACGCCAATCTGGCGGCCACCCTCGCGGTGCACGCCGACGTGCAGCGGCGGGGAATCAGCGAGATCTGGGTGCTGGGCGACCTCGTGGGCAAGGGCCCGCGCCCGCGTGAGGTGCTCGACTGGACCCGCGAACACGCGACCAGCGTGGTGCAGGGCAACTGGGACGCCCGCGTCGCCGGGGCGAGCCACCGTCCGCAGGATTTGTGGCCGCGTGCCCGGCTCACCCCCGAGCAGCTCCGCTACCTCGGCGAGCTGCCCTACGGCATCGAGGAAGAGTTCGGCGGCAGTTGCTGGCGCTTCGTGCACGCCAGCTCGCGGGGGCTGTTTCACCGGCTCTACCCGCACAGCAGCCTGCCCGACCAGCTCGATGCTTTTTTGCCCAATCCGGCGCTCGGGCTGCACGAACACGCCGACGCGCTGGTGTACGCCGACACCCACGAGGCGCTGCTGCTCGACGTGGAGGGGCGGCCCCTGATCAACTGCGGCAGCGTGGGCAACCCGCTCGACTCCACGCTGCCGAGCTACCTCATCTTGGATTTTGACGACGCCGGCCCCGGCTACAGCGCCTCGTTCGTGCGCCTGACCTACAACCGCGACGAGGAAATTGCCGCCGCCGAGGCGAGCGACATGCCCTTTGTCCGCGAGTACGTGACCGAACTGCTGACCGGGGCCTACCAGAAGCGCCGGGCACGGCTCGGGGAATGAGCCGGGCGGCGCTGTGCCTTCGTGCGTCTGATACCACTTTGAAAAATAGTTTGATGATCCAAACTCTTTTTCCGAACGGACTCGGAGAGCTGCGAAGCAGAGAGGGCCTTGCGAAGCAAGGGGTGAGGGGGCGTCCAGACCAGCTCTAACGAAACCTCTTTTTGTCAGGTGCCCTCAGGCCCCCGCCGCCCCCCGGTCTTCCTGCCGCACCCGCTCGGCGAGGGCCGCCGTCTCGAAGACGCTCGCACCCGCCCCGTAGCGTGCCCGGACGGCTTTTTGCACGAAATACAGCGCCGCCATCAGCCCCACGATGCTGATCAGCGTACTCGGCAGCCGCATGATGGCGTTGACCTCGGCCACCTGCGCGTTGAAGGCGTCGCTGCCGAACTTGGCGGTCACGCGCTGGTAGTTGACCACGCTGTTCGCCACGCCGCCGAGCAGGTCGACGAACGCGAAAATCACCGTGCCCGCCACCATGCCTCGGTGTACGGCGGGGTCACGCAGCGCCCGGTTGGTCAGCGCGCGGTCCTGCGGCGCCTCGCCGATGCTGGCCGCGTCGAGAAAGACCCGCAGCAGCGGCACTGAGGTCGCCGCGCTGATCAGGAACGCCACGCCCATCAGGTACGAGCGGGCGCTGTCCTTGATGGCGTACCAGAAGCCGTCCACGTACCAGAAGGCGAGCGCCCCGGAAAAGATGGCCCCCGCCCCGCCGATCAGCGCCACCGGGCTGACATTGCGGTTCACCACGATGTCCCACATGACGTATACAACCGGCACCAGCGCGGCGAGCAGGTAGGCCCGCACGTTGCCCGCCGTGCCGCCGCCCAGCAGACTGGACAGGCCGATGCCCTCGCCGAGCAGGTTGGGACTCAGAATCAGGATGGGAATCAAGAGAGTAAACACCAGGTCCCACACGGTCTTGGGGACGCGGCGTGTTTTCGCAGCCGGCGCTGCCGGTGAAGCCTGGGACTCGGGCGGAAGGGGGGACTCGGGGGCGGCGCTCATGCCGGGCAGGATAGCGGGGGCCAGGGTGAGGAAGTCTGCCTCGTGGGGGGGATAGGGGGCTCAGTCGTCTGCCGGAGCGTGCTGCAAGCGCTCAATCACGCCGCGCACGTCGGCGGGGCGCCAGCCTTCGGGCTTGAGCTGCTTGCCGTCGGCCCGCCGGGGACCGCTCGCCTTGCTCAGATTGGCGCGGTGCACCTCGGCAAACACGGCGTCGGCGTCAATGCCCAGTTGGTCGAGGGCGCCGTAGGTCACGTAGAGCAGGTCCGCCAGCTCATGGGCCAGTGGCGCGAGGTCGCCCGCACTCAGCGCCTCGCCCGCGGCTTGCCGGGCGAGCAGGTGGTCAATTTCAGCGCGTACCTCGGCGCTTTCCTCATCGAGTAGGGTCTGACGTAGCCGCAGCAGCTCGGGCGGAGGCGGCGTGGGGCGCTCAGGCGTCGCGGCCCCGATGGCGCGGTGAAACTCGTGCAGGCGCTCGGCATTGGTCGGCGGGCAGGGCAGGTCGGACATGCGCCCACTATGCCGCCGGGCGCTGGGTGGGGCTTACGGAAAACACCACCTTGACGGCAAATGCTCTAGGCTCAGGCATGACTGACCCCCACGACCCGGCCCCCCAGGACACGCCGCAGGAAGGCGAAATCCTTATCAGCGGCCTCGACACCGGCCCCGCCCAGCAGGAGCGTGACCGCCCCACCCGCAGCGAGCGCCTTGCCCGCTTGACCCCGGCTCACCCCGACGATGAGCCGGAAGACGAGGACGGCTGACTTTTATCCAGTACAACAAAAGCAGCGGAGGCATCAGCTCCCGCTGCTTCTGTGAATACCAGCTCAGCGTTCCGTCTGGTCCCCCTGCTCCTTCGGCTGCCCGTCCACGAACGCCGGGCGGTTGCTGGCGGCGGGCTGCGAGGCGGTGGACGACGGTACGTCCTGCTCGTCAGTGGGGCGTACCGGCTCGCCACGGGGCTGCTTGGACAGCGTGACCGGGGGCTCCCCTTCGCCTGCCCCGGAGCTGAGGTCGAGGCTCAGGCGGTGGCGGGCGCTGTCGGCGGGGGTGGGGGAGAGGTCGGTGCCCTCGTCTGCCGGGGCGTCGTCGCCCGCGTCACCGAGTTCGGCAATCAGGCGCTCGCGGCTTTCGATGTCGGCCTCCACCCGGCGAATCTCGTCGCGGATGCCTTGCAGCAGGTCGGTGTCGGCGCCGCCGTGGTAGGCGCGGCCCAGCCGGGCAAAATGGCTGTCGAGTTCGCGCCCGAGCTGAAAGACTTCCACCCGCAGGCGGGCCACCTGCGTGACCTCCTCGCCCCGGCGCTGCACCTTTTCCACGCCCTGACGGACGCTGTTGAGAATGTTGTCCAGCATAAGAACTAGTCTGAAGCGCCGTGCAGCGCGGCGGGTGAGGCCCGGCTAAGGGGAGGGCAGATGTTACAACTCAGTGCTTGCCCTTGCCAACCGGCTGTCCGGGTTTCGCCGTGCAGAGCGCGTTCTGGGGCTCTTTCTTGCACAGTTGCTTGAGCTGACCGGGTGGCATCTGGCCCGGTTTGTTTTGCAGCCCCTTCGCTTTGGCCCACGCGGCTTGGCGGCCCATCACGCTGGTGAGCGGCTGGGTCTGCCCGTCGGCGGCGCGGACGACGATGCTCTGGGCGCTGATGGGTTGCCCGGCAGCAATCGGCTGCGCGAGGGGATAGATCTCTTTCACCGTCTGGTTCGTGCCGGGAATCGGCGTGCTCACCTGCACCTGCGTGAGCGGCGCCGCGTCGCGCGGGTTGGTCGCGCTCGGGGTGGAGGAGTAGACCTGAATCCCGCCGGTCTTGTTCACCGTGGCGGCAGGCTGCGAAGTTAGCGTCAGGAACGTGACCTGCACGCCCTGCGAGAGCAGGTTCAGCAGGCTGGCGGCGGTCTGAGTCACCGAAGGAAAACGCACGCTGGCGTCAATATTCACGCTCAGGGTCTGGGCGCTGGCGCTGGGCATCGCCAGGGCCGCCAGCCCGAGCACGGCGGAAAACAGAAGTTGTCGCATGGCCCCAGCTTGCCCCCCCAAGCTGACCCGGCGCTGAGAAATGAAAAAAAACCGCCCGCCGCCTTCAGGGGTGGCCGGCGGGCAGGGGTGAGAGTTCAGGCGCCGTACTTGTTCAGCTTGAGCGCGTTCGCCATCAGCAGCGGCATCAGGTCGGGGCCGTGGCGCAGGCCCAGGGTGCCGCGGGCGGCTTCTTCCTCGGTGTAGCGCTGCGCGGGGTCGCGGCGGCCATAGTTGCTGCGAATGAGCAGCGGCACCGGGTGCCAGGAGTGCGACTTGAGCTTGCTGGGGGTGGAGTGGTCGCCCACCACCGCAATCACGTCGGGTTGCAGTTCGAGCAGTTGCGGCAGCAGTTCGTCGAACAGCTCGATTTTGTGGACCTTCTCGGCAAAGTCGCCGTCTTCACCCGTCGAGTCGGTTTTCTTGATGTGGAAGTAGAAGAAATCGTACTTCGCCCAGTTCTCGCGCAGGGCCTTCACTTTGCCTTCGAGCGCGTCCTCGTGGCCTTCGACCGGCAGCACGTCCATCCCGACGAGGCTGGCGAGGCCCTTGTACATCGGGTAAGAAGCGATGCAGGCGGCCTTGAGCTGGTAAGCGTCCTCGAACGACGGAAAGTGCGGCACGTCGCTGTAACCGCGAAACAGCACGCCGTTGACCTGCGGCTCGTCTGCGAGGGCCACCTCGGCGCGGGCGACGAAGGTGTTGATGAGGCCAGCGGTCACTTCGCTCGACGGGTCGTTGGCGATGGCCGTTTTGGGTTCCACGCCCGTGACCTGCGGGTCCACGTCGCTGATGTTGGCGCCGAGCGGCTGACCCTCGGGCGCGCGGAACACGACCACGAAACGGTGCTCCGACTCGGTGTAGACCTCGACTGCCACGCCGTCAATTTCGGGGATGGCCGCACGCAGTTTCGCCACGATTTCCGCGTTTTTCTCGTCGCTTGGGCGCCCGGCGCGGCGGTCTAGAATCAGTCGGCCCGCACCCAGGGTGGCGAAGTTGCCACGCACCGCCACGTCGCCGCGGTTCAGCTTGACGCCGATGCCCACTGCGGACAGCGCCCCGCGCCCCACCACGTACTTGAGGGGGTCGTACCCGAAGAGGCTGAGGTGGCCGGGGCCGGAGCCGGGGGTGATGCCCGCGCCCACGAGTTCGAGCTGCCCGAGCTGCGACTCCTGCGCGAGCGCGTCGAGGTTGGGGGTCCGGGCGGTGGCGAGTTCGGTGTCGCCGTTCACGGTCAGCGGCAGGCCGCCCACGCCGTCGAGCACCACCATCAGAATCTTGCTGTCGGTCTTTTTCGCCAGGCCACGCACGGTATCGAGCAGGTCACTCATGGGCTCCAGTCTACGCCGCGCCGTCTGCCCCCGGTCAGGTCGGCAAAGGAAAGAGGGCGACCCGCAAGTCGCCCCCTTCTGCCTGTCCGTAGAACAGTCAATTCAGACTTTCACGCCGGTTGGCAACGAGGCTCGCCCACACCGCCAGCACGATGAAGCCCGCGCCGATCAGGCCGGTCACGACCTCGGGGATGTGAATGTCACGGTTCATGCTCAGCAGCATGATGACCGCCAGCGCCCCGATGCCGTAGTGCGCGCCGTGTTCCAGAAACCGGTAGGCCTCCAGCGTGCCTTTCTTGACCATCATGACCGTCAGGGAGCGCACGAAAATCGCGCCGATGGTCAGACCCGCCGCGATCAGCACGATGTCCTTGGTCAGGGCGAACGCACCGATCACGCCGTCGAGCGAGAAGCTGGCGTCCAGAATCTCCAGATACAGGAACGAGGCCAGCCCCGCCGCGCCCGCCTTGGTGGCGAGGTTGTCGGTCTCGAAGAGGTTCCCGATGGCGTCCATGACCAGGTACACGAGCAGCCCGACGAGGCCCGCCGTGAGCGCCTGAAACTGCTCGGCGGGCGCGACGAACAGGTGCGTCAGAATCAGCAGCAGCGCCCCCACGATCACGGCCTGCACGGTGTCGAGCTTGCCGATGCGGCCCAGCGGACGCTCCAGGGGCGTCAGCCAGTGCTCTTCCTTGTCCGGGTCCATGAAGTATTTCAGGAACACCATCATCAGGAAGGCGCCGCCGAACGCGGAAATCGCCACATGCGCTTTTTCCAGGTGCTCGGCGTAGATGTCGGGGTTCCCGAACGCCTCGCGGATGACTTCGCCCATGCCCAGGCCGGACGTGAGCGCCACGATCACGATGGGGAAGATGAAGCGCATCCCGAACACCGCGATCAAAATGCCCCACAACAGGAAGCGTTTTTGCCACTTCTCGGACATGGTCCGCAGCACGCTGGCGTTCACGACCGCGTTGTCGAAGCTCAGGGAGATTTCCAGCACGCCCAGCAGCACGGCGATGACCAGCGCGTTCGCCAGTGCCGCCAGCGTGTGCCCGCCCCGGGCGTAGCCGTCCCACGCGGCAATCGCGAGGCAGATGACGGTGACCAGCGTGGCGAAACCGAAGAATTCACGGAAAGTTTTCATTCAGAAAGTTCCTTGAGGGGTGGGTGCCGCCCAATGAAGCTCGGCCCAGTGAAGCTCGGCAGCGGTCCAGCCCGCACCATTACGGCGCGGCCCCCATCGAGTGGCAAAAAAGGAGGGGGGCTCAAAGGCTCCCCCCAGCGAAGTGGAAGATCAGACGTTCACGCCGTAGTTGCGCGCCAGCGGCCCCAGGCCCCCGGTGTAGCCCTGCCCGACGGCGCGGAATTTCCACTCGCCGCCGTGCCGGTACACTTCACCGAAAATGACAGCGGTTTCCGTGGAAAAGTCTTCACCGAGGTCGTAGCGAGTAAGTTCCTGGCCGTTGTCCTCGTTGACGATGCGGATAAAGGCGCCGCCCACCTGACCGAAGTTCTGGCGGCGCTGCTCGGCCTGGTCGATGGTGACGCTCACGGCGATTCGCTCCACCTCGGCCGGCACCTGCGTCAGGTTGATCTTGATGACCTCGTCGTCGCCCTCGCCCTGGCCGTCGCGGTTGTCGCCGGTGTGCTCCACGCTGCCGTCCACCGAACGAAGCTGGTTGTAGAAAATGAAGTCGTGGTCGCCGCGCACCTTGCCGCCGCTGGTCAGCAGGAACGCGCTGGCGTCCAGGTCGAATTGCTGGCCGTCGGTGGAACGCGGGTCCCAGCCCAGCCCCACCAGAATGCGTTGCAGGTTGGCGTCCTGCTTGCTCAGAGAAATGTTGCCGCCTTTTTGCAGTGAAAGTGCCATGTGTGTACCGTCCTTTATGGGAAGGGAGAGGGGCGAGGGGTCAGAGGTGCGGACGCATGTCCGGCAGGTTGTCCATGTAGGTCCGGCCCCGGCTGGGCGCCCCGATGGCCGTCATGGCCCAGTCGCCGCCCTGGCGCTTGAGACTTGCCAGAATCATGGCGCTGTGGTTGCCCTGCACCGAGAGGTTGTAGCGCGCGATTTCCTGCCCGCCCTGGGTGTTGACGAGGCGGCAGTAGGCGTTCTCCACCTGCCCGAAGTCCTGCCCAGTGTAGTTGTTCACGCTGAAGATGACGGTCGTGACGGCGGCGGGCAGCCGGGTCAGGTCCACCGTGATGGTTTCGTCGTCGCCGTCGCCCTGCCCGGTGCGGTTGTCGCCGCTGTGGCGGACGCTGCCGTCCTTGCTCTGCAACTGCCGGAACCACACCACGTCCACGAGTTGACCCGAGGCGTCGAACATCAGGGCGTTGGCGTCGAGGTCCACGTCCGCCTGCCCGCCCCCGAACCCGAAAAAGCCCTTTTTCTTGATGGCGTCCCAGCCCAGGCCCATCTGCACGGTGCTGAGGCTGGGGCCGGCCTCCTTGGCGAGGGAAATCTGCTGACCTTTTTGCAACGAAATAGGCATCTGCACTCCTTATGTCTGTTGAGGGTGTCTGGTGAGGAGCGTGTGCTCAGCGAAGCACGCCGGCTTGCGTCACTTGCTGCCCGCCGACCAGCGGAACCCGAAGCCGTAATGCTCGTCGCACTCTTGGTGGCCCGCGAAGTACCGCTCCTCTTTGGTGACCTTGATCTCGCCGCCGTAGTTCTCGATGGTCGCAATGGCGCAGAAGGTGCGGCGCATGTCCGGGTTGCTGAGCTGCACCGTGATCTCGTTGCCGCGCGGGTCTTTGAGGGTCAGGCGGCCCCCGACGCGGGTAAAGTCGCTGGTGCCCTCGTAGATGAAGGCGAAGATCAAGACCGTGTGGATGAGGTCGGGGCGGTAGATGGTGAGGTTCTCGCCGTTCCGCGCGGCGCCGGTGCGGTCGTCGTGGTCGAGTTCGATGTGCGGGGCGAGCCGCTCGGACCCGAAACGGTTCCCGAGCGCCTGAATCACGCCCCGGCTGCCGTCGTTCAGGACGTACATGCACCCCAGGTCGAGGTCGGCACCCGCGCGAAACAGCCCCCCGCCCCGCTCCCAGTTCAAGTTCACGCGGATGGGGTCGGCCCCGCCGCCCTTTTTGAGCGACAGCTTGGTGCTCGCCCCCTGTTTGTCCAGCGTGATCTTTTGCAGGGAGACAGGCGGGGCGGCGGGTGGCGGTGCCGCTGGAGTCGGAGCGGGTGACGGCGCCGGGGGAGGCGAAACCGGTGCAGGCGGACGGCCCGCAGGCGTACCGGCCACCTCGCCGCCGAAGTGCTGCACCAGCGCGGCCAGCCCACCGTTGAAGCCCTGCCCGACGGCGCCGACGCGCCACACGTCCTTGAAGTACACGTCGAGCAACATGACGGCCTTCTGCGCCTGAAAGTCGCGTCCGGTCACGCGGTAGGACAGCAGCGGCGTCCCGCCCGCGCTCAGCGTGACCTCGGCGTGGTCAATGGCCCCGAAGGAGCCGTCGTCCACGGTCGCTGCCAGGCTCAGGCGCCGCACGGTGGCGGGCAGGCGGGCCAGGTCGAGCGTAAAGACCTTCTCGCCCCGGGCGCCGCCCTGCATGCTGAGGGCGCCCTCGGGGCTGCGCGGCTGGTTGTAAAACACCATGTAGCGGTCGTCGCCCAGCCGCCCGCTCGCGTCCAGGCCGAACAGAATCAGGTCGTACTCGGAGGCCGGGCCGGTCACCCGCGCACTCAGCGTCAGCGTGGGCGACCCCTGGCCGGGCAGGAGGCTGCTCAGGGGGCTTTTCTGGCCGGTTTGAAACGTCTGCATCAGTGGCTCACCTCAATGGTTCGTGCAGTTTTGAGGTCACAAAGAAAGACCCACCGAAAATGGGGCTGTGAACACACCGCTTCCAATGGGTCTAATGGCTATCCTACAGTACGTTCTCAGCGCGGTCCCGCTGCGCAAGACGCAGCGGAATTTTCTGACCGTGCTGCTTAGCGTATTTCTCGCTGTTCCTGGACGGCTGAACGTCCTGAACCTCTCCCGATATGCGGCCTGCTCAGAGAGTACGATCCGTCGTTGGCTGCACCGAAGTGACCCCGGGGCCATTCCCTGGGGCGCAGTACACCGGGCGACTGTGAGCACGGCGATTGAGAGTGGGCTGATCAGCCCACTGTGCGTTCTGGCCATCGACGCCTCTTTTCACCGCAAATCTGGTCAGCACACCGCACACCTCGGCTCGTTCTGGAATGGCTGTGCCGCACGGACCGAACGTGGGATCGAGCAATCCTGCTGTGCCCTGATTGACGTCCAGCACCGACAGGCATTTACGGTCGATGTCCGTCAGACCCGGACCGGGTCTGAGGCCCCGAGTCGTCTGGAACAGGCCGCTGACCAGCTGGATGACGTGTTGCTTGATCTCCAGACTGTTCCACGGCTTGATCTGGCCGCTGTGGTTGCGGATGGGAACTATGCGAAAGAATCCATGGTGGAGACCGTGACCGGTCACGGTCTCCCATTCATCTCCAGATTTCCTCGCAACGCCAACCTCAAGTATCTCTATACCGGCGAGCATCCCAGACGACGCGGACGGCCAAAAAAGTTCGACGGCAAGGTGGATTTCAGCGACTTGCAGCGCTTTGACCTCGTTTCTGAAACGTCGACCGAGCGGGTGTGGACTCAGGTGGTCTGGAGCGTGCAGTGGGCGCGAGAAGTGCGTGCAGTCGTCATCCAGCAGGTCGGTAAAAAGGGTCAAGTGACGGGTTACGCGGTGCTGTTCAGCACCGCTGTGACGATGCCCGCTCATGAGGTCATTGCGCTGTACCGGAGCCGTTTCGAGATTGAACTGATCTTCCGGGATGCCAAGCAGTTCCTGGGAGGCCAGGATGTGCAATTGCGGTCACAGCCAGGCATTGAGGCGCATTGGAACGTGGTCTTGCTGACCCTGAACCTCTGTCGCCTTGAGGCCCTGCGAGCAGCAGAGGGCGGACAGAATCTGGTGTTCAGTCTCGAAGACATGAAACGCAGGGCGTATAACGCCCTGCTGGCCCAAGTGATTTTGTCCAAGTTGGATCTCTCGGCCCGCTTTGAAGAATTAGAACATCTGCCGTCCAGTCCGCTAAATTTCGGCCTCAAAGCCGCCTAAAACTGCACGAACCATTGCACCTGTGAAAGTCGTTGAAAAAACAGGGGGCAGGCGCCCCCAGATCTTTTCTCTGAGGCGGTGGTCAGACGTTGACGCCGTAGTTGCGGGCGAGCGGCGCGAGGCCCCCGGCGTAGCCCTGCCCGACGGCCTTGAACTTCCAGTCGCTGCCGTGACGGTAGACCTCGCCGAAGATCATGGCGGTGTCGGTGCTGGCGTCTTCGGACAGGTCGTAGCGGGCGATTTCGGCGCCGCCGGTCTGGTTCATCACGCGGATGTACGCCTTGCTGACCTGACCGAAGTTCTGGTTGCGCGTCTCGGCCTCGTGAATGGTCACGCACACGGCGATCTTGTCCACGTCGGCGGGCACCTTGCTCAGGTCGATCTTCACGGTCTCGTCGTCGCCTTCGCCCGCGCCGGTGGTGTTGTCGCCGGTGTGCTCGACGCTGCCGTCGCTGCTGGTTTTGTTGTTGTAAAAGATGAAATCGCTGTCGCCGCGCACCTTGCCGCCGGCATCGAGCAAAAAGACGCTGCCGTCAAGGTCGAACGCCTGCCCGTCGGTGGCGCGGGGGTCCCAGCCGAGACCGACCACGATGCCGGTGAGCCCGGGGGCTTCCTTGGAAAGAGAAACGTTGCCGCCTTTGGAAAGAGAAACTGCCATCTTTGAACCTCCTGAATTGATATTCAGCGCTGAGTATAAAAGGAAGCTATGTGACTGTCGTCCCCACTGAGGTTCCCAACGAGGGCCCCCAGCGGGGGTATTTAAGCGGGTGTCTTTAGAGGCCGAACTCCGCCGGAGAAAGGCCCAGGGCGTGAATCACTTCGCGCATGACCGCTTGCTCGCGGGCATCGAAGTCGCCGTCCGCATTGGCGATGACCACGGCGAGTTGCACGACGGCGCGGGCTTCCTCGGGCTTCCTGACCTTGCCGATGACCTGCATCAGCTCGATTTTCCCGAAGTCGAAGTCGCGGCTGATCACGTCGCAGTAGCGCTCGTACTTCTCGCGGAGCTTGCTCACGTCGAAAGTTCTGAGCTTGTCGCTGCTGGTGATGAACTGCGCGGTGCGGCTGCGTTCCTGCGAATCGATCTGGCCGTCCGCCGCCCCGATCAGGGCGCAGGCGGCCATGGTGGCGTCTGCAAAGGCCGCGTTGTTGAAGCGGGCGTACCCGTCCTGCGCCATTTTGGTGCCGTCCTCCGCCAGTTGCCGGAGCTTGTTGAAAAATCCCATTGCGAGTCCTCCCGAGGGTGAATTGAAGTCAGAAATGCAGAGCTTCTGCTTCAGGTACGAGGCTCACGCCGTAAAGTTCCGCACGGGTCAGGATGTCCTGGGCCCAGCGGGTGTGGGTGGCCGGTTCGCACATGCGGCCATGCATAGTGAAGACGGCTGGCGCGTCGGGCGCGAGGATGGCGCGGGCTTCGAGCAGTTCCGTTTCTGGCACGCGGTAGCCCTCCAACACCACCGGCAGCTGCGCCGGGTGGATGATGGTCTTGCCGCACAGGCCATATTCCAGGTCCTGCTGCACCTCGCGGGCCAGGGTGCCGGGGTCGGAATACACCTCGTACACCGGGCTCGACAGGCTCAGGCCGTAGGGTTTGAACACGCCCACCAGCATGGACACGGTGCGTTCCAGTGGCCCCTCGTACAGGGTGCGGCCCGGTGCGCGGCGCACGCCCAGCGCGTTCAGCAGGTCGTTGCCGCCGATGCGCAGGCTCAGCACGCGGCTCTGCCAGCCTTCCATGAAGATCAGGTCGCGCAGCAGCGTCATGCGCGTCTCGCTGAGGGCCTCGCGCGTCTCCAGGGTCGGCATGACTTTCAGGTGGTCCAGCCCGCTGCGCTCCAGCAGCCGCAGGTACTCGCCGAGGTTGCCGTCGTGAATTTTCGGCAGGACAAACCCCGTCACAGCGTTCAGGTTCATCGTCAGCAGGTGCGCGAGCACTTCCGGATTCCGGGCGCGAATAAAGCGCAGGGGGCCGCCCGTCAGCGGCAACTGGGGCAGGGCGCGGCGCAGGTTGTCCAGCGCCAGCGGCACATCGGCCTCGCGCACGGCGTCCTCGGTGCAGTAGATGAGGCTGGTCAGGTTCGCGTGCTTGCCGCTGCCCAGGGCCACTAGGTCAGGCCGCGTGGCCGGCGCGTACAGGCTCGCGCCCAATTGCCACGGACTCAGAGGTGCTGGAGGCAGTGGAGTCATTCCTGGCCCCCCGACGCGATGATGGCCGCCGCCAGATAAGGCAGGTCCGGGTGCATCGTGACCGGCGTACCGGACGCCGCCGCCAGCTCGCGCAGGTGCAGGGTGTCGGGGTGCGCGGCGTCGCGCAGCAGCAGGTGAGCGGGCTGCCGCCGCAGGAACACGCGCGTCGCTTCCCCCACGCTCGGTTTGACCAGGTGCGGGTCGGTGACGCCCAGCTCCGCCGCCCGCGCCAGCACCGCCCGCACCGGCTGCTGCGGACGCGGGCCAGCGTCCAGCACGAAGTCGGGCGTGTACGCAGCGCTCAGAGCGTCCAGGGCGTTCAGGTACTCGCCGGTTCGGTCCTCGCCCCGCAACTCCGTCTCCACGCGGGCGGCGTGTAGCGTGCCCGGCGCCGTCACGAAGGTCCGGCTGAGCAGTCCGCAGACGGTGGCGTTGAGGACCGCGTGGGGGAGCAGCAGGTCGTCGTGCGTCGCCGCGTGCCGGGCCACACCTGCCGGGTCGCTCAGCACCGCCAGGTGCGGCGGCACATCCTCCGGCAGGCTGCTCGACAGCGTTTCATTGATGCTGCCCTTGCCGGTCCAGCCGTCCACGAACACCAGCGGCGCCTGCGGGTGGGCGGCCCGCACCCGCCCGAGCGCGGCCCGGTCGATGCCCTGACCACGGATGATGCTGAGGGTGTGGTGCGGCAACTCGGGCGTGCCGAAGTCGGCGGCCCAGCGCCGGGCGAGGCGGCGCATGGCGCACCCCACCGGCGTGCCCGCGCGGGCGAGCGACACCAGCACCGGCTGGTCGTACTCGCGCAGCACGGCGGCGGTCAGGGCGGCCAGCAACTCGCCCACCCGCGCCCCGTTGCGGCTCAGGGCGCCCGCGTAGGCGCGGGTCTGCGCGGCGGTCGGCAGGGCTTCCGGCGTCAGCAACTCGCCGTAGGACACGCCGCTGCGAATCAGGGCTTCTTTCTCGGCCACGCTCACCAGTCGCGCCTGCGCGGGCCGCAGCTGCACGGTCACGTCGTCCGGCGGCAGGGTGTGGGCCAGGAACGGGGCCAGGGCCATCGCCACGTCAGAGCACCTGTTGCGCCGGTTTGACCAGGGCGCGTAGGGTCATGCCGCCGCCCGGCACACCCAGCGCCGTGAACTGCCAGCCGTCGGGGGTGCGTTCCAGTTTCGCCAGCAGCGCGCCGGTCACGTTGCCCGCGTCAAAGAGTTCATAGCGGGCGAGTTCGCGCTTCGTCACGTCGTCCACCACGCGGCAGTAGGCCTGTTTCAGGGTGGTAAACCGTTGCCCGGAAAACGAGCTCACGGTCAGGACCAGCCAGCGCACCGCCGGGTCCAGACGGGTCAGGTCCACGGCAATCTGCTCGTCGTCGCCGCTGCCGTGACCGGTCAGGTTGTCGCCGGAGTGCCGCACCGCGCCGCCCTGCCCGCTGAGATGCATGAACCACACCTTGTCCACCGCGCGCCTGGAGTCGTCGAACACCAGGCAGCCCGCGTCCAGGTCCACGCTGCGGCCCGCCGTGGCGGGTTCCCAGCCCAGGCCGAAGTGATGCGGGTGAGCTGTCCCCCCGCCTTGCTGAGATTCACGGTCTGGTTTTTGGTGAGTTTGACGGGGCCACTGACCGGCAGGGGAACCGGGTCGGCGGGCGGCGCGACTGGGGCCGGCGCCGTCCTGTTGCTGGGAGGGGGTGTCTCGGCCTCGTCGGCGGCCACTTCTCCCCCAAAGTACGTGACCAGCGCCGCGAGGCCGCCGTTGAAGCCCTGGCCGACAGTGTTGAGGCGCCACTCGTTGCCGTGGCGGTACAGCTCCGCGAGCATCACGGCCTTTTCCTGTTGCAGGGCGCCCACCGCGTCGAACCGGGCGGGGCCGAGACTCAGCGCGAGTTGTCCGGCGTCGCGTAGGGGCCGGGTGTCGTGCGTCGCCGTGAACATCAGCCGCGTCACCGCTGCCGGCAAGGCGCTCAGCCGCAGGGTAAAGTTCACCGCGCCCGGCGCGAAGGTCACCTGCACTTCGCCCTGCGGACTGCTCGGCTGGTTGAAAAACACCATGTAGCGGTCATCTCGCAACTGCCGCTCGTCGTCCAGCCCAAACACGCTGATGTCGGTGTCCGGCAAATCGAAGGCCACCTGAACCTGCACAGGCTCCTCGCCGTTTTGCCCGGTCGTCAGGTCACTCAGTTTTGTCTTCTGTCCGGCAATCAGTTCCATGTCTGCTCCTTTCTCCACGTTCAAGTCGGCCAATCCAAGTCGGCAGCTGGGGGCGTCCGGGGTGCTGAGCGGCATGATAGGCGGGCGCGTTACGGAGCCTGTCGGCAAGCCTCTCAGACGCTCGCGCCCGACAGGGCCTGGTGGGTGGGGGTCAGGAACACCGTCCCCTTGCCACTCAGGACGAACACCAGGCCCTCGCCGCTGCGGGCCGCGTTGCGCAGGCCGCGCACCAGGGGCCGCAGTTCCACGCGCAGGGAGGCGCTGTACATCAGCATCAGGTCGCCGTCCACCGTCACTGTGTCGCGGCCATCGAGCTCGATGACCTGCACCTCCGACACAGGCACCGGCGACTCCACCACGAACAGGCCCGCGCCCGACAGTTTGGGCTGCCGCATCCCGCCCCCCGAGAGCGCCCCGGAAAAACCGGTGTGGGTGTGGGTGCCGAGCTGCATGGTGTCCTGCGCGAGGTAAAACGCCCGGTCGTCCAGAATCATGTCGTCGCCGCTCTCGCCGGTGGCCTCTGCGATGATGAAGTGCCGGCGCGAAGGCTCGGTCCACACCCGCCCGTGACCACTCAAGTGCGTGGCAAAGGCGCTTTCGCCCGTTCCCGCCGTGGCGATGGCGCGGCGCAGGAACCCGCCCTGTTGCTGCTGCTCCACGCTCGCCTGCACCTGACCGACGCTGTACTGAAAGGCCCCAGGCTCCAGCAACACGCCGCCGCCCGACAGTTCCGCTTCCACCGTGAAGCGCCCATCCATTTCCCGCGTTTCGCGCAGGCCGTCGGCACCCTGCGAAAAGCGCGTCACGTGCGTCAGCGCATGAATCCGCAGGGTCAGGCCGTGCCCGCGCTGCTCCTGCACGAGTTGCATGTGTTCCATACCCTGGAGTGTACGGGACCCGGAATGTCCGGGTCGGCGGCCCCCCCTTCAGCGTTGTGGCAGCCGCACGCCCGCCGTCGCCCGCAGCAACTGGCCCTGCGCGGGCGTCACGGCGAAGTCGCACTCGCGCAGAAACGGCAGGTCGCTGACACTGTCGCCCAGCCCCAGCGTGAGCACCGCGCCTGGAAAGTGCCGCTCACGCAGCCAGCGCACCGCCTGGGCCTTGCCCGGGGCGCGGGGCAGCAGCGACACGTTGTTGGCGTTGGCGATGACGTGCAGCGGGTGGGTGCCGTCCGTGTCGTCCACAGCGGCTTCCCAGCGGGTCTGCAACGCCGCCAGCGCCTCCGGGTCGGCGTCCGGGTGCTTGATGACGGTCATGAAGGGCAGGTCGCCGGCGCGGTGCACCGTCAGGCGACAGCCCAGGGCGTCGGCGTGCGCGCGCATGTCGGCGGTCAGGGCCGTCAGTGTGCCCTGCAACGGCGTGAGGTGGGCCTGCACCTGCGCCGCCCACTCGCTGTCCAGCTCCCCCGCCGGGGTCAGGATGGTCAGGCCGTGGTCGAGCACCCGCCACGACCGGAACGGCAGCGTCACCCGCCGCATGGCCGCCGGGTCGCGGCCCGTGACCGGAATGACCGTCACCGCGCCCGCCGTCAACAGGTCCAGCAAGGCCGTCTGCGCCGGAGTGCAGTACGAGTGCGCTTCCCCACGGGTGTTCACCGTGGCGGGCGTCAGGGCCGCTCTACCGTGCCCCGGCAGTTTGCGGAGGGTCTGAAACAGGGTGTCGTCCAGATCGGCGAAGGCGAGGATGAGGGGCGCTTCTCCGTGGCTCACAGGAGCCTCACCGCCTGTGCGTGCGGGCCGAGCTGCCGCAGCAGCGCCGGGTCGGGCACACAGGCGCCCTCGTAGGCCACGAAGATGCGGGTGTACTCCGCCGGATCGACGTTGTAGAGGTAATTCGGCATCTGGTCGCCCACGTTGTCCGTGAAGCTCAGCGCATGCCGGATGGCGCGGCCGGGCAGGATGGGACTGCGGGTCGTGGCGTTCCAGCGGCACTCGGCCACCTGCGGGGCGAGCCAGGCCGCCAGCGCGTAGGCCGGAAACTGAAACTCGCCGGTCCCCAGCACCAGCACCCGGTCGGTGGGCGACAGGCCCAATTCGGGGAAAGTCAGCGGCACGTCGTCCCCAAATCGGGCCGCCCGCGCCGGGAGCAGGGCGGTTTTGTCGGCGCCGCTGCCGGTCACTGCCGGGAGAGCCGGCGGGCACCAGTCCGGGGCGGGCGTGAAGGCAAAACGTCCGCGCAGCAGGCTCACGAAGTCCACCGGCACCCCCAGGGCCGCGCACAGCGCCTCGCGGCGCGGGCACCAATCGGTCAGGCTGACCAGCACCACCCGCGTGACGTGGGGGTGCCGGGCCAGCCACTCCAGCGCCAGGTTTTCCAGCGTCGTGCCGGTGGACACCTCGTCGTCGACCAGCACCAGCTCACGCGCTGCCCGCGCCGCTGGGCCGGGGTCGTAGAGCAGGTGCGCCGGCGCGTGCGAATGCGGCTCATCGAAGCGCAGCAGCACCGGGCGGTCCGTGACATACCGTGTGGTGTGCTGAAAGGTCGCTGCTTGCCCGGTCTGCTGGCGCCACGCCCGGTAAACGCCCTCGCCCAGCGCCGTGGCCGTTTCCGCCAGCCCGATGAAATGCGGCGCGGTCAGCGGCGGCAGTGACGCGGCCAGGTCGCGCCAGGTTCGCGCTGCGGTCGCTGGCGCAATGGGAATGTGTTTGCCCAGCACCCGGCTCACGAAGAGAAACCCCCGCTTCGGGTTGCGCCGCACCGCGTAGTCGAGCAGCTCGGCAGGGGGGTACAGGGTGCGCTCCACCTGCAAGGTCAGGGTGCCGCTCGGCAGGGATACCGTCAGCTCCTGTGCGGCTGAGACCCCGCCTTTCATGCCCGCCACGCCCGGACCCCCTTTTCCTCCGCGACGGTCAGGCCGGTTTCCACCGCCGGCAAGGCGTCCCAGTCCAGGCGCCCGGTGGCCGCGTCGAGCAGCAGGCGCGCAAAGTTCACGCCCGCCGCCATGCTGTAGCGCAGGCCCCCGGAAGCGCGGGCATTGATCTCCAGCATGTGCGCCGCGCCCGCCTGGTCCTTCGTCTGAAAGTTGAAAATGCCGCTCAGGGCGTAATGCTGCGCGATGCGGGCGGCGGCCTCCACCAGATCAGGACGGTCCTCAATCACCTGCCCGTGCGCTCCCTTGCGGCGCACCACGGCCCGAATGAGGCGGCCTTCCCAGGCGACGCAGTCAATGCTGCGCTCGGCGCCTTCGAGGGTGTGCATCAGCAGCATGACCGGCAATTCGCCCGCTGCCAGCAGTTCACGGGCGGCCGCCACGCTCAACTGGTACAGCTCGCCCCGCAGAAACGGGGCCAGGTCGGGCCGCTCGGTCAGCACCCGGAAGCCGCTGGCATAGATGCCGCGTGCGGGCTTCATGCACAGGCGCACGCCGTCTTGCCGCAGCTGCGCGCAGGCCGCGTCGAACTCTGCCACGCTCTGAAACGTCGTCCAGCGCGGAATCGGCAGGATATCGGTGTCCCAGCCACGCAGAAACTCGTCCTTGCGTTCCAGGTGCCGCTGCGTGGCCTCGTCTGCCGGCACGACCAACTGTGTGCCCTGCGCGGCGAAGGTGTCCCGGTACGCGGCCAGGCGCTCGCGCTCCTTGCCGGGCAGCACGAGGTCAAATCCGTGTTCCGCGCAGGTGCCGAGCAGCCACGCCACGTAGTCGTCCCCGAGCAGGCCCCGGGGCTCGGTCAGCGTGTGCGGCGCGGCGGCCAGCATGCCGTGATGCGGGTCGCTGTGGCTGGCCCAGACCTCGTAGGGCGAGTCTTCCAGCGCACGAATCTGCGCGGACGTGACGCTGAAGTTCTTGGTAAACAGCACGCGGGGATGAAACCGGGGGTGGGACATTGCCGCGCAGTATCGCGCCTCAGCGCAGCGTGCGCCCGAACGCCTCGGCGGCGTCCAGGGCTATGGCCTCCGCCTGCGCCGCGTGGTTGGCGAGCAGCGCCCGCACGCGTGCGAGTTGCCCGGCGTCCAGGTGGGCACGGGCACCCTCGGGGTCAGGCACGGCAGGCCGCCCGGTCACGGAAGCCAGCACCCCCAGCAAAAAGCGCTGCGGCACGCCCGGCGCCGCCCGAATCAGCCGTTCGGGATGCGTCTGCACGAAATGCGCCCGCAACGTCGCCTCCCGCAGCCGCTCGGCCAGCGAACCGGGGTACGCCAGGATATCGGCAGGCTGCACCCGCCGCCCCGCCTGCCGGTAGCTGTCCGCCTGCTCCGCTTCTCCGTCGGCAGATCCAGCAGCGTAAGCCCAGCCGTCGGCCCGCACGTCGATCAAAGTCTCCAGGTCAACGAGCGGCAGGAGCCGTGCCACTTCTGCGTCTGTGAGGTCGTCGGCATCCACCAGCCGGGTCAGGGCCTCGTCCTGAGCGTCTTGCGGCAGGGCGCCGCCCAGCACGCTCGCCAGCAGGGCCGCCGACTCCCGCCACCCTTCCAGCGCGGCCACGTCTTGCGTCACCGGCAGGCTGCCGTCGAGGTCGAACAGCGTCAGGTCGTGCGCCCGCAGATGCGCGTGCAGAAGCCGCCCGGCGTTCGCTCGCTCGCCGCCCACTCCCCGGCGGTAGAGCCCGATCAGCTTCTGACCCTTCTCAATGGCGCTGGCGCGGAGGGCGTCTGTCATCGCCTCCATTGTCGCATTACTATTCGGGGCGGCTCACGGGCTCCCTCAGCAGTTCGCCCTCTTCCCCCAGCGCCGGATACGCCTCGCCGCGCTCGCGGTAGCCGGGCGCGAGGTCGGGATACCCCCACTCGAAGCTCAGGCGGTGCAACTCTTCGGGCGAAAGCTGCGGCTCCTCGTACATGCCCGCCGCCAGCCGTTGCCGCTGCGCTTCAAACAGGATGGTCGCGGCGGCCACCGACACGTTGAGGCTCTGCACCATCCCGAACATCGGAATGACGATGTTGGCGTCGGCGGCCTCGGCAGCTTCGTCGGACACGCCCCATTTCTCGGCGCCGAGTAGCACGCAGGTCGGCTTCGTGTAGTCGGGTTCGCGGTAATCCACGCTGCGCTGCGAGAGGTGGGTGGCGAGCACCTGAAAGCCCTGGGCCTGCAACTCGCGCACGGCGCTCACCGCGTCGGCGTGCGGGTGGACCTTGACCCACTTGTGGGCGCTGCCGCTGGTCGCCTCATACGTGTGGCCCTCGAACGACGCCAGCGTGCCGTGTTTGGGCGGCACCGCGTGCGCCTCCGGCACCCCCACCGCGTCGCAGGTGCGAATAATCGCGCTGAGGTTGTGGGGCTTGTTCACCTCGTCCATCAGGACCGTCAGGGTGGGCTGGCGCTTGCTCAGCACGCGGCGAATCTTGGCGTAGCGTTCGGGGGTCGGGGCCATAACCGGCCCAGCTTAGCGGCTGCCCATGCCTGCGGGCCCTCAGCGCAGTTTGCTCGGCTGACAGCCGGCGGCGTTGCACTCGCGCAGGCGGTCGTTGAGAAAATTGAGGCGCGAGACCGTCATATCGTGGGTGCAGTTCACGTACACCGTGTAGCCGTCCACGCAGTCGTTGTCGCGTTTCGCCATCCAGGCCCGCTGGGTCTGCCGCAAAGTCTGCTGCGCGCTCACCGGCAGTTTGCGCAGCAGCTTCTGGTAGGCGGTGTTCATCTCCGTATCGGCTTGCAGCGTGACCTTGTTGACGCAGTACACCTGATCAAACGTTCCCACCGGATAATTGCAACTCGTCTGGGCCTGGGCGCGGCTCTGAAGCGGCGAAAGCGCGAGCAAGGCGAGCAAAAGCAGTCCTGAGCAGTAACCTTTCATGGTCGGTCCTCCACAAAACAGCGGAAACTGAGGCGGCGATCCAAAGGACGGAGCGGATTGAGAAGGAACGCCCCAAGTCTACAGGACAGAGCGGGGGCAGGTGGGCCAGAGACAGCGCATAAGCTTGACGGCGCCTGCATAGCGCGCTATAGTTTTTGTCATCACCGCCCACGAGGCGGTTTTTTCATGCCTTTTTCTGGGGTAGGCAACCCACTAAGCCAGGATGCCTAGTGACGGCAGGCACACTTGCCTGCTACCTTCAGCGCACCGCTCGCAAGGGCAAACCTGCGAAGGAGGAGGTGTTGTAGATGACCGAAATCAACAAGAACAACCTATTCACGAACCGTTTTCGTCTGAATGTGACCGCAAAGGGGCTGGCAAACGGCCCCGCATGGAGTCCAATTGTTGATCCAGATCTGCACGCCTCCCGCTCTTCCACAGCCTTCGGGCTCTCGACAAAACACTGAAGCACGCCGGGCGCGATCATGAGCGCCCACACCGACTGGGACGATGCGGGCTGGAATGATTCCGGCAGCGATCACTCTGACTGGGACGCCGACCCCGGGCAAAAGCTCCGGCGCAAGACCAGGAAACCGCAGGGCCGCCGCAAGCTCGCCGACCTGACCGGTGAGGAGACGGATGACATTGCCGACGACACCATTCGCCGCCTGCTCGACCTCGGGCACCTGACCGAAGTGGTGTGCGAACTCAAGAGCGGCAAGGAGGCCACCGCCTACCTCGCCGAGACGGTCCGGGGCCCCGCGCTGCTCAAGATTTACCGCGACTTTGCCGCCCGGTCGTTCAAGAACGACGCGATTTACCGCGAGGGACAGGTCGTCCTCGACCAGCGGGCGCGGCGCGCGATGGAAAGCCGCAGCCGCAAGGGCCTGGAGATGCTCCAGTTCGACTGGGTGATGGCCGAGTACGCGCACCTGTGGCAGTTGTGGCAGGCCGGACTGAGTGTCCCCGAACCGCTGGTCGGTCCCCACGTCAAGACCTACGCCGAAACCGTGCCCGCCGTGCTGATGCGCCTTATCGGCACCGCCGAATCTCCCGCCCCGCGCCTGAGCGACGTGCGGCTGACGCCCGAAGAGGCGAGGAGAGCCTGGCAACAGAGCGTGCAGGGCATGGCCGACCTGCTGCGGCTGGGCTACGCCCACGGCGACTACAGCACCTACAACCTTCTCTGGTGGGAGAACACCGTGACCATCATCGACTTTCCCCAATTGACCACCCGCGCCAACCCCAACTTCAAAGAGCTTTTGCGCCGCGACGCCCAGAGCCTGGCGACCAGCTTTCGCAAGCACGGCCTGCAAGAAACCGCCGAGGGCACCTTGCGCGAAGTGCAGCGCCGCGCCCTGGGACCGGCCCCCGAGCCGCGCGTGGTGCTGCCCTAGAGCAGTTCTCCGAATTACGCGGGTGTCGGCAGCAGCACCGCCACCCGCTCCATTCTCTGCTTCGCAGCTTTGCAAGTCCGTTCTGCTCAGTGGTTTGCACTCGCTCCGCTCGCCAAAAAGCTGTGCCATCTTTTTGGCAAATGTTCTAACCTAAACTGCTCCCATGCGCGCCCTCGAGACCTGCCTTTACGCCGACGACCTCAGCGCCGCCGAAGCCTTTTATTCCGGCGTGCTGGGGTTGACGCTGCACAGCAAAGTGGCCGGGCGGCACCTCTTTTACCGCCTCGACGGTTCCATGCTGCTGATTTTCAACCCGGAAGCGAGCGCGAAACCCGGCGACGTGCCGAGTCATCAGGGCAAACCGGGCGGACACGCCTGCCTCGCCATTCCCCGCGAGCAGACCGCCGAATGGGAAACGCGGCTGCGCGGGCACGGCCTGGACGTGACCCGCTACGCCTGGGGCGAGCGCGGCGAGAGCCTGTATTTCGACGATCCCGCCGGCAACGTGCTGGAACTCGCGCCGGCAAGTATCTGGGGGCTGTAGGAAGGTAAAAAAGCGGGCGCTTGTGAGGAAGTCTCAGTCTCAGGCGCCCGCTTGCTGATCAGCTGCGCCCGAGCGCCTCGGCTTCGGCGACGGGGGGCAGGTCGGCGAACTTCTTGCGGCGCTTCTCGGCGGCTTTTTCGCTCGCCTTGCGGCCCGCTTTCTTGTGCGACTCGTGGGCGTGGTCTTCCGGGTCGTGGCCGCACAGGATGTCGAACAGGCGGCGAATATCCGCGGCGCGCGCCTCATTGTGGCCCTGACCGACCTTGCCCTCGTAGGTGTTGTGGGCGGTCATCTCGTAGGCGAGTTGCAGGGCGCGGGCCTCAAAGGTGTCGTGCGACATGTCCACAGAATAATCCCGGCGGGGCGAATCCTGGTCGAGTCTTCTGCGAAAATGCGGGCATGAAGCGTCCTCTGGCCTACCTGCTCGTTTTGCTGCCTTTTCTGCTCACGTCGGGCGCTGCGGTGCGCCGTCGGGAGGCGAAGCCCGGTGAGCGCTAAGCCGCTGCGCTCGCTGCTCTACGTGCCCGGCGACAAGCCGCGCGCCATCGAAAAGGCCCGCACGCTCGGCGCCGACGCGGTGATTCTGGACCTCGAAGACGCGGTGGCCCCCGAACACAAGGGCGCGGCGCGGGCGAACGTGCAGGCCGCGCTCGCCGAGTCCTGGCCCTGCCCGGTGCTGGTGCGGGTGAACGGCCTGGGCACGGAGTGGGAACACGCCGACCGCGAGATGGCGCTGCTCGCCGGGGTGGACGGGCTGGTGCTGCCGAAAGTGGAAGAGGGGCGCAGCGTGACCGAGCTGCATCTGCGCGTACCGCTGTGGGCGATGATCGAGACACCGCGTGGGGTGCTGAACGCCCCGGCGATTGCGGCGGCCCCCGGTGTGGCGGGGCTGCTGGTCGGCGCCAACGACCTTGCCCGCGCCCTGCGGACCCAGCCCCAGCCCGAGCGCTTGCCGCTGCTGCACGCTCTCTCCGCCGTGGTCCTGGCCGCGCGGGCGGCGGGCAAACTGCCGATTGACGCCGTGTACAACGACGTGCGCGACCCCGCCGGCTTTGTGCGTGAGTGCGAGCAGGGGCGCACGCTGGGCTTCGCGGGCAAGACCGTCATTCACCCGGACCAGGTGGCGGCGGCCAACAGCGCGTTTGGGGTCTCCGACGAGCAGGCGCAGGCGGCCCGCGACCTGCTGGCGGCCTGGGACGCGGCGCGGCAGGAGGGCAAAAGCGTGGCGACCTGGCGCGGCGCCTTGGTGGAGCAGATGCACGTGGACGAGGCGCACGAGCAACTCGCGCTGTGGGAGGCCGGACGGCGTTGACCGGCCCTGCTTCTTCCCGGTTGCCCGTGTGGCCGCCCGGCCTGCCGCGTCCCGAGCGCCGTGACCGCTGGCCCGCGCAGCGCATCGCGGTGGGGGTGGGCGCCCCGCTGCTGCTGCTGCTCGCGCTGGGGCGGGCAGACCTGACGGTGTATGCGGCTTTCGGCGCCTTTACCGGCATCTATGGCCGGGGCGAACCGCTCGGCGAGCGGGCACGGCATCAGGCTCTCGCGGGCCTGCTGCTCGTGACCTGCGTCGGTCTGGGCGTGCTCACGGCGGGGTCGGCCAGCCCCTGGACCGTCATGTGGGTGGGGGCGCTGGTGGCGGCGTTCGGCGCGGTGCTCGCCACGGTGTGGCACCTGCGGCCCGCCGGCTCGCTGTTTTTCGTCTTCGCGGTGGGGACGGTGGGAGCGCTGCCGCACCCGGCGCCCTTGCCGCTGGCCCTCGCGGTGTCGGGGGGCGCGGCGGCGCTGAGCGTGGCGCTGGGCGCCCTCGGCGCGTGGCACTCGACGCGGGCGCGTCCGCACGAACTCGCCGCGCCGCCGCCCCATGACCAGCAGCCGTCCGAACTGATGAGCGCCGGCCTGCGCTTTTTTGTCGCGGTGGGGCTGGCCGGCGCTCTGGGCCTGCTCAGCGGGCTGGGGCACGTGGCGTGGGCGATGGTGTCGGCGGCGGTGCCGATGACCGCGCTCAACCAGCGGATGCGGGTGCAGCGCTCCTTGCACCGGGTGGCGGGCACGGCGCTGGGGCTGGGGCTTTCGGCAGTGCTGCTGTGGCCCACGCTGCCGGGCTGGGGCACCGTGCTGGTGGTGATGGTGCTGCAATGGCTCGCCGAACTGTTCGTGGCGCGGCACTACGGCCTGACGATGGTGTTCGTCACCCCGCTCGCCCTGCTGATGAACCAGCTCGCGCACCGTGTGCCGCCGGGCGAACTGCTGCTCAGCCGCGCCGCCGAGACGGTCATCGGCTCACTCGTCGGCGTGCTGGTGGTGCTGGCGACCCGGCCCCGGCGCGAGCGCTGAGCATCCCTCCCCGGTTCCCTCGGCAGGTGCGCCACAATGCTCTATGCCTGATTCCCCGACGCCGCAGCATCCCAACTGGGCCGGTCTGACCGAGGACGCCGTGACGCCCTGGAAAACACTGTCCAGCCGGCAACTCGTGGGGGGCTTTCGCACCGTCTACGAGGACCGGGTGCAGGTGCGCCCCGGCGTGGAGACGACCTACCAGTACCGCCCGCGTGGGCCGCGCGCCGTGTTTATCCTGCCGGTGACGGCGCAGGGCGAGGCGGTTCTCATCCGGCAATTTCGCTACCCGCTGCGGGCGACCATCACCGAAATCGTGGCGGGCGGCGTGGAAAAAGGCGAAGACCTCGGCGCGGCGGCGGCCCGCGAACTGCTGGAAGAGGTGGGCGGCGCAGCGTCCGAGTGGGTGCCCCTGCCCGGCTTTTACCCGCAGCCGAGCATCAGCGGGGTCGTGTTTTATCCGTTGCTCGCGCTCGGCGTGACGCTGGGCGCGGCGCAGCTCGAAGACACCGAAACGATTGAGCGCGTGGTGCTGCCGCTCGCCGAGGTTTACCGGATGCTGGAAGCGGGCGAGATTCAGGACGGCCCGAGTTCGCTCACACTCTGGCAGGCGCGCGGCGAACTGACGCGGCGCGGGCTGCTCTGAGGCGCGGGCTACACTCGCCCCCACACGCCATGACCGACCTGCCCCCGCCCTTTACCACCCTCGCCGCCGCGCACCGCGTTGATGCGGTCATTGACCATTCCGAATTCCTCGCCTTCGCGGAGCGCGCCGACTCGCCGGAAGAGGCGCTGGCACACCTCGCGGCGCTGCGGACCCGTTACCCCGACGCCACCCACCACTGCTGGGCCTACCGCATCGGCGCGGCGTACCGCTTCGGCGACGACGGCGAACCGGGCGGCACGGCGGGGGCGCCTATCCTGCGGGCCATCGAGGGGCAGGGCGTGGACCACGTGATGGTCGTGGTCGTGCGCTACTACGGTGGCGTCAAGCTCGGCACCGGGGGGCTGGTGCGGGCCTACGGCGGCGTGGCGGCGGAGTGCCTGCGGACGGCGCCCCGCCTGGACGTGCGCCCGCGCCGCACCTTGCAGGTCAGCGTGCCGTTCGATCACCTCAGCGGCCTCTACCACCTGCTCGGCACCTGGGACGCGGCGCGCGGCGAGGAAACGTACACCGGGGCGGGCGTGACCCTGCCGGTGGAGGTCTACCCGGAAGACGTGGAGGCTTTTCAGGCGGCCCTGCGCGACGCGACGCGGGGAAGCGCGGTGGTGGAGGAAGAGGAGTAGAGCAGTGGAAGAAGAAAGGGCGGGGAAATCTCCGTCCTCTGCTTGTGTTGCGCTGTTTGACCCTCTACCAAGGGGAGACTTGTAAAGCTGCGAAGCAGAGGGCCTGCCAAAGGCAGGGGTGAGGGGTCTTTATTATTGCTCCCCAAACCCTGCGGGTGCGTCCGGTGCCAGTCCCACGCCGTCTGCACAATGTCGCGCAGGTCGGTGAACTTGGGCGCAAACCCCAGTTGGTCCACGATGCGCGAGGCGTCGGCCACCAGCCGGGGCGGGTCGCCCGCGCGGCGCGGGGCAAGTTCGCGCTGCAAGGGAGTGCCGACCACCGCGTCCACCGCGTCGAGCACCTCGCGCACGGAAAAGCCGTGGCCCAGGCCCACGTTGTAGGTGGCGGCGTCGGTTTTTCCGGCGTGCAGCGCCTCCACCGCCAGCACGTGTGCGTCGGCGAGGTCCTGCACGTGCACGTAGTCGCGGATGCAGGTGCCGTCGGGGGTGGGGTAGTCGTCGCCGAAAATCATCATCTTCTCGCGCTGCCCGAGCGCGGTCAGGCAGGCGAGTTCGATGAGGTGCGTCTTGTTGGGGTGCGCCTCGCCGATGTCGCCGCCGGGCGCCGCGCCGCACACGTTGAAGTAGCGCAGCACGGTGTAGGGCAGGCCGTGCGCGACGTGGAAGGCGTGAATCATCTGCTCGGACATCCGTTTCGTCTCGCCGTACACGCTCTCTGGCTGCATGGCGGCGTCTTCGGGAATCGGCACCGCGTCGGTCGTGCCGTACACGGCGGCGGTGGACGAAAAGACCAGCGGCACCTTGCGCGTCTCCACGATGCTCTGAAGCAGGTTGAGGGTGCCCACCACGTTGTTGCGGTAGTAGCGTCCCGGCGCGCGCATGCTCTCGCCCACCTCGATCAGCGCGGCAAAGTGGATGATGGCGTCGGGCTTTTGCGCCTCCAGCGCTGCGCGGATGCTGGCGGCGTCAAGCAGGTCGCCGCGAATGAGTTCGACCTCGCCCGGCAGCGCCTCGGCATGGCCGCTGGAGAGGTTGTCGAACACCGCGACCTCATGCCCCGCCGCGCGCAGTTGCCGCACCGTATGTGAACCGATATATCCCGCACCGCCAACGACCAGAAGCTTCATGAGACCCAGCGTAGTACACGCGGCGCGGCTGGGAGCGTCAGGCGTTGGGCTTGAGCAGGTGCCCCAGGCAGTGACCGTAGCTCACGCCTTGCCGGGCGGCGGTCACGAGGTCTTCCACGCTGAATTCCTGCAACACCCCGAGCATCGCGTCGCGCATCCGGGTGTACACAGTGGCGCGGGCGTGGCAGCGGCCTTCTTCTGCGCACGGCTCGTGCCAGTTGAGGCTGATGCACGAGAGCGGCGCGACGGGGCCGTCTACCGCCCGCACCACCTCGCACAGCGAAATCAGGCGCGGCTTGCGGGCGAGCGCGTAGCCGCCGCCGATGCCCTTTTTGCTCTTGACGATGCCCTTGGCCGAGAGCGCCGCCAGAATCCGCACGAGGTACGGGCGGTGAATGCCGGTGCTGTCGCTGATTTCCTCGCTGGGCACCCAGCGCTCGGCGTCCTGGGTGCCCAGGAACCCCAGGGCCTGAAAGGCGTAAACATCGGTGGCCGACAGGCGCATGGCACGGAGTTTACCCCGCGAGTCCGGCCAGAACTGTTCGCCGCGCCGCTCAGAACGGTTCGGGGTAGCGCTCCTGCAAATAGGCGAGCGCCGCCGGGTCCACCTGACCGCCCGCCACCCAGCGTTCCTCCAGGTTCTCGGTGCCGTAGAGCGCCCAAGCCGCCGCTTCGGTGTCGGCGTCCCAGTCTCCGGCGGGCAGCGACGTGGCGTAGTCCTGCCAGATGAGCAGCGCCCGCAGCCATTTCAGTTCGTCTTCCGTCAGCGGACGGGTGTCCTGCGGGCGGCCAAACAGCAGGTCGTGAAGGTCGAGCAGCCGCGCCAGTTCGCCGCAGGGGTCGGCGTGGTCGTCGGCGCGCAGGTTCACCCAGTCGTCGGTCAGGCCGCCGTAGCCGCGCCCCGGCCCCGCGCACAGCAGCGCCGCCGATTGCCGCCCGCGCCGGTCGCCGCCCGCCTCGTCCCCGGCCCGCAGCGTCGCCAGCAGACGGCGGGGGAGAGGCAGCTCGTGCCCGGCCTCCCACGCTGCCCGCATCGCGTCCAGCACGCCCGGCCCGGCGAGGATGTTGCCCTGAATCGCCACGTCCGGCCCCGCGAAGCCGCCCGCCCAGGCGTGGCAGCCCGTGCCGGTGAAGGTCGCGCTCTGCCCGTCCGCGCCGACCAGCCCGAATTGCCGCTGCTCGATGTCGGCGTCGGTCTCACGAAAGCGGGCGACGATGGCCTGCGGGTCGAGCCCCTGCGTGAGCAGCCCCAGACCTTCAGGACCGAAATTGGGGTTGACATAGCTCTGCGTCGCTACCGCCCCCACGCCGCCGCGCACGAAGGGCACCAGCGCCCCCACCGCGAGGAACTTGCTCGCCACCGCGACGCCGAGGTCGCCGGTCCGGGGGTCGCGCCCCACGACAGAAAAGGTCATGCTCGGCAGTGTACCGGCCCCGCTCAGCACCCCTTCCCGTTTGTCCCTCAACTGCGCCCTTTACACTGGCAGGCGATGACCCCCACCTTCGCCCAGGCCGTCACCGAGCGCACCCTTTCCCGCCGCACCCGGCTGTGCGTGGGCCTCGACCCGCGTCTGGGCGAGTACCGCGACGTCGCCCAACTGCGCCAGAACACGCTCGACGTGCTGGAAGCGAGCGCGCCGTACGCCGCCTGTGTCAAGCCGCAACTCGCCTTTTTCGAGGCGCTCGGGCTGCCCGGTTTCACCCTGCTCGAAGAAGTCTGCGCCGCCGCCCGCACGCTCGGCCTGCCGGTGCTGCTCGACGGCAAGCGCGGCGACATCGGCACCACCGCCGCCGCCTACGCCCAGGGCTGGCTCGGCGGGACTCATGCTGGGGACGCCCTCACCGTCAACCCGTTTCTCGGCTTCCAGACGCTGACGCCCTTCGTGCAGGCCGCGCGGGAGAACGGCGGCGCGATTTTCGTGCTCGTCAAGACCTCCAACCCCGACCAGCAGGACTTGCAGGGGCAAGGCGTGAGCGAGCGGATTGCCGTCGAAATTGCCCGGCTGGGGGATGAAGAAGGCCTGGGCGACGGCGACTACGCCAGCGTCGGGGCGGTGGTCGGGGCCACGCATCCTGGCGACCTCGCCACCTTCCGGGCGCTGATGCCCAAAGCGCTCCTGCTGTTGCCGGGGCTGGGGGCGCAGGGGGCGCAGGCGCGCGACCTCGCGGGGGCGTTTCATGCGGGGGGCACCGGGGCGCTGGCGAGTGCGAGTCGGGCGGTGCAGTACGCGCGTGGGCTGGACGTGGGGGCCGCGCGGGAGGCGGCGCTGGCGCTGCGGGATGAGTTGAATGGGGCGTTGGGTGTGTGAGGGTGTTGTTGAGGCTTGGGCTTTAGCTTTTGGCCCCAACCCCAAACCCCTCTCCCCAGAGGGGACAGGGGCTTTGACGCTGGCGCTGTGCAAATGGCGGTGATGTCGCCTGTTTTGCGGTGTTCCGCAGTTGCGTGGGCGGTCTGGACGCCGGTGATTTTTACGGACGCGAGGCCCGTGCGCTGGCGCGCCCGACGGCCCTGGCGTTCTGCGTTTCACAGTTTTCTGTGGAGCAGTGAAAAGAGCCAAAGCCTAAGCGTTTGTTGACCCTCTCCCCCTGCGGGAGAGGGCCTTGCGTAGCAAGGGGTGAGGGGCCCCCAGACCAACTGGCCTCTTACCCCTCCTCCCGCCGCCCCGCCCCTTCTCCCAGCTCATAGTAGGCGTCCCTCGTCCCACTCCCGAGCCGGCGCAGCAGCCCGGCATTGACCAAACTGCGCAAGGCGCGCCACGCCTGCTGGTTGGTCAGGCCGCAGACTTCGCGCAGGTCTGCGTTGCGGACCCGGCCCCGTTCGCGGGCGAGGGCCAGGGCGATGGCGCGGGTTTCGCTCGGCGACGGCCCGGCGTGGCTGGTCGGGGCCGGCTCGGAGACGCGGCGCGGCGCAGCGGGGGCAGGCGCCGGGGCAACGGCGGCAGGCGGCGCGAGCAGCGTGGGGCGCTCGGCGGGTTCGGGCAGACCAGGCAGGGCGCTCAGACCGCGCTGCTTTTCCTGGCCGAGGGCCGCCGCCACGTCCGGCGCGAGGTGGTAGGCGATGCCGCGCCCGATGCCCGCGCGAGTAATCAGGGCGAGGTCTTCCATCTGGCGCAGCAGCCGGGGCGTGCGGTCCTCGGGCAGTTGCAGGGCGCGGGCGAGCTGGGCGCGGGGGGCCTCGCCTTCGCGCGAGAGCAGGCTCAGCACAATCAGCATGTCGAGCGAAAGCTGCGGCAACTCCTCCTGCTTGCGGGCCACGAAGCGTACGAAATCGGAATCGAAGGCCGAGCCGTGCAAGGTGAGCGTCACCGCGTCGGGGTAGTTGACATATTCGGGCGGTTCCTTGCCGTGCCGCAGCATCAAGCTGAACATCTTGTCCACGCCGACGCCGGCCTGCTCGACCAAGCCGAGCCGCGCCAGCACGCCCGCCAGCAGCGGATTGCGGCGCTTGGGCTGGTGCCGCAGGATGTTGCCGGGCGTGATGCCGCCGGGAAAGCCGCCGGGGTTCATGATTTCCAGCCGGTCGGGGTAGTGGTGGACATGCACCACGTCGCGCAGGGTGTAGTCGCGGTGGGTGAGCGCGTTGAGCAGCGCCTCGCGGTACACCGATTCGTCGTGGTCCCACACTTCCACCCGGAAGAGCCCCACCTGCACGGGCGTAAAGCGGTTGCGCGCCTGAATGAGTTCGGAGAGCCGCAGCAGCAGCGAGGGAATGGGACGGCGCAAGTCCTCGCGAAACTGAAATTCCACGTCGTTCGCCTGATGGTGGAAATAGCAGACTTCCGCTTGCGGCAGATGCGCCCGCAGCGCGGCGTCGGTCCCGGCGAGCAAAATGGCCGCCAGCGTGGGCCGCAGCGCCCCGCCACTCGGGACGAGCAGGCCGAGTTCCTGCAAAAAATCGAGGTCCGGCAGGTTCGCCGCGTCAATCCGGCGCCCCAGCAGCCGTAAGCGGGCGACCTCGGCGGGGTCAAGGTCCGCGAGCGACGCATCGGGCGGCACCACCGCCGTGTAATCGCGGTCCGCTACCGGCTCGCCCTCGCCGGGCAGCACCGGCACGAGGTGCGCGCCGTCCCAGGCCATCACCGCGCCGTCGGGGGCGGCGAGCACGTAGGGTGCTTGCGGCACGAACACGGTCAGCACCCGCGCCCCGCCCGGCACGCGGTGGTGCTGCACGTTCACGGTGAGCCGCCCGCCCGAGAGTTCAAAAATCGCGTGGGTAATCATCAGCGGGTGGAGTTCGCCCGCGTCGCGCTCGGCGTGCTCTTGCCCGACCACGTCCACCCCGACCATCACCGTGCCGCCGCGCGCGTTCGCCAGCCCCACCGCGTAGCGAGCGAGTTCCTGCGGCGTCACGTTCAGCGGCAGGTGCACGCAGGTCGGCCCGGCGGGGGGCAACACCCCGAGCGGGGACAGGGCTTGGGCGGGTTCGGTCGTCACGAGGGGGAAGTATAGAGCGTGCAGGAAACATTTTTGACCCTCTCCCCTTGTGAGAGAGGGCCTTGCGAAGCAAAGGGGTGACTTGTAAAGCTGCGCAGCAGAGGGGGCCTCCAGACCAGCGTCTTTTGACTCACTCCATCCCGGCTCAGCCCTCCAGCACCCGCCGCAGTTCCCCCACGCTCAGCCCCTTGCTCGGGGCGTCGAGCGCAATTTCGCCGCCGCGCAGCGCCACCACCCGTTGCCCGAGGTGCAGCGCCTCGTCGAGCTGGTGCGTCACGAAAACCACCGTGACCTTTTGCTGCCACCAGATCGCCAGCAGTTCGTCGGCGAGTGTGGTGCGGGTCGCGTGGTCGAGCGCGCTGAACGGCTCGTCGAGCAGCAGCAGCCCCGGACGCACCGCCAGGGCGCGGGCGATGCTCACGCGCTGGCGCTGCCCGCCCGAGAGTTCGTGAGGCCGCCGCGCCTCGTACCCGCTGAGGCCCACCAGCCGCAGCGCATCAGCCACCCGCGCGGCTTTTTCGGCGCCGCTGACCCCCTTCAGGCCGAACGCCACGTTGCCGCCCACCGTCAGCCAGGGAAAGAGCGCGGCTTCCTGCTGCACCAGCGTCAGCGCCGGGTGCGGGCCATTCACCGGGTCGCCGCCCAGCCGAATCTCGCCCTGCTGGGGCCGCAAAAAGCCCGCCAGCAGCGAGAGCAGCGTGCTTTTGCCGCTCCCCGACGGCCCCACCACGCACAGAAACTCGCCCGGCTCCACGTGCAGGTTCAGTGGCCCGACGCCCGCGCCGCCCACGTTGCCGCCCCGGTAGCGGTAGGTTACGCCGTTCAGGTCCAGGCTGCGTCCCAGTTCAGTCCGGCTCGATTCGGCGCGGCTCAGTTCCGTGCGCGCCGTCACGAGTTCACCTCCAGACCGTAGTTGCGCCGCACCCGGCCCTCCACGAGCCGCAGCAGTGCGTCGAACACGCCCCCGATGACGCCGATAATCAGGATGGTGGACAGGACCAGCGCCACGTTCGCGGTGTTGCGTCCGATTTCGAGTTGCTCGCCGAGGCTTTTCGCGCCCGCAATCAGCAGTTCGCCGCCGACGAGCGCGCGCCACGCGAAGCTCCACGCCGTGCGCAGGCCGCTCAGCACGTTGGGCAGCGCGGCGGGCAGCGACACCCGCAGCAGCAGCTCCAGCCCGTTCGCGCCCAGGGTGCGCCCGGCGGTTCGCAGGGTGGGCGGCACGTTGAGCAGCGCGCCCGACACTGCCAGCGCCACCGGAATAAAGCCTTCCAGAATCACCACCGCCAGCACCGCCCGCTCGTTGAGTCCGAAAAACAGGATGGCGAACGGCACGAAGGCAATGCTCGGCACGCTTTGCAGCCCGGTCAGGTACGCGCCCAGGGTGGCCCGCAGCGGCAGCCACGCGCCCATCAGCAGCCCGATGACGCCGCCGAGCGCCACCGCCGCCACGTACCCGGTCAGGACCCGCCGCAGGCTACCGCCGATGGCCGCGAGCAGTTTACCGTCCTGCGGCCCGGTGCCCCACAGCCCGTAGGAAATCTCGGTCCACACGGCGCCCGGGCCAGGAAACACGTAGGGCGGGTAGAGCCCCAGGCGGTCCGTGACCAGCCACCAGATGCCCAGCAGGAGCAGCAGACCGCCGAGTTGCCAGCCGAGCACCTGCCAGCGCGAAGGTGCAGCGCCCGCTTCCCGGCGCGCGGAGGGAGAAACAGTCACCCTGGCAGCTTACACGGATTGATGACCGAAAAGGTCAACTGCTGAGGCGGGCAGTTCTGTAAGCGCCGCCTTCAGCGGGAACCTCCAACGGGCAGTCAACGTAATCAGGAGCACGAAAGGCTCTCCCATCCCATTCCCGGCCCTCGCTGGA
Source organism: Deinococcus radiodurans R1 = ATCC 13939 = DSM 20539 (assembly GCF_000008565.1). Taxonomy (GTDB): domain Bacteria; phylum Deinococcota; class Deinococci; order Deinococcales; family Deinococcaceae; genus Deinococcus; species Deinococcus radiodurans. The sequence goes on along the minus strand of NC_001263.1, from coordinate 2,195,795 downwards.
GGCAAGATGACCCGCACCCCCACCCCACCCCGCACCCGCACCGCGTCCGCCCGCCGTTTTTCGCCCGCTCTGGCCCTCGGGACCGCTGCCCTGCTGCTCGGCGGCGGTTACGTGGGCGCCACGGCGATTTTTTCCAGTCGTGCTCAGGACACCACGCAGCAGGCCGTGCAGCAGCTCACCAGCACGCTCGGGTCGAGCGGCGTGGTCGAGGTGGAGAAGTCGGAGTACCACAAGGGGTTTACCGACAGCACCCAGACCATGACACTGATTGTGCAAGACACGCCGGACGGGAACGGGCAGCCGCTGCGGCTGCTCGTCACCAACCACATCAAGCACGGGCCGCTGCTCGGCGCGGCGGGCGTGGGACAGGCGCTGGTGGACACCGATATTCGCTTTGCCGACCCCAAGACCCAGGCGGCGCTCGACAAGGCGTTCGGCGGCCAGAAACCCGTCATCCGCACGGTGGTGGGGCTCACGGGCGCCTCAGACACCGCCGTCCGTATTCCCGCCGGAAAATTCACCGAGGAAGGCCAGCCGGGCGACCTGAGTTGGCAACCGCTGACCGGCGCCGTGCGGGTCGCGGGGCTCAAGACGAACGTCGCCTTCTCCTGGCCGGGCCTGTTTCTCAATGCGCCGGGCACCAGCGGCGCGGTCGGCCCCATGAAACTGAGCGGCACCACGACCCGCGCCAACAAGGACGACCTGCTCGGCAGCGGGCAGATGAACCTGACACTCGACCGCCTGACCGTCAGCCAGGGCACGCAGCCCGTGACGTTCAGCGGCCTGAAGGTGAGCAGCGACAGCCGCCGCGACGGCAACTTTCAGAACCTCGCCGTGGCNTACGCGGTCGCCGACGTGAGCGCCGCCGGCAGGAACCTCAAGAACCTTGAGCTCGCGCTCAGCTTCGACCACCTCGCCCGTGAGCCACTGCAACGTCTGGCCCGCTTCGCGCAGGACCTTCAGGCCACGCAGGCGAGCAGCAAGTCGCCCGCCGACCTCACCCCGGCCCAGGAAAAGCAGCTCGAAACCGACGTGCTGGCGCTGCTGCGTGGTCAGCCGGTGCTGCGGCTGAGCCGCCTGAGCCTCGGCCAGCCGGGCCGCGACGTGCAGGTGTCGGGGCAAGCCACCCTGCCGGGGGCGAGCCGCCTGACCGCCGAGAACTGGAACACCCTCGCGCCCGCCGAGCTGATGAGTATGGTCAGCGCCGATTTCAAGCTCAGCACCAGCGAAGCCGGGCTACGCGACCTCGCCGCGACCCTCGGCCAGGGTCAGGCCGCCGACGTGCAGACCCTGGTGGACAGCGGCACCCTGAAACGCGAGGGCAACAAGCTCGTGGCGACCTTCAGCTTCAAGGACGGGCAAATGCTGATGAACGGGCAGCCGGTGCAGTAAACCCATCGGCCAAAGAAAAGGCGCGCCGGAGAACAAGTCCGACGCCCCTTCTCTTTGGCCCTCAGCTCAGGCCCACTTGATGAGGCCCGCTTCGAGGTCGTTGCTCAGGCCGTCTATCAGCGGCAGCATCCGCACGCCCACCGAGTACAGACCGCTGTCGTCGAGCGGAATCTCGGCGCTGTACTGCCCGCCTTCGCCCGGCGCGAGTGGGTAGCGCTGCACTTCGTCGCCGCGCTTGAGGACCGCTTCGACCCGCAGTTCCTCGGGGCGGATGCCGGCAGGATTGACCTGCGCCGACACCGTGACCTGCTCGCCGGGGCGGGCAGTGGCGGGCAGGTTCGCCTGCGCCGAGATGCTGGTGTGCGGCCACTGCTGCCGGACCCAGGCTTTCCAGGCGGCGAGGTCGCGGGCACGGGCGCCGCCGTGGTCGGCGAGTTGCGTGCCGCGCTGCCCCAGCGGGAGGTAGTACTGCTGCACGTAGTCGAGCACCTGCCGCTGCATGGAAAAGCGCGGGCTGACAGTCTCGATGGCGTCGCGCACGGTGTGCGCCCAGCTCGCGTTGCCCTGCGCGTGGCCGTAGTAGCGCGGCGCGATTTCGTGTTCGAGCCGCTGGTACAGATCGAAGGCGTCGGCGTCGTCCTGCACGTTCAGGTCGGCGTATTCGCGCTCCTCGCCAATCGGCCAGCCGTTGGTGCCGTCATACCCTTCGCGCCACCAGCCGTCCAGAACGGAGAAGTTGGGCGAGCCGTTGAAACTCGCCTTCATGCCGGATGTGCCCGAGGCTTCCAGTGGGCGGCGGGGGTTGTTGAGCCAGATGTCCACCCCCTGCACGAGGTGGCGCGCCACGTTCATGTCGTAATTTTCCAGAATCACGATTTTGCCCCGGAACTCGGGTTCCTGGCTGGTGCGGTAGATCTCCTGAATAAACGCCTTGCCGGGGTTGTCGGCGGGGTGCGCCTTGCCCGCGAAGACGAACTGCACCGGGCGCTCGGGGTTGTTCACGATGGCGGCGAGGCGCGGTTTGTCGCGCAGCAGCAAGGTGGCGCGCTTGTAGGTCGCAAAGCGGCGGGCAAAGCCGATGGTGAGCGTGCCCTCGTCGAGCAGGTTGTCGGTCGCGGCCACGTCGGCGGCGCTCGCCCCGTTGCGCAGCAGTTGCTCGCGCACCCGGCCCCGCACGAAGGTGATCATCTCGCGCTTCATCTCGCGCTGCACGTTGCTCAGTTGCTCCTCGGTGAGCTGCTCGACCGCCTGCCACATCGTTTCGTCTTCCAGCCGCTCGGTCCAGTCCTCCGGCAGCACGGTGGACAGCAGGTCGCGCATCCGCTGGCTGGTGAAGGTCAGGTTGTGCGCCCCGTTGGTCACGTGGCCGATAGGCACCTCGTTTTCCTCGGCGCCGGGGTAGAGGAAATTCCACATGCCCCGGCTGACCTCGCCGTGCAGTTCGGAGACGCCGTTGGCCGCCCGGCTCATGCTCAGCGCGAAGACCGTCATGGAAAAGGCCGGGACCGTGTGGCCGTCCCACTGCTGGTCGTGCCGTGCCAGCGCGTACAGTTCGTCGCGCCCGGCGTGCAGCAGCCCCGGCCACTCACCGATGTATTTGTCCATCAGCTCATAGGTGAAAGCGTCGTTGCCCGCTGCGACGGGGGTGTGGGTGGTGAACAGGGTGCTGCTTGCGGCGAGTTCGGCGGCGGTGCGGAAGTCCTGGCCCGCCGCCACGTACTCGCGCATCCGTTCCAGTGCCATCAGGGCGGCGTGCCCCTCGTTCATGTGATAGACGCTCGCCGGCACGTCCAGCGCCCGCAGCGCCCGGATGCCCGCCACGCCGAGCAGCACGTACTGCTGCACCCGCAGTTCCTGGTTGCCGCCGTAGAGCCGCGCGGTCAGCTTGCGGTCGTCCTCGCTGTTGTCCGGTACGTTGCTGTCGAGCAGCAGCACCCGGACGCGCCCGACTTGCAGCGTCCAGACCTTGACCGCCACCTCGCGCCCGGCAATCCGCACCGACACGCGGATGTCCTCGCCCGCCGCGCTCTGGGCGGGCTGTATCGGCAGGGTGGTCAGGTCGAGTTCGTCATACGCCTCGTTTTGCCAGCCGTCCTTGTCGAACAGTTGCCGGAAATACCCCTGCGAAAACAGCATCCCCACGGCGGTGAAGGGCAGGCCGAGGTCGGACGCACTCTTGCAGTGGTCGCCCGCCAGCACGCCGAGGCCGCCTGAGTAGATGGGCAGCGACTCGTGGAAGGCGTACTCCATGCTGAAGTAGGCCACCGGCTTCATCTGCGGGGCGTGCCTTGCCGCCCAGGTGTCTTTTTTGCCCATGTACGCGTCGAAATCGGCCATCACCTGCGCGTAACGCCCCAGGTAGGCGGGGTCCTGCGCCGCCGCGTTCAGGCGGTCCTGGTCCGCTTCCAGCAGCAGCCGCACCGGGTTGTGCTGGAAGCGCTCCCAAAGTTCCGGCGACAGGTCGCGGTACAGGGCCTGCGCGCGGGGCGTCCACGACCAGTAGAGGTTGTACGCGAGTTCGGACAGCCGCGCGATTTCTGCGGGTAGCTGCGGCAGCACCGTGACCTTGCCGATGACGTTCATATGCCGGGCAGCTTACACGAGGCTCTCACAGGGTGCGTGAAGGGACTTGGCGCCGCGCCGGGGTCACTCCGGGGAGGCCGGAAACGCCAGCCGCAGCACTGTAAGCAGCTCAGCCGGCCACCCCTCCCGCGCCGGGGCCGGGATGACCTGGCCGCCGGGCGCGGCTGCCCGGGGGTCGGCGTCAGGCGCGGGGCGGTCGTCGTCGCGGGTAAGGGCAGGATGCAGCGCAGCGCAAAACAGAGGGCGGCGTCGGCGCCGTGGGCCAGCGCGTGCAGCCAGCCGTGCTCCGGGTCGTGCGGGCGCAGGTCGGTTTCGCTCAGATCCGCACGACCAGTCGGGCGCAGACATGGCCCATTGTGAACCCGGCCAACGAAAAAGGCAGAAGCCTTTGCCCCCGCCTCCGTTACTTTTTCTCTCATACGGTTTTAATCCGATTCCCGAACATCCGGAAAGGCGCCGGATGCCCGTCCATCTCCTTAAAACCGTATTTTTTCCATGGGCTCCGCGCAAAATTGCGCCCGGACATGTCCGGGACTCAATTTGAAACCGTATCAGCCCATCAGCCCAGCAGACTGACCGCGTACTCGCCCATCAGGCGCGGGATGTTCACGCCCGTGGTGCTCACCGAGTTCTTGAACTCCATCGTGTGGTTGATTTCGATAATCACCAGGCCGTCCCAGTCGTTCTGGCGCGCCGGGTCTTCCACCAGGTCAATCGCCACGATTTGCCCGTCCACGGCGGCGGCGGCCCGCTGCGCGAGGTCGGCGATGGCGGGGGTCACTTCGCAGTTGCTCGCCTTGGCCCCGCGCGCCGTGTTGGTGATCCAGTGCTCGCTGGTGCGGTAAATCGCGCCGATGCCCTGCCCGCCGACCACGAACGCCCGGATGTCGCGCCCCGGCTTGTTGATGAGTTCCTGCACGTAAAACACGCCGTGTTGCGGCCCGCCGAGCACTTCCTTGTGCTCGATGACGGCTTCGGCGGCGTCGCGGTCGTTCAGGCGGCTGACCATGCGGCCCCACGAGCCGACGGTGGGCTTGAGCACCACCGGGTAGCCCATTTCCTCGATGAGGCCCAGGGCACTCTCGCCGTCGAAGGCGACCCCGGTGCGCGGGGTGGGCAGCCCAGCGGCGGCGAGGCGCGCATTGGTCGCCAGCTTGTCGCCGCACAGCTCGATGACGTGCGAGGGGTTAATGACCTTGACGCCAAAGCCTTCCAGCGCACGGGTCACGGCGTGGCCCCGGCTCTGGCTCACGCAGCGCTCGATAGCGACTTTCCACGGCACGCGGGCGCGGCCCTCATCGTCGAAAGTCACGGTGAGCTGCGGCGTGTACACCTTGTCGTAGGGCACGCCCAGCTCGTCGAGCGCCCCGAACAGCATCTTTTCGTCGGGGCGGACGCGGTCATAGAGAACAGCGAGGTCGGCCATAGCTGCCTGGGGGCAGGTCAAAGGGTCTAAAGGTCTGAGGGTCTAAGCGGACGGAGCACTTAGACCCTCGGACTCTAGACCCTCCGACCTTACTCCCCCCAGTCCTCCGCTTCCTGCGGGGCGGCTTCGAGGCGGGGCGGGTCGATGGACACGACCTCGTATTCCACACCGGTTTCGTCGTCGATCACCAGTTCGCCCAGTTCGGGGTTGGTCAGTTCGATGGTCGCGCCGGTTTCGGGATTTTCAAATTGAACAGTCGCCATAATCACTCCTTGCGTTTGATAGGCTAACTGCTTTCAATTTTTACATTTGCAATTGACTAGACACTCAGCGGCGCGGTTGTTCCTCGTCGGGCGGCGTCTCGTCGGTCAGTTCGAGTTCGATGCGGGCGTGGCAGTGCGGGCAGTCCACGAGGCTCACGCTCACGCCGTCCACGCTCTCGATGACGGGGGCGGTGAGCAGCATGTCTTCGGTGACCTCGAATTCCTCGCTGCACGCCGGGCACACCGTCAGGATGCCGAGCAGTTCGAGTTCGAAGTCTTCGCCGCCGCCGTTGCGGGTCACTTCCATTTCGGCGTTGCACGAGTCGCACACGAGCACGTCGCCGACTTGCAGCTCGGCGCGGTCCTGCTCGGTGAGTTCGAGAACTTCGCCGCAGATGGGGCAATCGATTTCCAGGGTCGCCATAACACCTGATTCTAGTGGGCAGCCTTTGTTCTCGTGTTCCTGGCAGACGCTCTGCGCTTACAATGCCCCGCGTGACTTCCGCTCCCCCGGCCCTCGAAGCCCGGCACGTCGTGCAGCGCTACGGCGCCGCCACCATCCTGCACGGCGTGTCGCTGGCCGTCGCGCCGGGCGAAGTGGTGGCCGTCAGCGGCCCCTCGGGCAGCGGCAAAAGCACCCTGCTGCACCTGCTCGGCGGTCTCGACGCGCCCACCGAGGGCGAAGTGTGGTGGGCGGGCGAGCGGGTGGACACCCTCGGCACCCAGACCCGCTCGCAGCGCCGCGCCGGGCGGCTGGGGCTGGTGTTTCAGCACCACTACCTGCTCGAAGATCTGACGCTGCTGCAAAACGTGCAGGTGCCAGGGATGCTCGCGGGCGTGCCGGACGAGGGCCGCGCCCAGCTGCTCCTCGACCGGGTGGGTCTGGGACCGCGCGGCGGCGACTTTCCCGGCGTCCTCAGCGGCGGCGAACGGCAGCGCGTCGCTCTGGCCCGCGCCCTGGCGGTGCGCCCCGCCGCCGTGCTCGCCGACGAACCCACCGGCAGCCTCGACCGCGCCGGGGCCGAGCGGGTGGCCGAGTTGCTGCTGACCCTGGCCCGCGAGGACGGCGCCGGGGTGCTGCTCGTGACCCACGACGAACGGCTGGCGGCGCGCGCCGACCGGACGCTGCACCTGCTCGACGGGCAGCTGGAGGAGGACGGGACGCGCTGACAAAAGGGAGGGGGCCAGGCCTGGTTGCCCTCCCCCGCCCGCTCACGGCTGCTTGTCCTGGCCTGCGCTTACCACCCCGCCCGCGCGTACTGGTCGATGGACACCGGGCGCAACCCGAGTTCCCGCGCCGCGCGCTGCGCCCAGTGGGGGTCGCGCAGGAAGGGGCGGCCGAGCGCGATCAGGTCGGCGTCGCCTGCCTGCAAGATGGCCTCGGCCTGCGCGCCCGTCTCGATGAGGCCGACCGCCATCACCGAGATTTCGGTTTCGGCGCGGCTCACGGCGGCGGCAAACGGCACCTGATAGCCGGGGCCGACCTCGATCTGCTGCGCGGCGGTCAATCCCCCGCTGCTGATGTCGAGCACGTCCACGCCCTCGTACTTGAGCAGTTTGCTGAGTTGCACCGTCTGTTCCAGGTCCCAGCCGCCCTCGGCCCAGTCCGTGGCGCTCAGGCGCACGAACAGCGGCAGGTGGGCGGGCCAGACGTGCCGCACGGCGCGGACGACTTCGAGCAGCAGCCGGGTGCGGTTTTCGAAGGAGCCGCCGTAATCGTCGGTGCGGGTGTTGGCCAGCGGCGAGAGGAACTGGTGCAGCAGGTAGCCGTGCGCGGCGTGGACTTCCACAGCGTCGAACCCCGCGACCTGAGCGCGGCGGGCGGCGGCACTGAAGGCGTCCACCACGCCGCGCAGCTCGTCGGCGCCCATCATCGCCGGGGTGGGGAAGAGGTCGTGAAAGCTGTTCTCGTCAGGTCCGATGACCTGCCAGCCGCCCAACTCGGCGGGCACCGCGCCCTTGCCGCGCCAGGGGGCGTAGGTGCTCGCCTTACGTCCGGCGTGCGCGAGCTGCACCCCAATGTGCCCGCCGTGCTGGTGCACGAAATCAGTGATGTGGCCCAGCGGCACGATCTGGCGGTCGTCCCACAGGCCCAGGTCCTCGGGGGTGATGCGGCCCTCGGGCGAGACGGCGGTGGCCTCGGCCAGAATCAGCCCTGCCCCGCCGAGCGCGTACTGGCCGAGGTGGACGAGGTGAAATTCGTTGGCGACGCCGTCGGTCGCCGAGTAGGTGCACATGGGCGAGACGACCACCCGGTTGGGCAGTTCCAGGCTGCGAAGTTTCAGCGGGGTAAACAGCAGCGGCGCGGCGGGACTGGCGGGTTGAGGTGCAGCGGCGGAAGACACGGTCATGGCCGAAATCTAAGGGCTGCGCCGCCCCCTGAACAGGGAAGGGATACCCGAGTGAGAAAAAAAGCGAGGAATGACGAAGCCGAGGGCGGGAGCCTGCTCAGTGCAACGCCGCCCCGTCGCCGCTCGCCTCTGCGGGAAGGGCCGCCAGCAGCAGCTCCAGCCGGTCGAGCAGTGTCGGGGCCGCCAGCGCTGCGTTGCAGGCGGGCGCGGCGCGGTCCAGGCTCAGGGCACACAGCAAGCTGGCGGCGTAACTGGCGAGCAGCAACGGCTCGGCGGGTGCTTCCTGCCGCAGCACGGCGGCGCGCTCGGGCCAGGAACGCTGCATCCCACTCAGCAGGTCGGCGCCCCTTTGCTTGATAGCCTGGGCCTCCGGCGGGTCTGAGTCAGGCAGCGGCCACAGCTCGGCCCCGGCGGTCAAGAAAGGCTCGTCGAACATCATCCCGCGCAGCCGGAAGCGCTCGCCGCCGACCACCAGAATCGAACTCGTGCCGTCCTCGTGGACTTCCGCCTCGGTCAGGTGGGCCAGCGTTCCCACCAGCGAGAGCCGCTCATGCAACGGCAAGGTGCTGTCGCGGCCCCGCTCAATCCACACCACGCCGAACGGCTCGCCACTCGCCTGCACGCGCCGCAAGAGGGCGCGGTACCGCTCTTCGAAGACGTAGAGCGGCAGCGCCTGTCCCGGAAACAGCACCGTCGGCAGGGGAAAGAGGGGCAGCGAAAGAGTCGGCATAAACGGCAAGCGGGGAGACCAATCTACGCTTCGGGGCGGCGCCCGCTCACCGCCGCTGCTTACGATTCCGCGTCCTGCCGGGCACTTCTGCCGGCTGCCCCACCTTCTGACCTGCCCCCCGGGGGTATTTTGTGCGCCTGCTTACCGAGTTGGGCGGGGGAGAAGCACTTTTCCGGTTGAGGGACCACCTCCAAATCGGGAGGAGGCCAAAAAAAACCCCCTCACGGAGAGGGAGTTCTTTGCTGGTCGAGGCGGCGAGATTTGAACTCACGACCCCTACCACCCCAAGGTAGTGCGCTACCAGGCTGCGCTACGCCTCGTCACACCAGCGGGAAGAATCATAGGGGTTCTCGCGCGGCGCGTCAAGGGGCGCGGGTCCGGCAGCGATTTTTCGCCCTGCACTTGCCTATGCCGGTATGCTGCGGCCTATGACTTCAGATTTGAGTTTCGAGCAGAAGTTGCAAAACTATGCCCGCCTCGCCGTGCGGGTGGGGCTGGGGGTCAAGCCCGGTCAGCGCGTGCTGGTGCAGTCGCCAGTGGACGCCGCGCCGCTTGCCCGCCTGATCGTGCGTGAGGCGTATGCAGCGGGGGCACGGTTCGTGGACGTGCGCTGGGACGACGACGACGTGCAGCTCGCCCGTTTCGAGCTCGCGCCTGACGGCACCTTTGAGGAAATCAGCCAGTGGCGGGTGGACGCTGAACTTGAAACCGCCAATGCGGGCGGCGCCGTGATTGCCATTCGCGCCACCGACCCCAACCTGCTGGCGAAGGTGGACCCCGAGCGTGTGGCGACCTGGCAGCGGGCGAACGCGACCTACCGCAAGCCCTACTCCCTCCAGGTCATGACCAACCGCCTGAACTGGAACCTGGTGAGTGCCCCGATTCCCGGTTGGGCCACCCTGATGTTCCCCGAGGCGAGCAGCGAGCAGGCCGTCGAGCAGCAGTGGGACGCCATCTTCGCCGCCGTCCGTGCCGATCAGCCCGACCCGGTGGCTCTCTGGGAAGAGCACCTCGCCAACCTCAAGCGCCGCCGTGAAATTCTGACTGGCAAGCAGTACCACGCCCTGCACTTCCGGGGCGGCGACACCGACCTCACCGTGGGCCTCGCCGACGACCACATCTGGGGCGGCGGCGCAGCGGACACCCCCAGCGGCGTGACCTTTACCGCCAACATCCCCACCGAGGAAGTCTGGACCGCCCCGCACCGTGAGCGGGTAGACGGCGTGGTCGTCAGCACCAAGCCGCTCTCCTACGCGGGCACGCTGATCGACGGCATCCGGATCGAGTTCAAGGACGGGCGCATCACGGGCGCGAGCGCCAAGCAAGGCGAGGCCGCGCTGCTCAAGATGATCGACACCGATGAGGGCAGCCACCGCCTCGGCGAAGTCGCGCTGGTGCCGCACTCCAGCCCCATTTCGCGTTCGGGCCTGTTTTTCTACAACACCCTGTACGACGAGAATGCCGCCTCGCACATCGCCATCGGCAGCGCTTACCGCTTCAACGTCAAGGGCGGCATCGACATGGACGCCGAGCAGTTCGCGCAAAAGGGCGGCAACGACAGCCTGACCCACGTGGACTGGATGGTCGGCAGTGACCAGATCGACGTGGACGGCATCACCAAGGACGGCAACCGCGAACCGGTGATGCGGGCGGGCGAGTTCGTCATTTAAAGTCAGGAGACAAGAAAAAGGGGCCGCCCGCTGGGTATGGCCCCTTTTTTCGTTGTTCCCTAGAGATTTGACAAAAGAATTGCCTTGCGCTGTTTGACCCTCTACCAAGGGGAGAGGGCCTGCCAAAGGCAGGGGTGAGGGGTCTTTATTATGTCAAATGCTCTAGCGGTACAGCCCCGCCCGGCTCAGCGGCAGCGGCACCGCCCGCTCGGCGTCGGGTTTGGCGAGCAGGCTCTGGAAGAGGGTGAGGTGGCCCTTGCGGAAGTAATACGAGGTGGCGCCGAGGTAAAGCCGCCACAGCCGCAGCCTTTCTTCGCCGAGCAGGGCGAGTGCTTCGGGCCGGTGCGCTTCGAGCCTCGCCGCCCAGTGCCCAATCGTCAGGGCGTAGTGCTCGCGCAGGTTCTCCACGTCGCGGACCTCGAACAGTTGCTCGGAGGCGTATTTCAGTGTTTCCCAGACCGGCAACAGTTCGCCGTCGGGAAAGACATATTTGCGGGCAAAATTGCCGCTTTGCAGCCACATCGGCACCCGCGCCTGCCCGATGCCGTCGCCGATGGCGTGGTTGAGCATCAGCCCGCCGGGTTTCAGGGCCGCGTAGGCGCTGCGGAAATATTCGGGCATGTTGCGCCGCCCGACATGCTCGGCCATGCCCACCGAGGCGATCTTGTCGAACTGCGCGGGGCCACGGCTGAGCACGTCGCGGTAATCGCGCAGTTCGAGCTGAACCTGCCCCTCCAGCCCCGCCACCCGGACCCGCGCCTGCCCCTCTTGCAACTGCGCCTGCGACAGCGTCACGCCGAGCACCTGCACCCCGTAGTGCTGCGCCGCGTAGAGGCTCAGCCCGCCCCAGCCGCAGCCGATGTCGAGCAGCCGCTCGCCGGGCCGCAGTTGCAACTTGCGGCAGATGTAGTCGAGTTTGGCGGTTTGCGCCTCATCCAGCGTTTCCTGCCCGCCGGGAAAGTAAGCGCAGGAGTACACCATCCGCTCGTCGAGCCACAACTTGTAAAAGTCGTTGGATACGTCGTAGTGGTACTGAATAGCCTGCTGGTCACGCTCGCGGCTGTGCTGTTCGCCCTCCAGCGACACGCTGACCGGGCGCGGCATTTCCCCCGCTCCCCGGCGCAGCAGGTCCACGTCGGCGAGCAGGCCCGGCACCTGCGCGAGCGTGGGCAGCTCTCCAAAGTCGTCGGCGAGCCCCGCCACGGCCCCGAAGTCGCCCTCGATGTCGAAGTCGCCGCGCAGGTACGCCTCTCCCAGGGCAAGGTCCACCGGCAGCCGCAGCATTCGCCCGAGCGCGTGTTCGGTTTTCAACGTCAGCCGCGCTTGGGCCGGGGTGCGGCCCGCCGGCAGCACTGTGCCGTCCCACAGTTCAAGGTCGAACCCGCGCTCAGCGGGAAGCAGAGTACCGAGCAGTCGCAGGGTGGCCGCCCGCACCTGCTCGGTGGAAGGAGAAGGCTGCGCCCGCCGCGCCGCGAGGGCCAGGGCACCTAGACCGGCTGCGCCGAGGCCCGCACGAACTGCCCGGCCTGACCGGGGTTTGAGTTTTGGCATGGCCTCAGCCTAGCGGAGCCGGGGGTATTCCACCGCGCCTCAATTCAGCGCTTGCTCGATGTCGGCCTGCAAGTCCATCACGTCTTCCACGCCCACGCTCATGCGAATGGTGCCGGGGGTCACGCCCGCCGCGTGCCGGGCCGCCTCGGGCACCCGCCCGTGGGTGGTGGTCCAGGGGTGGACGACGAGGGTCCGCACGTCGCCGAGGTTGGGGGCCATGCGCAGCACCCGCAACCGCGAGAGGAAGCGCGAGGGGTCGTCCACCTCGAAGGTGAGGACCGCGCCCGCGCCGCGCGGCAGGTACTTCTGAACCAGTGGGAAGCTCGGGTGCCCCGGCAGGCCCGCGTAGCTCACGCCGCCGACGCGGGGATGCTGCCCCAGCCAGCGCGCCAGCGCCAGCGCCGAGTCGGATTCGCGTTGCAGCCGCAGCCCCAGGGTTTCCAGGCCCTGCGCGATCAGGAACGCGCTGTGCGGCGCGAGCGTCATGCCGAGCTGATGCGCCCCAAACCACCGCTGCCGCCACGCGAGGGCGTCCGCGCCGCGCTGCTCGAGCAGGCTGTTTTCGCCGCCCGCATAAATCGGGTTGCGGCTCAGGTCGTGCTGCGTGCCCACCGTCACGCTGCCGCCCATGACGCTGCCGTGCCCGCCCGCCCACTTGGTGAGCGACTGGCTCACGATGTCGGCGCCGTGGTCGAGGGGCCGACACAGGTACCCCACGCCGCCGCAGGTGTTGTCGATGGCGAGCAGGGCGCCGCGCTCGTGGGCAACCCCAGCCAGCGCCTCGACATCGGCCACCGCGCCCGAGGGGTTGGAAATCATCTCGGCCCACACCAGCCGGGTATTGTCCTGCATAGCAGCGCGAATCTGCTCGGGGTGGCCCTCCACCAGCGTCGCCGTGATGCCCATCAGCGGCAAAATATTGGTCAGCATCCCGGTGCTGCCGCCAAACAGGCTGGCACTCGACACCACGTGGTCCCCGGCCCGGCACACGCTCAGAATGGCGGTGAGGCTGGCGGCCTGCCCGCTGGCGAGGGCCACCGTCGCCGCGCCGCCTTCGAGCACCGTGAGACGCTCCTCCAGCGCCCGCACGGTGGGGTTCTGAATGCGGGCGTAGCTCAGGCCTCCGTTGTATTGAAACTCGTCTTGCGCCTGCTCCAGCGTGTCGAACTGAAAGGCCGCCGCCGCGTGAATCGGAAAGCCGATGGTTTCGCCCAGGCCGCGCGGAATCCCGCTCTGCACCGCCGCCGTGTCGTAGCTCCAGGACGCGTCATTGGGGGAAGAAGGGGTGTTGGTCATGGCCTCACCCTATGCCGAGCAGGAAGCGGAAAGGCCAGCCCTGCTTAACTTTTCGGTCGCTGGCGCGTAGGCCGCTCAGCGTAGGGGTGACGTCTCACCTTGCCGCGCCAGCACATCGGCACGCCGCAGAAGGCCGAGCAGCAGCCCACTTTCCCAGAACGCCAGTTGTGTTCCTTCGCAGAAGCGTTCCTGGCGGGCGAAGACGGTCAGGAGCTGGGCCAGCTGCCTCGGGGTGGCCTGTGCCAGAGCTGCCGGATCGTTGCGAAGGGCCTGGGCCTGTGCGGTTTGCAGCCATTCGGACCACTGAAAATGCTCGTCCTGGTAGATCCAGCCGAGCTGATCGGCGGTGTGGACGAGATTCAAGACCTGTTCTTCATACCTGTAGCCCAACAGGTGCAGGGAGCCGTCCGCCATCGGGCAGACAGGAGAGGCTCCATCGGTGAAGTGAAAGTTCGGTGCCCCGAAGATGGGGAGATAGGCAGCGATGGTCTGCAAGGCCTGTCGGGAGAGGTCGGGGGTCATCTGCCTCCATCATCTCTGGGAAAGCGCCACAAAGCAAAAGAAGAACCCCCGCTTGCGCGGAGGCTTGGTGGTGTGCCCGAAGAGATTCGAACTCCTGGCCTTCTGATCCGTAGTCAGACGCTCTATCCAGCTGAGCTACGGGCACATCTCGGGTGTTACTCGGGTACTGCTTTGGCGGAGAGGGCGGGATTCGAACCCGCGGTACACTTTTAAGGCGTACGAGCGTTTAGCAAACGCTTGGTTTAAGCCGCTCACCCACCTCTCCAGATTGTCATGTGCTCCTTGCGAAGCTTTTGGCGAGGGGTGAGGGATTCGAACCCCCGGTAGGTTGCCCCACTACGGTTTTCAAGACCGTTGCCTTCAACCACTCGGCCAACCCCCCTGACTCGGCGGGTGCGCTGCCTGTCTCAAGCGCGAGAGGAAGTATACGGGCGGCCCCCAAACTTGTCAACGGTTGCGTTTGCGCCCGAGGAGGGCCAGCGCCAGCACGCCCACGCCGACGAGCGCCCATCCGCCCAATCGGGCCTTTGGGGAGCGTCCCAGTGTGGCCTCTCCCGCCAGCCAGGCGCGCAGGGCGTCCTCGTGTGGTGTGGCGGGCGGCACCGGGCAGGTGGTGGGCGGCAGTTCCAGATCGGCGTGCAGGACTGTCGTCAGGTACTGGTTTTCGCGGGGGTGACCGCTGCGGGCCGCGAGCTGTTGCCCGATCTCGCGCAGCTCCTCGGGCGCTGTCGTGTCCGGGGCCACCCAGGGCGCCAGCGCCAGAAAACCGGGGCGCGGGTCGGTGAGCACGTAACTGCGCGGCTGCGGCGCCTCGGCAGCGGGTCCAGCGATCGCGCTCTGGCCGTCAAAGGTCAGGTCAAGCAGGTTGCCGACCACCATCGGGTTGACGGCGTAGGGAATGCGCGTGCGCTGCGTCACCTGCCAGCTCGATTCCAGCCAGGCGAGCGGTTGGTCGCGCACGTGCGCCGGGTCAGGCGGCAAGCCTTCGAGCGAGGTCCAGGGCGCGGCGTTGGCGTCGGGTTGCAGCAGCACCGTGCAGCCCTGAGCTTCCAGGCGCTCGATCACGTCGGCGCGGAAGGCGTCCAGGCTGATCGCCACGCCCAGGTCCCCGACCGGGGTGGGGAAGACCCGCAGCTCGTCCAGGCGGCCCGGCGTCAGGTCCACCCCGCCCGCCTCCTCGTCGGGCGTGAGGTGCACTTTGTCGGTGCAGCCGATGAGTTCGCCCTGCGGCCCAAAAATGACCGTCTGGTTGGTCAGCGTGCCCGCCTCGCGCTCTACGCCACGCGAGGTCAGGCGGTAGCGCGGCAGCGGCGTGGAGCCTGAGCAGAGGTAAACGCCGTATTCGCGCGCCAGGTCACGGCAGGTTGCGAGGTACAGCGCCGCGTTCTCGTCACTCCCGGCCAGTTGCAGGGCACGGATGGGGGAGACGCGCTCGCGCAGCAGCACCGGCAACACCCGTCCCAGACGCCGCACGAACAGCGCCGCCGCCGCCCGCTCGAAGGTGCCCAGCCGCGCTGCCCAGCCGTCGCCACGCAGCACCAGCGGCAGGCCGTTGAGTTCGGTCAGCACGACCAGGGTGGGCCGGTCCGCAGCCAGGTGGGGCCGCGCCGCTTCCAGTTGCGAGCGCAGCCAGCGCCGGAACGCCGGGGCACTCCCGAAATCCTGCGCCGACCACTGGGGCTGCACGGCGACAGCGCGAAAGCGGCGGACAGGCGCGGGACCAGACGGGGCGGAGCCGGACATGCCCTGATGCTAGCGGCCCCCGCCTCACTTGCCCCTCGCCTCACATTCAGAGGCAGTCAGGACGTGACAGCGTAGGGGGCATGTTCAAACCCTCAGCGAAGAGGCAAAGCCATCCGCCGGAAGCGGACACGCCGGGCCAGAAGCTGCCGGGGCGCGTGCGGGTGCGGGCGCTGGCGTCGCAGCTCGCCGGGCGGGCGCTGACCGACCCCCGCGTGCAGGACGTGACCGGCAACTTGCGCGGGCGCGGCGAGGACCTGCGCGGCCAGGTGCGCAACCGGGCTGAGGAGCGTCTGGAACACTTGATCGAGCAGCGCCGGCAGGAGCGGGGGCAACCGCTGTCGCCGGAGGTGGACGCCGCCCTGGCCGCCCGCCGTCACGCACGCGAACAGCGGGCCGCGCAGCAGCAGCTGCGGGCGCAGGCGCTGAGCCACGCGACCACCCCCGAGGAGCGCCGGGTGCTGACCCGCGTGGCCGATGCCAGCCCGCTCACCGGGGGCCAGCCGCCCGTCCCGCGTTACACCGCGCTGCTTGACGCTCTGGCCCCCGGAGGCCACGCCGAGCGCGAAATGGCGGTGCACCGCGCCATCTGGAGCCTTGCCGAGCGCCGGGTGCTGGCGGTGTCGGCTCATGGCGACGTGACCTTCGGGCCGCTGCTGACGGACCTGCCGCCCGCGCCCTACGAGCTGGGGGAAGAGTCGAACGGCGGCGTCTGAGCCGACCTTTTGTTAACGAAGTGAAGTCTCATTTGTCGCTCCAAGGGCTAAGAAAAGCCCAGAAAAAGCGTACCTGGGACAGGTATGCTGGGGCGCGGCATCGCCCTGATTTGCCACGGCTGACGGTGAAAGAGTCGGCTGTGAGATCAGGGTGCCGATCAGGGTGAGACAAGTGTAAGAACTCCGCGCCTACAGTCCTTGCCGGGTGCCCAAGGGAGCGCGAGAGTTCAGCCGACCGGCCCCAGATTCAGGCAAAGAGGCGGATGATAGACCTTGGCCATTTACGGTGACTTCGAGTACCACGCATTCAACGACATCATGAAGGTGCTCCAGCGCCATACCGGCGTGCTGTTTATGCGCACCGCTCTGGCGGGCCGCAGCGTGGAGCTGCACCTGCAACAGGGCACCTTGCAAGCAATCTTTATCGACGGCTTTCCCGTGAGCGAGCCGCTGCGCGTCCGCGACACGGTGGCGCAACTCGTGAATGGAGCGCGCGGCGAGTACAGCTTTGAGGCTGGCCCGACCGAGTACCACTTTGCGCTGCCCGTGAACGAGCTGATTCGTGAAGCCCTGAGCGGCAGCGCGATTCCCGAGCAGCAGCTCCCGCACCCCGACACTCGCTTCGAGGTCGTGCCGTCGGCGCGCTCGGTGGCGCTGCCCGAAGCGCTGCGGGCGAGCTGGGCGTCGCTCTCGCCGCTGCTTCAGCACGGGGCCTCGGCGACGGACCTGTCAGGCCAGTTGCGGGTCAGCCTGCCCGAAGCCCGAGCCGAGCTCTACCGTCTGCGCGCCGCTGGCCTGATTGCCCCGCAACGGGCCGCCGCGCAGGCCCAGGTCAGCGCCCAGCCCGCTGGTCCTGTTCGCAGGTTGCTGAGCGCCCTGCGACGCCTGACTGGAGGAAGTTCTGCATGATTCCTATGAAACTCGTCGTCTCCGGCCCGGTTGGGGCGGGCAAGACCACCTTTGTCCAGACCCTGTCCGAAACCCCGGTCGTCAGCACCGAGGCCGATGCCAGCGAGGACATCGGCAAGGCCACCACCACCGTCGCCTTCGACTTCGGCACGCTCATTCTCGACGGCACCGAGCTGCACCTCTACGGCACGCCGGGCCAAGACCGCTTCGACTTCATGTGGGACGTGCTGTGTGAAGGCGCGCTGGGGCTGGTTCTTCTGGTCGCCGGCAACCGCCCGCAGGACTTTTTGCACGCCCGGCACATTCTCGAATTCATCACCAGCCGGAACCCGGTGCCCTTCGTGGTCGGCGTCACCCGCCAGGACCTCGAGGACGTCTGGAGCCCGCAGGACATTGCCAGCTACTTTGACCTGCCGACCGAACAGGTGATTGGCCTTCAGGCCACCGAACCCGACAGCGCCCGGCAGGTGCTGATCCACCTGCTCGAATCGCAACTCACCCCCGAGACTCAGTCCGAATCCGGAACCCAGACTGAAAAGGAGACCGCATGACCGCCCCCGCCAGCAAACAGCAACAACTCCAGGCCACCCTCCAGAGCCTGCGCACGTCTCTCCCCGAACTTCGCGGCGCCCTGGTGGCGACCACCGACGGCCTGCCGATTGCGCAGTCGTTCAGCGACACCACCGACTCCAACCGCGTGGCCGCGATGGCCGCCACCGCCCTGGGTCTGGGCAAGCGCATCAACGACACGCTGGGCACCGGCGAACTGACCGAGATGTCGGTGAGCGGCGCCGACGGTCAGGTGTACGTGTACGCCACGGGCCGCAAGGGCGTGCTCGCCGTCGTGACCCCCACCGGCATGAACCTCGGCCTGCTGCACATGGAAGCCCGTGACGCCGCGCGCACCGTCGCGCTGGTGCTCTGAGCTTCTGCCCTTCCCGCCCTGTCCTTCTGACTTCTTTCCCCCTCAAGGAGTACCTCAATGTCCGAACTGCGACCCACCCTCGGTGACTTCAACTCTGTCGTCTGCTTCAAAGCTGTGATTACCGGGATCGAGGACACCCTCGGCCCCGACGGCGCCGCCGTGGTCTTTACCCGCGCCGGCAAGGTGCGCGGCCACAACCTCGCCGGTGAACTCGGCGTGACCGGCGCCAACGTGCCCACCGAACAACTCGCCGAGCTGCTCAATGGCGCCATCGGCAAGGACGGCACCCGCCTGACCGGCGTGCACAGCGTGGTCAAGGACGGCGACAACTACATCGTCGACTGCTTCGACACCGTGTGCAGCGCGGGCGAGGAGCAGGGCAGCGACCGCAAGTGCACCTTTACCCTGGGTGCGGTGTGGGGCGCGCTGGAAGCCATCACCGGCCAGACCTTCCTCGGCGAGCACACCGAAAGCGTGCTGCGCGGCGGCGAGTACGACCGCTTCGTGTTCAGCCCGCTGTAAAGCTGACGGCAGAAAGAAAAGAGGGGCGCGTCCGTAACTTGGACGTGCCCCTCTTTCGTTTTACCTGGACGAAATCGTCTGGGCTGCTGCTCACTCCGTTCGGATTGCATCCCCAGCACCAGGGGCTGCAATCGCAGTCTGTCTTACATCCCAAACCGGGCGTAGATGTCGTCCACGTGCCGCAGGTACCACTGCAAGTCGAAGGCGGCGTCGAGTTCCGCGTCACTCAGCGGGTTTTCTGGGTCGGCCTTCAGCAGGTCGCGCAGGCCCTCGCCGGTTTCCCAGGACTTCAGGGCGTTGCGCTGCACGATGCCGTAAGCCGCCTCGCGCATCATTCCCTTATCGTCGATCAGGGCGTGCAGCACGCGCTGGCTGAACACCAGACCGCCGAGGTCGTCCAGATTTTTGAGCATCCGCTCGGGGAAGACCACCAGGTCGCGCAGCACCCCGGTCAGGCGGCGGGTCGCGTAGCTCGCGCTGGCGGTGGCGTCGGGCAAGATGACGCGCTCGGCGCTGGAGTGGCTGATGTCGCGCTCGTGCCACAGTGCCACGTTCTCCAGGCCCGTCGCCAGAAAGCCGCGCAGCAAACGGGCAAAGCCGGTCACGTTCTCGGTCAGGATGGGGTTTTTCTTGTGGGGCATCGAACTGCTGCCGGTCTGCCCCTTGCCGAAGGGTTCCATCGCCTCGCGCACCTCGCTGCGTTGCAGGTGGCGGATTTCCACGGCGATTTTCTCCAGCGTGGTGCCCAGGATGGCGAGCGCGGCGAGCACCTCGGCGTGGCGGTCACGGGCAAGCGTCTGGTTGGTGACGGGCGCGGCGTGCCAGCCCCAGCTCTCGGCGACTTCTTCCTCGATTTTGGGTGAGACGTGCGCGTAGGTGCCCACCGAGCCTGAGAGCATGACCACCTGCACGCGGCCCCGCGCGGCCTGCAACCGTTCCAGATCGCGGTCGAGCGTCGCCATCCAGTTCAGGAACTTGAGGCCGAAGGTCATCGGCTCGGCGTGGATGCCGTGGGTGCGGCCCACGACCGGCGTGTGCTTGTGCGCGGCGGCCTGCATGCGGCACACCTCGCGCAGCGTCTGCACGTCGGTGATGATGAGCCCCATGGCCTCGTCAAGCAGCAGGTTTTGCGCGGTGTCCACCACGTCGGTGCTCGTCAGGCCGTGGTGGATAAAGCGGGCCTCCTCGCCGTAACGCTCGGTCAGGGCGCGGGTAAAGGCCACGATGTCGTGCCGGGTCACGGCCTCGATTTCGGCCACCTGCTGCGCGAAGGCGTCGTCGAGGGGGTCGGCTTCACTCTTTTGTACCAGCGCGGCATGCGCTTCGGCGGGCACCTCGCCGTGCCGGGCCTGCGCCTGCAGGGCACTCAGCTCGACCTTCAGCCAGGCGCGGTACTTGTTCGCCTCGCTCCAGAGAACCTTCATTTCGGGGGTCAGGTAGCGGTCAATCATCGCCGCTCAGCGTAGCTCACCCGCCTGCTCCGGGCTCTTCCTCTTCCTGCGCCAGCCGAAAGCCGTGCGGCAGAAAGTCGCGCACCAGGCCGCTGATGACCTCGCCCTGCGCGTTGGTGCAGACCACACGGGCGTCGGGCGCGAACTCGAACAGAATCTGGCGGCAGGCCCCGCAGGGAGTCGCGGGCGGGCTGGCCTCGGTGTAGACCACCAGGTCGGTGAAGGTCCGTCCGCCCGCCGTCGCCAGGGCCTGCACCGCCGACTGCTCGGCGCAGCGGGTAAGACCGAAGCTGGAGTTTTCGACGTTGGCCCCGAAAAAGACCTGCCCGTCGGGGGTGCGGAGCGCGGCGCCGACCCGGAACTTGCTGTAGGGCGCATACGCCTGCTTGAACGCGGCCTGAGCCCCGGCGAGCAGTTGCGGGTCGGGCGTCAGGTGCAGGGCGTTGCCGTCCGGGTGGGAAGCAATAGATTCAGCATTCTGTTCAGTCACGGGGCAACTCTATGGGAATATCGAAGGGGTCGGCGTCGGGCGCGCGCTCCACCCGCACCCGCGTGACCCGGCGCTGGTCGGCTTCCTCGACCGTGAACGACCAGCCGCCGTGGACAAAGCTCTGGCCCACCTCGGGAATGTCACCGAAGTGACTGGTCATGAACCCCGCCAGCGTGTCGTATTCGGCCTCGCCGTCTTCGAGATTGCTGCCCAGCCGCTCCTCGACCTCATGCACGGTCAGGCTGGCGTCCATCAGGTAGATCCCCTCGGCGATCACGATGATGGGCTGCTCCTCTTCCTCGACGGTCTCGTCGTAGATTTCACCCACGATTTCCTCGATGGCGTCTTCAAGCGTGACCAGGCCCATGGTGCCGCCGAACTCGTCGACCACGATGCTCATGTGCGACTTCTTGGCACGCATCTTGGCGAGCAAGTCCTTGATCTTCATCGCTTCGGGCACGAAAAAGACCGGGCGCATGATGTCGGCGATGGTGAGGTGGTCGAGTTCGCCAAGGTGGCGCAGCACGTCACCGATGTGCGCGATGCCCACGATGTTGTCGCCGGTGTCCTGATAGACCGGCACCCGCGAGTACCCGTGCTCGTCGTTGAGTTCGAGCAGGCGGCGCAGCGGCAGGGCGCTGTCCACCGTCACCATGTCCACGCGCGGGCGCATGACCTCGCGTACGGTGGTGTCGGACAGGTCGAAGACGTTGTACACGAGTTCTTTTTCGCTGTCTTCCAGCACGCCTTCCTGGCTCGACGCGCTCACGATCATGCGGATTTCTTCTTCCGAGTAGGCGGTGTGGTGTCCGGTGACAGCCTTGAGGCCAAACAGCCGCACCACGCCGTTGCCGAGCGCGTTCAGGCCGCGAATGGCCCACTTGAACACGCCCGCGAAAGCGAGCAGGGGCCGGGTAATCATCAGCACGACCTGCTCGGGGCGTTGCAGCGCCCAGCTTTTGGGGGCGAGCTCGCCGAAGACGATGTGCAGGGTGGTGCTGATGGCGAACGCCACGCCGAACGCGATGGCCTTGCGCGAGCTTTCGCTGAGGTCGGTCTGGTGCAGCAGCGGCTCGAGCAGGTGCTCGATGGCGGGCTCGGCGACAAAGCCGATCGCCAGACTCGCCATGGTGATGCCGAGCTGCGTGGCGGCGATGTAGAGGTCGAGGTTTTGCAGGGCGCCCTGGGCCGCCTGCGCCGTCGCGTTGCCTTCTTCGGCCAGCTGGTCGATCCGGGTGCGGCGCACGCTGACGAGTGAAAATTCGGCGGCCACAAAAAAGCCGTTCATCAGCACCAGAAAGAACATGGCGAACAGTCCAAAAATGTCGTTCATGCAGTGACGCGCTCCGTGTTCGCGTCCCGGTCATCCGCCTGGCACATGCTGCCCGCCGCCCGCACCCGCCGAGTCAGCGGAGCGAAGCGGCGTCGGTGGCCGGTAAGGGGGGTCAGCCACAGTAAAAAAACCGCCTGCGGGCGGGTGTCCCTGGGCGCTCGGGAAGAGCCAGAACTGGGAGGCTCCATAGCAGAGCGGACTATACCATGCCCCTGTTTGCCAAATGTCAGTGCTGACTGACCTGCCCGGCGGCCCTGGCCTTCGGGGTTTATTCATAGTTTGTGGCTTCGCCAGTGCGCCGAAAGGAAAGTAGTCTCTCCTCTCACTTTGCGGCGAGGCCGGCCCCGCAGCATAGGCCCATGACCAAAGACGATGCCCAGAACCCCAACCCCGCCAACTCCACCGCTGTCGAGGAAGGTCAGGCCCGTGACATGAACATGGAGCCCGGTCGCGGCGCCCGCCAGGAACCCGGCGCGAACATGAGTGAAGAGACGCTGGACGAGAACGTGGAAACCGGCAACACCAAGTACACCGCGCTCGACAACGAATAAACCTGCTGTTTTCTCTGGCCCCTGCTTCACGGCGGGGGCTTTTTGCGGTGGGGGCATAAAAAACCGCTCCCGGTCAGGGAACGGCATGGAATGGCACTTCGTTATTTCTTGGGCTTGGGCACGATGCACACCAGTTTGCCCTGGGGATTTTTCACGATGTTGCCGTGCTTGCGAGCACACTCGGTGCGCTGGTAGCGGCTGAGGTTGTTGGTCTTCTTGGCCTGCGCCTTGCGCGCGTTCTCCTGCGTGACCGCCGTGGCCTTTTGCGCCTGCGCTGGGGTGGGGGTCGTCTGCTTGGGTGCCGTCGTCTGCGCGGCAGCGGCACTGAGCACGAGGACGCTGAGCAAAGCAGTCAAAGTTTTATGCATGGCCGCAGTCTGAAAGCATCACCCCACGGCTAGATGAAAAGAGGAGGCTCCCCGCTCTTAGGAAGTGGGGGCCCCCGCTGCTTGAATTCTTTTGCGGATTTCGTCCAATTCCCCCACATCCGGAACGGCACCGGCTGCGGGTCCATTTCCCAATATCCGTCTGGGCTGCTACTCACTCCGCTCGGATTAAGTCCCCAAACTGGGGGACTCAATCGCAGTCCGTCTTACTTCGCCACGATGTTGATAATCCGCCCCGGCACGTAGATCTCCTTGACGACGGTCTTGCCTTCCAGATGCTTTTGCACCTCGGCGATGGCCCGCGCCGCGCTCAGGGCTTCTTCCTGGCTGGCGGTCTTGGAGATGCTGACCTCGCCGCGCACCTTGCCCGACACCTGCACGCCGATGGTCACGGTGTCGCGCACCGCCGCCGCCTCGTCCACCTGCGGCCACTGCGCGGTGTGCACGCTGCCCTTTTGCCCACGCTCATGCCAGATTTCCTCGGCGATGTGGGGCACGACGGGGGCCAGCATGCGGTTGAAGATGTCCAGCGCTTCCTCCCAGACGGGCGTGCCGAAGACCGGCGAGCGCTTGGCCTTGACCAGCGCGTTCGTCAGCTCCATCAGGGTCGAAATGATGGTGTTGAAGCTCATGCGCTCGAAGTCGTCGTTTACCTTCTTCAGCGCGGAGTGAACGGCGAAGCGCACGTCGGCGCCTTGCATCTTTTCCTCGGGGCCGCTGACCTTCTCCTCGAAGAACACGTTCCAGACGCGCGAGAGCCACTTACTCGGGCCGTTGATGCCCTGCGGATCCCAGGGGCCGCCCAGTTCCCAGGGGGCGATGAACATCAGGAACGCCCGCACCGTGTCGGCGCCGTACTCGCGCACCAGGTCGTCGGGGTCGACCACGTTGCCGCGCGACTTGGACATCTTCTCGCCGTCCTCGCCCAGCACCATGCCCTGGTTGCGCAGCCGGGCAAACGGTTCGCTTTGCGTCGTCAGGCCCATGTCGCGCATCACTTTGGTCCAGAAGCGCGAGTACAGCAGGTGCAAAATGGCGTGCTCGATGCCGCCCGTGTACAGGTCCACCGGCAGCAGGCCCGCCTTACTGGGGTCGAAGGGGCCGCCGTCGTAGTTGGGCGACAGGTAGCGGTACATGTACCAGCTCGAGTCCACGAAGGTGTCCATGGTGTCGGTTTCGCGCTCGGCGGGGCCGCCGCAGCAGGGGCAGGTGGTCGTCTTCCACTCTTCATCCAGCTTCAGCGGGCTCTGGCCGGTCGGGGTGAAGGCCACGTTCTCGGGCAACTTCACCGGCAACTGGTCCTCGGGAACGGGCTGCATCCCGCACTTCTCGCAGTGGACGAAGGGAATCGGCGTGCCCCAGTAGCGCTGGCGGGCAAACAGCCAGTCGCGCAGGCGGTAGGTCGTTTTGGCCTTCGCCACGCCGCGTTCCTCCAGCCGGGCAATGATGGCCGCGATGCTCGCCTTGCCGCCGGGCATGCCGTCGAACTCGCCGGAATTGACGATCTGGCCCTCGCCCGAGTACGGCTCGCTCGGCTGGTCGCCCATGCCCTCGGACCCCTCGGCGCGGATGACTTCCCTGATAGGCAGGTCAAACTTCTTGGCAAAGGCAAAGTCGCGCTCGTCGTGCGCGGGCACGGCCATGATGGAGCCGGTGCCGTAGGTGACCAGCACGTAGTCGGCCACCCAGATGGGCAACTGGTGCCCGCTGATGGGGTGGGTGGCATAACTGCCGGTGAACACGCCGGTCTTTTCGCCTTCCTGCTGGCGCTCCACGTCGGTCTTGCGCCCGGCGGCAGCGACGTAAGCTTCCACCTCGGCGCGCTGCTCGTCGGTGGTCAATTCCTTCACCTTGGCATGCTCGGGCGCCAGCACCATGAACGTCGCGCCCATCAGCGTGTCGGGGCGGGTGGTAAAGACCGTCTCGGGGCCGGCGGGCGTGTCGAAGGTGACCTCGGCGCCCACCGACTTGCCAATCCAGTTGGTCTGCATGGCGCGGACCTTTTCGGGCATGTCGGTGGCGCTAAAGTCCAGCAGTTCCTCGGCGTAGTCGGTGATTTTCAGGTACCACTGGCTCAGGTTGCGCCGCTCGACCGCCGTGCCGCAGCGCTCGCAGTGGCCGTTCACGACCTGCTCGTTCGCCAGCACCGTCTGGTCCTTGGGGCACCAGTTGACCAGCCCGCCCTTCTTGTAGGCCAGCCCGCGCTTCCAGAACTCGATGAAAAACCACTGGTTCCAGCGGTAGTACTCGGGGTCGCAGGTGGCGAACTTGCGCGACCAGTCGATCATCGTGCCCATGCGCGAGAACTGCCCGGTCATGCGCTCGATGTTGGCGTAGGTCCAGGTCGCCGGGTTGGTGTTGTTCTTGATGGCGGCGTTCTCGGCGGGCAGCCCGAAGGCGTCGAAAGCCATCGGAAACAGCACGTTATACCCGCGCATCCGCAGCCAGCGCGCGCGGGCGTCGGGGGCCACGTTGGCGTACCAGTGGCCGATGTGCAGGTTGCCCGAGGGGTACGGGAACATCGTCAGGGCGTAGAACTTCTCGCCGGGGGCGTTCTCGTCGAATTTGTACAGGCCGCTTTCCTGCCACTGCCCCTGCCACTTCTGTTCGATGGCGTGCGGGTTATAACGCTCAGCGCGGGGTTCCTGAATGTTGGGTTTAGTGGCTTCCTGGGTCATGAGGTGGCTCCTTTGTAGGTTGATGGGGGAGGGTTCCGCTTCGCTGATGGGTGATGGAACAAGAGCTGTGGCTGTGGCTTTTGCTGGCGCTGGTCTCTCAACCATCAACAAAAAAATCGCCCCGGCGCAAACGCAACCGGGGACCTTTCGCACGAGCTTTTGGCTAGGCGAAACGTCCCCGGTGGGTAAGCGCAGAGCGGATCATGCCTGAGAGTGTAGCGGATGAGGGCAGGATTGTGGAGAGCCGGGAGGCTAACTTTTGCTCCGTGTTATGCTCATGACATATGAAACCCGAATCACACTGTGTCTACCTTGAACTCAGCGCGGAACGTGAGCACAAGTTCTATGAGGTGACGGTGGAGGGAGCCGAGCTGACCATCCGCTATGGGCGCATCGGCACCGAGGGACAGACACAGCGAAAGTCGTTTGCCGACTCTGCCGGAGCGCAGGCGGAAGCTGAGAAGAAACTGGTGGAGAAGCGCAAGAAAGGATACGGCGACGCGGTAAGGGGACAGACCGAGAAAAAAGCCGTGGAGCAGCCACGCCTCAAACTGCCCAGGAAGTTCGAGCCCTACCGCGAGCGCATCGAAGCCACGCTGCGGCCAGTGCTGTTGCTGGAAGTGCTGGAGGAGGAACCGGGGCCACTGGGCAGCAAGGTGGGCGGCGTGCCTTACCGGGTGCAGGGCGAGGCGTGGCCCACGGACACGGAGGGCAGGCCCCTGACTTTCCTCGCGCAGCTCAATTTTGCGGACCTGCCGCCGCTGGAAGGCTACCCGGAAAACGGCATTCTGCAATTTTTCATCGGGCGCGACGACCTCTACGGTTGCGATTTCATGCGGCCTGAGGAGGGCAATCCTGCCAGTTTTGAAGTGCGCTGGAGTCCCGAGCCACAGATGGACCTGTCGCAGCTGGACGTAGAAACGCCTGATTTTGATGATGACGGCTTCTCACCGCTAGAAACGCTGCGGGGCTTTGGTCTGCGTGGTCAGCAGGTTGAGCAGCCAATGTCCTGGTGTGATTGCCATTTTGAGCAGGCCATCGGACTTGACCTCTGCGACAATTCCGAGGGGCCGGAGGGCAGGGCCCTGGGCGAGTGGCGGCAGGAAAAATACGACGAGCTTGCCACTTATGGGCATCAGGTGGGCGGCTATCCCTCTTTCACGCAGGAGGACCCCCGCACCGCTGACGACCCCCGGATTCTGCTGTTCCAACTGGATTCGGAGGCCGGAAAAATCACGTGGGGCGACGTAGGCATCGCCAACTTCTTTATTGACCCGGACGACCTCGCCCGGTGGGACTTCTCCCGGGTGGCCTACAACTGGGACTGTACCTGAGCCTCAGTCCGTGTGCCCGAACCCCGTCAGCGTCACGAAGGTGCTCTGGGGGTGGTGCTCGGCGAAGTACATCACCTGGTCGTCGCCCTTTCTGAGGATGGCTTCGAGTTGAATGCCGTCGTCGGGCTTGCGGCTGACCACCGCGTAGCCGGCGCTCTGCATCAGCCGCAGCAGCGTTTCCGTTTCGCCGGCGGGCAGCGTGAACTGCTCGATACGTGTGTCACCGCGCCTGACCTCGCTGCGAACCGTGTTGGAATCGGGACAAGTGGGCTGCGCTGCGGCAGGCTGCGGGGCCACGCCCCAGACCTGACCGGGCACCGCAAAACAGTACAGGGGCCGCTGCCAGCGCGACTCGCGGGCGAACCAGATTCCCACCGCGAGCAGGAGAGCGGCAACCAGCAGCAGCGGAAGGGCAAAGCGCATGGGCAGCAGCTTAGCGGCCCCTGACCTCCGGCGAGTGCCCCTGGGAACGCTCCGCAGCCCAGCGGCGTACCCCGCACCATGGACAGACCAGGAATCTGGGCGCGGGTCAAGGCCTTTACCCGTGGGGAACAGGACGCCGAGACACTCTACGCCTACAAACGCGCTGGGGCGGGCGTCCACGCCCAGCTCGACGCCGCCGAACGCCGCCGCTTCGGGCTGGCCGCTGGGGGAAAAAGCCCCTTTGCCCTCTCGGCGGGGGTGGGCACCGAACTCGCCTGCACCTGGAATGCCTTCGCCCTGCAAACCCTGGGCGACGAGATGTTGCAGGCCGACGAGGCGGGCGACCCCGACAGCGTGGGCTTCGTGCCGCCGGTGACTTTTACACAGGTGCACGCCTACTACGCCGAGGTGCAGCGCTGGCTCGCCTACGCCAACCGCGCCGAGCACGACCCCGGCTTTTCTCTCCCGCGCGGCACCCTCCCGGCCCCGCTGCCCGACTGGTCGCCAGTGGAGCCGTGCCCCCGCGCCCACCTCGACGCGATGATGGCCGCGCTCGGCGCCATGCGGCTGCACCTGGAAGCGGCGATGCTCGAACTGGAAAAAAGCACCCCCGAGGCCGATGCGCTCAAGCTGGGGCAACTGCGCGGGCACTTCGCGCAGGCAGTCGGGGCCGCCGACTACGCCTGCAACATGTACGTGCCCGGCGCGTCGCAGGCGCTGCACGAGCAGGTGGAAACCCTCGCCAAGCAGGCCACCGAGGACCTCTACCGGGTGGGGCAGTACCTCAGCTAACCCGACCTGCTGCTCACGGGCGGGGCCCAGGTGCCTGCGAGCGCCCCGACTGGCCTGGGCTCATTCGCGCTGCCCGGTCAACTCGGCTTCGACCCCTGGCTGATGACCGACCCCAACAATGTCGCCGCCCTCAAGCGCGACCCCGGCGTGGTGAAGGTCATTCGGGACATGTGGGCGCTCGACCCGCAGCCTGCCGTCAGTCTCCGCTGGTGGGCCGACATTCAGGCCGCCGAGCGGCGCGGCGACGTGCGCTACGCCCGGGGGCCGGGAGGCCGACTCGTCGGCTACTACTTCTGCGCCCCCTACGCCGCCATCTACGAGGCGGTGCGGCCCATCGTCGTGGGCGACACCGCCATTCGTGCCGGGCAGAGCTTCACCATCGAGTGCGCGCCCGAAGGCACCCGCGTCGGCTACCCCTTCAAACGCGAAGTCGTCACCGGCGATTTTCAGGCGGCGGCCCTGGACTACTGCGACCCGGACGCCCCGCCGCCGCACGACGAGTAGGCTCCCAAATCGCTTACCATCTCTAACCTCTGGCGGCAGATTTCATTTCCCTTTGACCTGCGCCGCCGATGGTGGGGCCCTCCCTCCTTATGAAAACCTCTAACTTACCGAGCGGTAAGTTGGAGGTGTATACTTTTGGCATGACCGCGACTTCTCCTGCTCCAGAGCCGGATGCCAGCACCAAAGGGCGCACCAAAATCATCCTGTTTTTGACCATTTTCATCGCCATGCTGGGCCTGAGCGTGCTGTTTCCCATCATCGGGCCGCTGGGCCGGCAACTGGGGCTGACCCCGGCGCAAATCGGCTGGTTTTCCACCTCTTACTCGTTGATGCAGTTCATCTTCAGCCCCATCTGGGGCAACCGCAGCGAGCATCACGGCCGCCGTCCCACCCTGCTGATGGGCCTCGTCGGCTTCTCGGTGAGCTTCGGGCTGTTCGGCCTGTTTGCTCAGCTGGGCATGAACGGCGGTCTGGCCCTCGGCACGCTGTTTGCCCTGCTGGTCGGCACCCGCATCATCGGCGGCATTTTCTCCAGCGCCACCCTGCCCACCGCGCAGGCGATGATGGCCGACATCAGCAGTGAAGACGACCGCGCCGCGAGCATGGGCCTCATCGGCGCGGCGTTCGGCCTCGGTGTGGTGTTCGGCCCGGCCATCGGCGGCCTGCTCAGCGGCATCAGCCTGGTGGCTCCGGTGTACTTCAGCGCGGGCCTGGGCCTGTTCACGGCGGCGCTGGCGTACTTCATGGTGCCGGAAACCCGTCATCCCGGTCAGACGCGCACGGCGACCGTAGACCGCCGCAGTCTGCTGAGTCGGGGAGGCATTCCGCTGTTCCTGGCCGCCAGCGCCCTGACCACTCTGGCGAGCGTGGGCATGGAGCAGACCATCTCCTTTTACGTGCAGGACGTGATGAAGCTCGACCCCGGCGAAACGGCCAAGACGGTCGGCAAGATGCTCGCCATCTTCGGGATTCTGGCGGCCCTCGTGCAGGGCGGCGCCATTCGGCCCCTGAGCAAGAAACTGCCCCCCACCCCGCTGATTCTGGTCGGCCTGGTCATCATGGCCGCCGGGATGTTCCTGCTGCCGCAGATGGCGACCTACTGGCCCATCACCGCCGCGCTCGCCCTGATCGGCGTCGGCAGCGCGATTCTGAGCCCCACCCTGAGCGCCGCCCTGAGCCTGAGCGTCGGCAAGGACGGGCAGGGCGCCGTCGCGGGCCTGAACTCCTCGGCGCTGGCGCTGGGCCGCATGGTCGGGCCGCTGCTCGGCACCAACCTGTACCAGCATGTCGGCCACGGCGCGCCTTACATCGCCAGCGGCAGCATCCTCGCGGTCCTCTTCGTGGTGATGCTGATTGCGCGCCCCCAGGTGCAGCCCCAGACCCCGGCAGCCTGAAGACGCCCGGTTGCGTGCCTCCCCTGCCTGCGGGTGGGGGAGTTTTTTTTGGGACGGTGGGCGGCAGAAAGTCAGAAGCTCAATCAAGCCCTCTACCAGGGGGAGAGGGAAGGAGCCGCAGCGCGGCGGAAGGGTGAGGGGTCTTTCGCACGCCAAGCCAGTACACCAACCCCATTCCCCTTCCCCCGCTATCCTGCCCCCGATGACTCGCCCCCCTGACCGCCGTCCCCAGCCCTTCAACCCCGCCCGCGAGGTCGCCGTGCGCGTCCTGATTCGGGTGCTGGCGGGCGAGGGCTTCGCGGCGACGGCGCTCGACAGTGCTCTCCAGTCGGCACGGCTGCCGGGGCGGGACGCCGGGCTGGCGACTCACATCGTCTACGGCACGCTGCGGCATTTTCCCTCGCTAGATGCGGCCCTTTCTCCTCTGCTGACCGGCAAGACCCACCCCAAGGCGCGGGCGCTGCTGCTCGCCGGGGCGTTTGAAAAACTGCATCTGGACACGCCGCTGCACGCGGTGGTCAACGAATATGTCAACCTCGCCCGCGACGCCCGGCTCGCCCCGCCCGGACTGGTCAACGCGGTGCTGCGCCGGGTGGAAAAAGCCGACGTACCCGACGTGCCCAAGTGGTTGGCCGACGTGTACCGGGGGGCCTACGGCGAGCAGGCGAGCGCCGTGCTGGCTGACCTGCTGACCCCACAACCGCTGTGGCTGAGCCTGTCGGACGCTGGCGTGCGAATGCTCGAAGAAGACGGCAACGTCGTGCATCCCGGCATTCAGGGCACCGAGCGGGTCGAACTCGCCCAGTCGCTGCGGGCCACCCGCGCCTTTATGCAGGGGCAGGCGCAGCCCATCAACCCTGCCAGCCTCGCCTGCGTGGACGCGCTCGGCGACGTGGCGGGCGTGCGGGTGCTCGACCTCGCCGGGGGCATGGGCATCAAGGCGGCGATGCTGGCGACACGCGGGGCCGAGGTCACGAGCGTGGACGTGGTCGCCCGCAAACACGACGCCGCCCGCGCCAACCTGAAGCGGCTGGGTCTGCACGCCGAGTTCCTGACCCACGACCTGACCACCCCGCTGGACCTGCCGCCCGCCCCTGCCGTGCTGCTCGACGCCCCCTGCACCGGCAGCGGCACCCTGCGCTCGCACCCCGAAATCAAGCTGCGCCTGACGCCGGACGCGGTGGCCGAGGCGGCGGCGTTGCAGGCTCAGATGCTCCCCAACGCCGCCGCGCTGGTGGCGCCGGGTGGCGTGCTCGTCTATTCGGTCTGCTCGGTCACAAAGCAGGAGGGGCCGGGCGTGGTGGCCGACTTTCTCGCCGCGCACCCCGAATTTCAGCCTGAAAGCGTGCCGGAGTTGGACGTGCCCCACGTCGCGGCGGGCGCGGGCGTGCTGACAGTGCCGCTTGGTGGGGTGGACGGGTTTTTCATTGCCCGACTGCGGAAGGGGGTCTAAACGCTGACCGTCAACTCGTCTAACCGCTGCTGGACGTGAGATGAGACGGTTCGACATTCATTTGACACAAGAATGTCCTGCTTTTTTTGACCCTCTACCTTGATGGGAGAGGGCCTCGCGCAGCGAGGGGTGAGGGTGTTTTTTCTGTCAAATGCTTGAGACCTTGAGCCTCCCATACCCCCCCTCAGTCCTGCTTGTACCCCGTCACCCGCCAGCCGCACGTCCCGACTTTGTTCAGCGTGACCGTGCCGGGATAGCTCCCTTGCACCGCCTTACCGCTGGCGCGCTCGGTGGCCCGGATGTTCAGGGTGCCGCGCACGGTGGCGGTCTGACCCCGGATGGTCGGCGTGCCGATGTGTACGTCGTGGCGCACGTTGCTGTACATGAAGCCGTAGACGAGGGCCGCTGTGTTCATTCGCTGGCTGACCGTCGCCTGGGCCGCCGCGCGGACATTTTGCGCCGACTGTGCGGGCGTACAGGCCAGGGCCGAACTGCCGAGGCCGAGGGTCAGGAAAAGGGCAAAAACTCGCTTCATGCGGCGCGTTCTAGCGTGCCCGTGAGTGAACTGGCTGAGGGGATGCGTCAGGCGGGAGTCAAAAAAACCTCCCCCACAGCGGGGGGAGGAGAACTTGGAACATTTAACGAAAAATATTTCGTGCTGTCGACCCTCTACCCTCGTGGGAGAGGGCCTTGCGAAGCAAGGGGTGAGGGGGCGTCCAGACCAACCCTGACGAATCCCTCATCCCATCAAACGCTCTAAGCTTTCTTTTCCAGCCCGAGCGCCGCGTCGAGCGCGACTTCAATCATGCCGTTGAAGGTGAGCTGACGCTCCTCAGCGGAGGTGACTTCGTGGGTCACGAGGTGGTCGCTGATGGTGAGGATGGTCAGCGCCCGCACGCCGTATTTGGCGGCGAGGGTGTAGAGCCCGGCGGCTTCCATTTCCACCGCCAGCACGCCGAACTCGGCCCAGCGCTGAAACTCGGTCGGGTTGTCGTTGTAGAAGGTGTCGCTGCTCATGATGTTGCCGACGTGGGCGCTGAAGCCGCGCTCCTGGGCAATCTGGTACGCCCGCAGCAGCAGCTCGAAGTCGGCGATGGGCGCGAAGGTGCGCTCGCCGAAGCGGACGCGGTTGATGTTGCTGTCGGTGCACGCCGCCTGCGCCAGCACGAGGTCGCGCACGTGCACGCCTTCCTGATAGCTGCCCGCCGTGCCCACACGAATCAGGTTCTTGCAGCCGTAGTCCTGAATCAGTTCGTTGACATAAATCATGCAGCTCGGAATGCCCATGCCGGTGCCCTGCACGCTGACGCGCTCGCCCTTGTAGGTGCCGGTAAAGCCCAGCATCCCGCGCACGGTGTTGTGCTGCACGGGGTTTTCCAGAAAGGTTTCGGCGATGTGCCGCGCCCGCAGGGGGTCGCCCGGCAGCAGGACGGTTTCGGCAATCTGGCCTTTTTCGGCGTTGAGGTGAATGCTCATACCCCGCAGAGTATCAGGCGACCTCAGCGCGTTTCGGCCAAATTTCCGGCGATTGGCTGCTCGTCCCGCTTTTTTCTCAGTCGGGTTCGCTATGCTGCCCCCATGAAAGAAGTCACCCCCGCCGAAGGGCAGAAGCTGGTGCAGCAAGGGGCGCTGCTCGTGGACGTGCGCGAGCCCGAAGAGTTCGCCAATGTCCACGCTGAGGGCGCCCAGCTCATTCCCCTGAGCGAGTTCGAGAGCCGCTTTGCCGAGCTGCCCAAAGACCAGCCCCTCGTCATGATTTGCCGCAGCGGTGCGCGCAGCCAGCGCGCCGGCGAGCTGCTGCTGGAAAACGGCTACAGCGACGTGGTCAACCTCCGGGGCGGCACGAACGCCTGGGTCGAAGACGGCCTGCCCTCGGTGCGCGGCCAATGACCCTGCCCAGTGAAGCGCAGGTGCTCGAGGCCCTCAAGGTCGTCAAAGACCCCGAGATTCCGGTCAACGTGGTGGACCTCGGCCTGATCTACGGCGTGGACATTCTGGAAGACGGCAACGTGGACATCACCATGACCCTGACCAGCGTGGGCTGCCCGGTACAGGACCTCATCCGCGCCGACGCCGAAATGGCGGTGGGCCGCCTGGACGGGGTGGAAGGCGTCAACGTGGAATTCGTCTGGACGCCGCCCTGGGGCCCCGATAAGATGACCGAAGACGGCAAGCGCCAGATGCGGATGTTCGGGTTTAACGTCTGAAATGGGTTCCGATTGAATCCTGTTGTTTTGGATTCAATCGGACTTGAAAAGCTGCGCAGCAGAGCGGATGCGACTCGCAGAGTAGGAAAAATACGGGTTTCGCGGTATGGAAGCACGGGCGGCGCTTTTCCGACTGTGCTGGAGTGGAGCGGAATCCGTATGGAGGAGAGAGGAAAAAGGGAAGGGCAGAGAGCTTGACGGCTCTTTGCCCTCCTTTGTTTCCTTTGGTGCCTCACTGCATCGTGCGCGGCAGCTCCTGCGTGGGCGCAATCTTTTTCGGCTCGCGGAACTCGATGTTTTCCCACTCGCCTTCTTCGATGACCTCCAGCGCCGGATTCAGCGCCCGGAAGTGCGCCACCACGTCCTGTACGAGGTCGTCGGGCGTGCTGGCGGCGGAGGTGATGCCGACGCTCCGCACGCCGCCCAGGTCGCCGTTTTGTTCGAGCCGGGTCAGGTCGGCGGCGGTTTCCAGCCGGTAGGCGCGGCCACACTCGGCCTCGGCCAGTTCGAGCAATCTCATCCCGTTGCTCGAATGAGTGGAAGTCAGCACCAGAAAGGCGTCCACGTTGGGGGCGATGTTTTTCACCGCGTCCTGCCGGTTTTTGGTCGCGTAGCACAGGTCCTCGCTCGGCGGCACCACCAGCGCGGGAAAACGGGCCTTCAGGATGTCCACCGTCTTGCGGGTGTCGTCCACGCTGAGGGTCGTCTGGGTGAGCACTACCAGCCGCTCGGGGTCGGGCACCTGCACCGCGTGCGGGTCGTTCAGCCCCGGCCCGGTCTTGCCGAGCACCCCCACCAGAATGGTGTTTTCCGGCGCCTCGCCCCGCGTCCCGATGACTTCCTGATGCCCGGCGCTGTCGCCGATGAGCAGGATGGTGTAGCCCTCGCGGGCGTATTTTTTGGCCTCGGTGTGGACTTTGGTCACCAGCGGGCAGGTCGCGTCAATGGTCGAGAGCCCGAGCGAACGCGCCCGCTCGCGCACCGCCGGGCTGATGCCGTGGGCGCTGAAAATCACGGTGTCGCCGCTGTCCGGCAGGGCGTCCACCGCGTCCAGATCCTCCACGAAATGCACCCGTCCGCCTTCGGAGAGCCGCTCCACCACCGTGTGATTGTGGACGATGGAATGGTAGACGGTGACCGGCTTGTCCTCGCGCACGGCGGCCTTTTCCACCGCCTGAATCGCCATGACGACGCCCGCGCAAAAGCCGCGTGGTTTGGCGAGATAAATCCGCTCAATCATGTCGGGATGATAGGCGAGGGCGGCGTGAGCGAATGAGGCTAGGAACCGAGGCGAGGAGAGCAGCGGGCAGAATCAGCGCCATCAGAGAGAAAAGCCCTTCAGTGGGCATCCGGTAGGGCGACCAGACCCACCCGAGCAGCAGCGCGGGCGTGAGCAGCAGCGTCAAGCTCTTCCACCAGCGTGGCGCGAGGACGACGGCGAGCAGGGCGGCGGCGAAGATGGGGAGGGGGAGAAACCAGACCGCTTGCAGGTTTTCCCAGAGGGCTGCCGGACTCCACCAGGCCGCGTCAGGATGTCGCCAGCSTTCGCTATATCTCAAAGCCAGGACAGAGGCCGAAAACGTCCCCAGTGTCCAAACATACGTCCAGAACGCAAATTTCAGGGCAGGCAGGAACCGGGGCACAGGCTCAGGCTACTTTCCTGCCTGACCTGCCGTCGTCAGTCCAAAGGTAGAGGCGGCCTCCAGCCCCCGCGCCAGCCGGTCGGCCTGCTTCAACAGGGTCGGCAAGCGGTGAGGGCCGTGCATGGCCGCGACCTGCGCTTTGGCGTCCGCGAGGGGCAGCCCGGCGGCGGTGACATACAGCGGACTGTGGCTGCCTCCGCGCCGCACTTCTGTTTCGGCGGGCGTGCCGGCAAAGGCGGTTTTGGCGACCCCGACCACCGGCACCGCGCGCCCCAGCGCCTCCCACAGTTTCCAGCCGAGGCCGGGCCGGGCGTCCTCGCCCAGCGTGACATAGCCGTCCACCACGACGGCGGAAAGTGGCACGGCGACGACCTCGACCAGCCGCAGCAGACACGGCAACTCGCGGCGGTAGAACTCGCCCGGAACATACTCGGCCACCTCGGGCAGATGGACGAGCAGCGTGCGCTCGGGCGCGGCGTCCGGCCAGTCGGTGAAGAGGACCCCGGCGGCCTGCGCTCCGGTGTCGCCGTACTGCACGTCGGCGGCGAGAATCATTGCTCGGCGAATTCGCGAATAAACTGCTCCTGCCGCGCATTCTCAATCGCGCCCCGGCGGGTCTTGCGGACCAGGGCAATCGCGTCGTCCGGCTTCATGCCCGCCTGCACCAGCAAACAGGCGGCGGTCAGCCCGGCGCGGCCCAGGCCTCCCCGGCAGTGAACGACCACGTTTTTGCCGTCGAGCAGCGCGTCGGTCAGTTCATCGAGCAGTTCACCGAAACGCGCCCGGTCGCTCGGCACCTGTCCGTCCACGATGGGGCACGCGCTCACGCTGATGCCGCTTTGCCCGGCAAAGTCGTGGTAGCCGGCCATGCCGAGCATCTCAAACTCAAAGTCCTCGATGAGCGGGGCCACGACCGTCGCGCCCTGCCGGGCCAGTTCCTGCATGTCGGCCTCCACGCTGCGGTTGTGCGTCACGCCGGGTTGCAGCAGGCTCTCACCCTTCTTGCCGGGCGCGAAGGTCAGGCCGAGCTGTCCGGGCCACAGGGCGGTAGGAATCCAGTCCACGCGAATGGGGTTGTCGGTCATAGGGGCAGTCTAGGGGAGAGGCCTTTTCAAAAGCCTTCCGGGAGAGAATCAGAGTTTCCTTCAGCTTTCCCGCAGCCAGCGCGCCGCGTCCAGCGCGTGATAGGTGATGATGGCGTCGGCCCCGGCGCGGACCATCCCGGTCAGGGTTTCGAGCACGGTGCGGCGCTCGTCTATGTAGCCGAGCTGAGCGGCGGCCTTGATGAGCGAGTATTCGCCGCTGACGTTGTAGGCAATCATCGGCAGGTCGAAGGCGTCGCGGACCGTCCGCATCACGTCCAGGTAGGCGAGGGTGGGCTTGACCATCAGGTAGTCGGCGCCCTGCTCCACGTCGAGCCGGGCTTCGCGCAGGGCCTCGCGGTAGCCGCCCGCCGGGTCCATCTGGTAGCTGGCGCGGTCGCCCTTGCTCGGGGCGCTGCCCGCCGCCTCGCGGAAGGGGCCGTAGTAGGCGCTGGCGTACTTCACCGCGTAGCTCATGACCGGAATGTGTGCGAAGCCTGCCCCGTCGAGCGCGGCGCGAATGGCCGCCACCTGCCCGTCCATCATGGCGCTCGGGGCGATGATGTCGGCCCCCGCGCGGGCCTGCGACACGGCGGTCTGCGCCAGCAGCTCCAGCGTCGGGTCGTTGTCCACTGTCCACTGCCCGCTCACCTCGTGCAGGTGCCCGCAGTGGCCGTGGCTGGTGTACTCGCACAGGCAGGTGTCGGCAATGACCACGAGGTCGGGCAGCGCCTCCTTGATCGCCCGCGTCGCCCGCTGCACCACGCCCTCATCGGCATACGCCTGGGTGCCCACCTCGTCTTTCACGTCGGGAATGCCGAACAAAATGACTGCGGGGATGTCGAGCCCCTGTGTCTCACGGGCCTTTTCCACCGCGCTGGGAATGGAGTGGCGCAGCACGCCGGGCATGGTCGAAATCTCGGAATCGCTCTGGCCCTCGTGCACGAACATCGGGAAGATGAACTGCTCGGGGCTGAGGCGGGTTTCGCGGGTCAGCGCCCGCAAGCCGGGGGTGCGGCGCAGGCGGCGGGGGCGCTGGGTGGGCAGAGGCGTCATGGGGGAGAGCATAGGCCGCTCACGCAGGGCGGGCTGTGACGGATGCCCACTCCTGGCCGCCGCTCAGCGCCGCCGCTTGGACAGCTCCTGCGCCGCCTGCGCGTCGAAGTATTTGGCACCCGGCGAAAACAGCGTGGTCCAGGTCGCCCGGTCCACCACGCCGGTCGGTTTCAGCCCGTTGGCAAGCTGAAAGACGATGACGTTCGCCTCGGTCACCGGGCCGAACCAGCCGTCGCCGCCCTTGCCGGGGTCCACGTGGGACCGGTCCATCAGGCGCAATTGAAGTTGTTTCACGTCCGCTCCGTTCATGCGCGGCGTGGTGAGACGCAGCGAGCGCTTGAAGGCGGGAACGGCGCTGGCCGCCGGAGTCTCAGTCTTCGGGGGTGTGGTGGGCGCGGGCGTCTGAGCGGCGGGCGTGGTGGGTGCTGGCGTCGCGGGCGCAGGCTTTTGCACCGAGGGCGTCAGCAAAATCAACGACGCCTCGGCGTTGGTGCTGTCGGGCACGATGCCGATGTTGACGTAGCCGTTCGGCAACGTGACCCAGTTGTAGACCCGGCCCTGCCCATCGGTGCGCCACGCGCCGTAGAGGTTGAGTTTGCTTGCCGCCGAGAGCGCCTTGCGGGTCGCGGCGAGGTTGAGGTCGGAAGTCACGCAGCGGGCCGAGGCCGACGCCTGCCGCACGCTGGCGGGGCAGGGGGCAATCAGGCCGTCCACCGCGAGCGCGGCGGCGTCGGCGGCCCGTTCGACATCCTGCGGCGTGGCGGCAGCGAAGGCCGCCGAGGTCAGCAGCAGGGCGCCCAGCGCGGCGGAGCGGGGGAGAAGAAGCGACATGGCCCCAGTCTAGGGTGGCCCGTGACGGCCCGTGAAGACAGGCTCTACACGACGAAGGCCCGCACCCGCTCCGCCTGACAGCGCCGCAGCAGGGCTTGCCGCGCCCCCGCCACCACTTCCGGGTCGGGATGCGAAACGGTGATTTGCACCCGCTTCCGCCCGGCGGCGTCCCGGCCCCGGTGCGTGGTGAGCGTGGCGAGCGTTTCGCCGGCCAGCAGCCGGGTCAGCACGTCCTCAGCGGGCGCGACGGGCAGCGTCACGAGTTCCGAGGCCACCGCGCTTTACTCCTCGGGCAGCGGCAGGCGCTGAATGCGGTACTCGCGCCGGGCCAGGGGCGGGCGCACTACACCGGCCATCATCAGCTCGTCGGCGGCGTCCTCGCTCAGGCGCTCAAGCTTGAGGACGTAAGCCCGCAGCGTGGCGTAGGAATCGAAGCGGCGGGGGTGCGGGTCCCCCTCGATCAGCAGGTCCACCCAGGCGATCATGACCTTTTCCAGCCGCTCACAGGTCGCGCAGGTCTTCCCAGATCTGCCAGCCCACGCCCTGCGGGGTGCCTTCGAGCAGTGGGTTCAGGGCCTGACTGGCAATGGTCGCGTCGTCGTGCAGTTCCTCGTTGCTGGGGCGCTCGTCGTACACCCGCAGCACCGTGAACTGGTAAAAGGTCTGGCTGGCGGTCGGCTCGCCGTTCTCGAAAAAGGCGAAGGGCGGCTGCACCTGATCCCACAGCACGTGCGCGTCTTCTTCCGACAGACTGGGGGCCTGCGACAGGTCGAGCTCACGCGGGAGGAACGATTCCAGGTCCACGTCGGCTCCCTCGGGGTACCAGAGGTACCCTTGCAGCAGCCGAACGGCGGCTCGTCCCCCGGCAGGCGGTTCAGCAGCACTCACGCGTCACAGCATAAAGCAGAGAACGGAGGGCAGAGAGCAGCGCGTCTCTCTTTCCTCCGCTTGTTCTGCGCTCCCCGCGCTCCGGGTCAGCGGCTGGCGATTTTCACCCGCTTTTCCAGTTGGTCGGTAAAGAGGGTCAGCACCGTGGTCAGCGCCAGATACACGGCGGCCACGGTGGTCAGCACCGGCACCGGCTGAAAGCTCTCGCTGCTCACGCGCTGGCCCGAGAGCGTGAGTTCAAGCAGCGCGATGGTGGACGCCAGCGAGGAATCCTTGAGCAGCGCCACCAGGTTGTTCACCAGCGGCGGCACCACGATCCGCAGCGCCTGCGGCAGCACCACCGCGTTCATGGTCTGCCCGGCGCTCAGGCCCAGGCTGCGGGCGGCCTCGCTCTGACCGCGCGGCACTGCCAGAATCCCGGCGCGAATGACCTCGGCGTTGTAGGCGCCCACGTTCAGGGCGAGCGCGATGACCGCCGACCAGAACTCGTTGAGCTCTAAGTTAATCCCGATGGTCTTGAGCAGTGGCGGCAGCGCGTTGTACACGAACAGAATCTGCACCAGCAGTGGCGTGCCGCGAATCAGCCAGATGAAAAAACTGGCGGGCGCCCGCACCAGCGCGCTCGGGCTGCTCCGCATGATTCCAGCGATCATCCCCACCAGCAACCCGATCAGTCCGCTGACCAGGGTGAGTTTCAGCGTCATCTGGGCGCCTTCCACGAACAGGTCGGCGTACTGCCCCACCGGCTCGGGCATCTGGCGCAGCACCAGCGTGATCAGGAAAAACAGCGCCGTGAAGGCGGCGGCGGCCCCCAGCAGCCACAGCGCGAGGGTGCCGGCGCCCTGCGGGCCTTTGCCGGGAAGTCGGGGCGGGGGAGGCGGGGCAGAGGTGGTCATCGGCGGCTCCAGATGTGGCAAGCGGCTGAGAACAGCGGAGGAAAGACCCTGAGCATCGCGGGACACTATACCGGCGCCTGCTGGGCCTCATTTTTCCTGCCGCTGGGAAAGTGGGAAAGGTGGTCGGGTCAGGGGGCGGCGAGCCTGAGGCCTTCCGCCCCGCGTCACGGCTCAGCGGCAGCGCACGTCCTGACCAAAATACTGGTTGCTGATGCGGGCGTAGGTGCCGTTCGCCTGCGCCTTGGCAAGGGCGGCATTGAGTTCCTTGAGCAGCGTCACGTTGCCTTTTTTCACCGCCATGGCGTTGCGCTCACGGAACAGCAGGTCGCCCTGCACGATCTTGCCCTTCTGTGCCTTGACGAGATCGAGCCCGGTAAAGCGGTCGCCCACCCAGGCGTCCACCCGGCCCGCCATCAACGCGGCCTGGGCGTCCACGTCCCGGGGAAAGGTCTTCACGTCGCCCACGCCCGGCACCTTGCGGACATTTTCGAGGTAGGTGGTGCCCACCTGCACCGCCACCGACTTGCCTGCCAGCGCCTTCGCCGTCAATGGGCCGCCGGGCCGGGTCACGATGGCGCCCCCGGTGCAGTAGTGCGGGTCGGAAAAGTCCACCGCCTTTTGCCGCTCGGGGGTGATCCCGTGCGAGGCGATCACGAAGTCGTAGCGGTCCTGGTTCAGGCCGATCAGCAGGCTGTCGAAAGGCTGCACGGTCCACTCCACCTTCAGCCCGAGCTGCTTGCCGAGCGCGTTGGCGAGGTCCACCTCGAAGCCGGTCAGTTGCTTGCCCTTCATCAGGTTGAACGGCGGAAAGGCCCCCTCGGTGGCGACCTTGATGGTGCCGGACTTCTTGATCTCGGCCCAGGTGCGGGCCTCGGCGCTGGTGGCGAGCAGGGTCAGGGTGGTCAGGGCAAGCAGGACCTTCTTCATGGCGCTCCTTTGTAATTCATGGGATGATGAGAAATTGCCAATTGCCAGACAATCTGGGAAATCACCTTCTGTCTGCCAAGTTCGGCGGCCCTGCGGGTGGGTTGCAGGCCGCCCGACAAAGGCAGCGGGAGGCCCCCTGATGGAGACCTCCCGGCAGGTCATGGGTTGCGGCGGCCCTCAGCGGGGCGCGTCCGTCGTGATGACGGTGACGCCAGCGGGAGCGTTTGGGGCAGTGGCCATCGCGGGGGCGCCTTGGCCAAAACTCACCGCTTGCGGTTGGCCCTGGCCGGGGTACTCGTAGCCGAGGCCCTGGGTGTCCATCTGGCCGCGCGTGCCGCTGGGGGTGCCCCGATCGATCGCCAGTTCCGTTTCGGTGTCGAAGGCGTGCAGGCGGGTCTGGTCGATCAGCAGTTCCACCTGATCGCCGGGCTGCACCGGGGCCATGCCTTCCACCTTGGCGGTCACTTGCTGGCCCGCCACGTCCACGATCAGGTCGGTCTGGGCGCCGAGCGACTCCACGACCACAACTTCGCCGCGCAGCACGTTGCGGCCCTGCGGCAGGTCGCTGTGGCCGACGAGCCCCACGTGTTCGGGGCGAATCCCCAGGAAGACCTCGCGGCCCTCATACGCCCTCAGGCTTTCGGCGAGGC
Source organism: Deinococcus radiodurans R1 = ATCC 13939 = DSM 20539 (assembly GCF_000008565.1). Classification (GTDB taxonomy): domain Bacteria; phylum Deinococcota; class Deinococci; order Deinococcales; family Deinococcaceae; genus Deinococcus; species Deinococcus radiodurans. The sequence goes on along the minus strand of NC_001263.1, from coordinate 2,154,230 downwards.
GGCCCATCGCGGCCACCTGACTTTGCCCGATCACGAATTCGCCGTTCTGCACGCGGGCGGTCAGGAAGTTCATGGACGGACTGCCGATGAAGCCCGCCACGAAGCGGTTTTGCGGGAAGTCGTAGAGGTTCATCGGGGTGTCCACCTGCATGATCACGCCGTCGCGCATCACCACGATGCGGTTGCCGAGCGTCATCGCCTCCACCTGGTCGTGGGTCACGTAGATGATGGTCGCCCCGAGGCGGCGGTGGAGCTGCGAAATCTGCGAGCGCATCTCCACGCGCAGCTTGGCGTCGAGGTTCGAGAGCGGCTCGTCCATCAGGAACACCGACGGCTCGCGCACGATGGCGCGGCCCATCGCCACGCGCTGGCGCTGCCCGCCCGAAAGCTCCTTGGGCTTGCGCCCGAGCAGGTGCTCGATCTGCAAAATCCGGGCGGCGTCGCGCACGCGCTTGTCGATCTCCTCGCGCGGCGTCTTACGCAGCTTGAGGCCGAACGCCATGTTCTCGTAGACGTTCATGTGCGGGTAGAGCGCGTAGTTCTGGAAGACCATCGCGATGTCGCGGTCCTTGGGCGGCACGTCGTTGACGACGCGGTCGCCAATTCGCAGCACCCCGTCGCTGATGTCTTCGAGGCCCGCGATCATTCGTAGGGTGGTGGACTTGCCGCAGCCCGACGGCCCCACGAAGACCATGAATTCGCGGTCGGCGATTTCGAGGTTGAAATCCTTCACCGCGTGCTGCTTGTTGCCGTAGTACTTGTTGACGTGCTCGAGAATCACTTCGGCCATGACGCCTACTCCTTCGCCGCCCCTGCTCTTCCCCGTGAATGAGGGGTCGGGGAACCGGGGTTCCGGGTGAGAAACCTGCTGCTTACGCTGTTGCCGTGCGGACAAAACGCAGCATAGCGCCCGCCCGCGTCCGTCCTACGGGCTTTACCACCCCGGCGCATGGCGTGATACACTGGGCGAGTTTGCCCCGCGTCCGGGGCGTATCGTGGCACCGGCACGGCGGCTTCAGACAGGCACCATTTCCTGGGCAGGCTGCGCCGGAGGCAGACGAGCAAAGACCACCCAAGGAGTAACCACCATGAAGCGTACCTACCAGCCCAACAACCGCAAGCGGGCCAAGACCCACGGCTTTCGCGCCCGCATGAAGACCAAGTCTGGCCGCAACATCCTGGCCCGCCGCCGCGCCAAGGGCCGCCACCAGCTCACCGTCAGCGACGAGTAAGTCCCGGCTCGGGAGCCACTTATTTCTCAGCTTTCCACCACCAGCGCCACGGGCACAGAGGCCAAACCTCGCCGCCCGCTGGCGCTGGCTCCATTGCGGGGCGAGCGCGAGTTCCGCAAGGTCCGCGCCCACGGCGCCGCAGTGCGCGACCCGCTCTTTACCCTGCGCCTGACCGACTATCGCCCCCGCTACGGCGAGCGCTGGCACCCCCGCGCCATCATCGGGCTGGTGGTCTCCAAAAAGACGCTCAAGCACGCCGTGAAGCGCAACCGCGCCCGCCGCCGCGTTCGCGAGGCGCTGCGGACCATGCCGCCGGAACTGCTGCCGGGGGGCCTGCCCGCCTGCCGCGCCATCCTGATGCTCAACCCCGGCGTGCTGACGGTGCCTTTTCCCGAGTTGCAGGCCGCGCTCGCCCAGGCCTTGCAGCGCGGGGCCGGGGCCACCAAACGCGGCGGCGCCAAGGGCAAGGGCGGCAAAAAGGGCGGTGGCCAGGTGGCGGGCGAACGGGCCGGGAACGAATCGGGGAGCGGGCGCGTATCCGCTGAGGTGAACCCCACTTCCGCTTCCCCGGCGTCCCCGGCGGAAAAGTCATGAGCGCGGCGCCGCTGGTGCGGGCGGTGCGCTGGTATCAGCGCGTCCTTTCGCCGCGCAAGCCCGCGCCGACCTGCCGGTTTAGCCCGACGTGTTCGGAGTACGCTGCTCAGGCACTCGACCGACATGGTGCGCTCAAGGGCGGCTGGCTCGCCCTGTGGCGCGTCCTGCGCTGCAACCCGCTGGTGCCGGGCGGCTTTGATCCGGTGCCCGAGCACTTTCCCGCCCGTCACCCGCGCCCCCAGGGCTCCCCCCCTACGGACCACCCCCCAACGGACCAACCTTCATGACCAACCCCACACCCAAAAAACTCCTGCTTCCCATCTCCGCCGTCCTCGGTGCGACGCTGCTCAGCGGCTGCGCGCAGACCGGCCCACTGCCCAACTTCGGCAAGGCGATCACGCCCGAATGGATCGTGACCAACTTCGACGGTCAGCCGGGCGACGAGTACATCGCCACCAGCAACCTGCAAGACGTGATCTTCAACGCCCGTGGCGAGGTGATCGGCTGGTACGTCAAGAGCTACGCGGGTACGCCGTTTATCAAGAAAAAGGCCGACGGCAGTTACGACTTCAGCGCCCTGCAAAACCAGAAGGGCGGCATCGTCAACATGGTGGCCGGGCGCAAGGCGTTCGCGTTGCAGGCTGGCGACGCGCTCAGCCCCGACAAGCCCGCCGAGGCGCAGCCCGCGCAGGTGAAGACCGACCTCGCCGCCAACCGCCAGGACGCGGTGTTCCGCTATGCCCAGAACGGCGTGCAGGTGACCAAGACCATCACCCTGCACCCCCGCAACTTCAAGGTGGACGTGCGGACCGAGGTCAGGAACGGCCCGGCGCAGGTCAACATGCTGTTTCCTGGCCTCGGCAAGGCGGACAATCCCCGCGTGCAGGCAGTGCCGGTGGGCGGGCAGCCCGCCAGCGTGCAGGGCAGCGGCACCCTGAGTGTTCAGAACATCCAGTACGCCGCGCTGCAAGAAAACCCGAGCCAGATTGCCCACGCGCTGATCGTGCGCCCCCAGCAGGGAACAAAGGTGGACGTGCAGCTCACCGGCGGGCCACAGGGCCTCGTAACGGCGACGCTGCCCGCGACCAGTAGCCTGGAAGTGTACGGCGGCAAAAACGAACTGATTCACCTTTACCAGAGCGGCTACACCGAGCTGCCGGGCCTGTTTCAGCCCAACTTCTTCGGCCAGATCAGCCTCCTGATCGTGAAGCTGATGGAAGCGCTCTACAAGGTCATCGGCAACTGGGGTCTGGTCATCATGGCGCTGACCATCCTGCTGCGGCTGGTGATGTGGCCGCTGATGCAGGCGCAGGGCCGCACCACCGCCCGGATGCAGCTCGTGCAGCCGCTGCAAAAAGAAATCCAGGAAAAGTACAAGGGCAAGACCGACCCCGAGTCGCAGCGGGCCATGCAGATGGAAATGGCGCAGCTCATGCGCGATTACCAGGTCAACCCGGCGGGCTGCTTTTCCACGCTGCTCCCCTTCCCGGTCTTGATCGCGCTGTGGGCCACCATCCGCAACTTCGAGTTCGACAGCGGTTTCCTGTGGCTGCCGGACCTCGCCACCCCTGACCCCTTCTACATCCTGGCTGTCATTTACCTGTTCGTGAACCTCGGGCAGCTCTACGTCTCGACCCGCAAAACCCCCGAGATGTTCCGGCAGCAGGCGATGATCTACCTCGTCTTCCTGTACTTCGCCCTGACCTTCCCGTCGGGCGTGACGCTCTACATCATCCTTTCGACCATCATCGGCATCGTGCAGCAGATCATCATCAACAAGCAGGTCGAGCACGAAACCGCCAGCCTCGGCCAGACCGTGCAGAAGGTCGCCCCCGGCACCCGTCCGGCAAGCAAGACCACCGTGACCAAGACGATTGACGCGCCGAAGAAGTAAGCGCTCATCAATTAAGTGCGTCCCAACAGAAACCGCCCCACCTCGGTATCGGTATGAGGGGGGCGGCTTTCCTTGTGGAGGTCAGCCCTGTCGAGGTCAGCGCGGGCCAGCGCCGTCGAAATACACGCTGAGCAGTGCCTGCGCGGTCTGCTGCGGCTGCCGGGCGCCGGGGCCACTCACCAGCGGGTAGAGCACCGCGAGCAGCGCCAGGGTCAGCGTGGCGGGGGAGAGGTCGGTTCGCAGTTCGCCGCGTTCGACTGCCGCCTCGATCAGCGCGGTCAGGCCGCCCATCCACACCCGGCGGTACTCCGTCTCGAAGGCGGCGCGGCGCTCGGGCGAGACGTGGCGCAGTTCGGAAGCGAGTTGCAGGCCCACCCGCTGTTCGGGGGCGGTGTCGAGCAGGTCGCGAATCAGGGTGTCGAGCTGCGCCCGGATGCCCTGCTGCTGCCCGGCGTGCTCGACCAGCCGCGCCAGGGTGGCGAGGGCGCCGTCGAGCATCGCCAGAAACAGGGCTTCTTTGTCGGCGTAGTGGTGGTAGAGGGCCGGCTTGGTCACGCCCACCGCCTCGGCCACCTCGCGCATGCTCACGCCGTGGTAGCCGCTGGCGACAAAGAGCCGCGCCGCCTCGGTCTGGATACGTTCACGGGTCGTCTCTTGCGAGGAAAAGGAAGCGCGGGAACTGGGCGGGGGCAAACTCACAGCGCCCATCATAAGCGACTCCCCGCGCCCGGAGTGCGCCGCCGCCCCCTATGCTGGGCCGTATGTCCGCCGCCCGCGCTTCCTTTCCCCGTGGCCTGCCGCTGCTGCTCGCCTTCGACCTCGACGGCACCCTGATTCGTGACGGCGGCACCGAACTGCCTCCCGCGACGGCGCAGGCCCTGGCCCGGCTGCGCTCGCTGGGGGTCAAGCTCGCCATCATCACCGGGCGCGACACCCCGCCACGCAGCGTGCGCGAGGGCGTGCAGGCCGACGCTACGGCCACCAACAACGGCGGGCGCATTGAGGCGGGCGGCGAACTCCACGCGCAGGCCGAGTTCTCGCTGGAAGACGTGCAGGCGGTGCTCGCCCACGAGTTGCAGGGCGCCCGACTGGTGCTGTTTACCCCGGAGGCGATTTACGTGGACCTGCCGCCGGGCCGCGAGCCCGAACCCTGGATGGTCGCTCGGGGCTACCACCCGCTGTCCGAGGCCCCGCAAACCGGCATCGTCAAGGCGGGCTTTTATCACCCCGAGGTGGCGACCCTGGCGCGGCGGCTGCGTAAGACCCGTCCTCACCTCGTCGTGACGGGCGGGCAGGAGCCGTACCCCCATTTCCTGACCGTGACCCCTACCGGAGCGCACAAGGCGGCGGCGCTGACCCGTATTGCCGAGCTGCTGGAGGTGCCGCTGGAACGCACGGTGCGTTCGGCGACAGCGACAACGACGAGGTGATGCTCGAAACCGCCGGGTACGCGGTGCAGGTGGGCACCCTGCCGCTGCTGGCGCGGCACGCCGATGAGCAGGTGGCGGACCACGAGGCGCTCGCGGCTTATTTGAATGGGGTGGCGGACGGGTTGGAAAGGCTGTAACAGCTCCCTTCCAAAGCATTTGACAGAAAAAGACACCCTCACCCCTTGTTCGCAAGGCCCTCTCCCATCAAGGTAGAGGGTCAAAAATGCAGGGCATTCCTTTGTCAAATGCTTTAGACCAGAGAAAAGGGCGCTCCGGCTTTTGCCGAGGCGCCCTCTACTTTTGTCTGTTTTCAGCGCAGTTTGAACGAATCGAGCATGTCGCGCCCGGCGGCGGCCACTTCGGGGCGGGTGCCTTCAGGGAGGGCGAGGGTCACGGTGTAGAGCTTGTCGCCGCGCAGGGTCATCAGTTGCGACCAGCGGTGGCTCACGCCTTCTTCCTTGCCGCTGTAGCTCCACAGCACGCCCAGGGTGCTGCTGCCGCCGACCTTGACGGTGCGCTCGCCGAGCCACTTGAACTCCTGCACCACCGTGGGCAGTTCGTCGGCGCGCACGTCACGCGCCACACCGAGGGTGCGGTTGGCCTTGGGGACGTTGCTCACGTCGGTCACAGTCACGATGAAACTCGGGTTGAGTTTGCCCTTAACCGCCGGGCCTGCCAGCGCCACCCCGGCGAGCGCGGCGTCGCCCTGGTAGGTGTTTTTGAGCATGATCCAGCCGCCCGCCGCCGTCAGGCTGTAGCCGGGCATGGTCACGAGGTTCGACTTGGCGACGGTCGGCGCGGAGGCCGCCGGGGCCGCCTGCGCGGACGTGAGGGGAGCCGCCAGCAGCAGCACGGACAGGGCCAGCACAGAGGAGGCGGGGGCAGCAAACTTCATGCCCGTCAGACTAGGGCCTGAAGGTGAGCCGAGTCTGACGGGGTGCGGGGGGCCGGGGGAGGGAAGACGGGCGCCACGTTTGCTTTTCAGAGCTTCTGTTGTCCAGCCACCCGCCCGCCCGCCAGCCGCAAGTGGTGGGTCAGCCCCGGCAGCGCATCGGCCTCCCGGTGCGCGACGACGAGCAGGTGGGTGCCGCCCGCGACCAGTTCCGGCAGCAGGTTCAGAAACAGGGCGCGGTTGTGATCGTCCACGAAGTCCAGCCCTTCGTCGAGCAGCAGCAGCCGGGGCCGGTGCACGGCGGCGCGGGCGAGCAGCAGCCGCCGCAGTTGCCCCTGCGACAGGGCCTGCACGTCGCGGCTCAGCAGCTCGCCCAGTTCCAGCCGCTCGGCCAGCGTGCCTACCGCGTCCCACTGCTCGGCGGTCACGTCCCCGGTAAAGCCTTCCGTTCCAGCAAAGGCACTCGCGATCACGTCGCGGCCCAGCCACTCGCGCCCGGAGACGCCGGAGCGCTGCCGGATGCCCACCTCCGCCGACACCAGCCCGGTCGTGCGGCGGCGCTCGCTTTGCACGTCCCGCGCCAGAAAAGGCCGCGCCACGCTGCCGCCGAGCGCGGGGTGCAACTCGCCGGCAATCAGGCGTGCCAGGGTGCTTTTGCCGCTGCCGTTTTCGCCCGTAACCAGCCAATGCTGCCCCGCTGCCCAGGTCCAACTCAGCGGGCCGAGGGCGCGGTGGCCGTTGCGGAAGACCTCGGCATCCGTCAGTTCCACGAGGGCCGCAGTGCCGCAGAGGGGGCCAGTGGAAGCGCCGCCGGAATAGCGAGGGGAGCGGATGGGAAGGCGGGCGGCTCGTCGCTCAGTTCGCCGCCCGCTACGTACACCGTGCGCCAGTTCAGCGTCGGGGCTTCCTCGGGCCGGTGGGTCGCCAGCACCAACGCCGTGCCCGCCGCATGGACCCGGCGCAGCACGTCGCCGAGGTCGGCGCGGGCCGCTTCGCTCAGGCCATCGGTGAATTCGTCGAGCAGCAGCAGGGGCGGCGCGGGCATCAGGGCGCGGGCCAGCATCACCCGGCGGCGCTGCCCGTGCGAGAGGGTGCGAAAGTCGCGCTCCAGCAAGGGCTCCACGCCGGTCAGTGTAGTCACCTCGTCCAACCGGGCGAGTTGTTCGGGCGTCGCTTCCCACAGCCGCAGGTGTTCGCCCTCCGCGCCCGCCAGCAGCACGTCGCGCACGGTCAGTTCCCAGTCGCGAGTGAGATAAAACGCCTCGGCGTCCGGCCCCACCACGCTCAGGGTACGCCGCGCCTGCACGGCGGAAGGCTGAACCTGTCCGCCGAGCGCATACGTCCGGGTGCCGCTCACGGGCGCAACTTGCCCGGCGAGCAGCCGCAGCAGCGTGGTTTTGCCGCCGCCGTTCGGCCCCGCCAGCCGCAGCGCCTCGCCGGGCCGGACCGTCAGCGAAAGGTCGCGGAGCAGCGCCTGCCCCCCGGCGATGACGGTGACGTGTTCCAGGTGGACGAGGGGCGGCGGTGGTAGCAGCGACATCCGACGAGTGTATGAAGCTGCCGGTTGATGATGCAATCGTCAACCCGAGCGGAGCGAGCAGGCAAAAGAGGCTCTCGGTGGAAGTGAAGCGGATTCGGGTGCTTTTCCCGGATACGCGAAACTGGAGTCGGGAGCCTCTAGTCCGCCACTTGACCGATGCTTCCCGCCCTCTCCCGTGCTTGCATGGGCCATGCCACGGACTCTGCACCTCATCAAACACGGCCAGCCGACCCTCGTTCCCGACGTGCCGGCCCACGAGTGGCACCTCGCGCCGGACGCTCTGGACGGGTTGCCTGACCTCCTTGCCCGCCTCGACCCGCGCCCCGATTTCGTGGTGTGCAGCGAAGAACCCAAGGCGAAAGCCACCGCGCAGGCCCTCGCCGCCGCGCTCGGCGTGCCCTGCCGCCCGATGCTGGGGCTGCACGAGCACCTGCGCTACGGCAACGAACTCGTATCGGCGGACGAGTTTCAGAACCGCTTCCGCCGCTTCTTCGCTGAGCCGGGGCAAGTGGTGGTCGGTGAGGAAAGCGCGGACGACGCCTGGCGCCGTTTTGCCAACGCCATCAACGCCGTGCTGACGGTCAATCCGCACCCCACGCTCGCCGTCGTCGCGCATGGCACTGTCATCAGCTTGCTGGCGGCGCGGGCAAATGGCTTGGACGCCTTCACGCTGTGGGAAAGTCTGCGCTGCCTGGACCTGCTGACGCTGGACGCCGGCACCTTGCGGCTGCGGGAACCTTCCCGGTGAATGCCGCGTAGACGGAACTAAGGAGGCAACCTATGGGATTTACCATCTTCGTGGTCGTGCTGGTGCTGCTCGTCATCATCACGCTGCTGGCGGGCATCAAGAGCGTGCCGCAGGGCAACGAGTGGACGCAGGAACGCTTCGGCAAGTTCCAGCGCACGCTCAAGCCCGGGCTCAACCTCATCATTCCCTACATTGACCGTATTGGCCGCAAGGTCAACATGATGGAGCAGGTCTTCGACGTGCCCAGCCAGGAAATCATCACCAAGGACAACGCGCTCGTGACGGTGGACGCGGTGGTCTTTTATCAGGTGCTCGACGCCGCCAAGGCGAGCTACGAAGTCCGCAACCTCGAACAGGCCGTGCTCAACCTCACCATGACCAACATCCGCACGGTGACGGGCAGCATGGACCTCGACGAACTGCTCAGCAACCGCGACACCATCAATGCCAAGCTGCTCGTCGTGGTGGACGAGGCCACCGAGCCGTGGGGCGTCAAGGTCACGCGCATCGAGGTCAAGGACATCAAGCCGCCCGCCGACCTCGTCGCCAGCATGGCCCGCCAGATGAAGGCCGAGCGCGAAAAGCGTGCCAACATCCTCGACGCCGAGGGCTTCCGGCAGGCCGCGATTCTGAAGGCCGACGGCGAGAAACAGGCCGCCGTGCTCAAGGCCGAGGGTGAAAAGCAGGCTTCGTTCATGGAATCCGAGGCGAGGGAGCGCCGCGCCCAGGCCGAAGCCGAAGCGACCCGCGTGGTCAGCCAGGCGATTGCCGGGGGCAACGTGCAGGCCGTGAACTACTTCATCGCCCAGCAGTACGTCGAAGCCCTGCGCGACGTGGCCTCGGCCCCCAACCAGAAGACGCTCATTTTGCCCATCGAGGCGACCAGCATTCTCGGCAGCCTGCAAGGGATTGCGGAAGTGGCGAAGGAAGCCTTTACCCCCGGCAGCCAGCCTGCGCCGATGCCCGCCATGCCGCAGATGACGCGCCCGGGGCACGACGGTGCCCGTCGCCCAGCCGGTCACCGTCGGCGCCATGCCTCCCAAGCGGCAGGGGTGAGCCGTGCCTGACTGGCTCCCCACCTGGCAAGCGGTCCACCCCTGGCACTGGTGGGTGTTCGGGGCGCTGCTGCTGATTCTGGAAATTCTGGCCCCCGGCGTGTTTTTCGTGTGGCTCGCGCTCTCGGCTTTCGGCGTGGGCCTCCTGACCTTCGTGTTGCCCTTTCTGGACGTGCCGGGGCAGTTGCTGCTCTTTGCGGGCCTGAGCGTGGCCGCCGTGTGGCTGGGCCGCCGCTACGTGTCGCGCCTCGTCCTCGGCGGCAGTGAGGGCGAGCAGCTCAACACCGGCGCTCAGCGCCTCATCGGGCGCACCGTCACCGTCGTGACCCCCATCGAACACGGTGTGGGCCGCGTCCGGGTGGGCGACAGCGACTGGCGGGCGCGGGGGCCGGAGCTGCCCGCCGGCACCCCGGTGCGAATTGTCGGCGTGGAAGGCGCCACTCTGGTCGTGCAGGAAGAAAAGCGGCTGGTGGAGGCGGGTTAAGAAAGGCCCCTCTGCTTAGGTATTTCGTAAAAAATAGGTTCCGCCTCTGACCCTCTCCCCTTGTGGGAGAGGGCCTTTGCGAAGCAAAGGGGTGAGGGGGCGTGCAGACCAACCCTCCCGCCACCCCCAGCCAAAAGCCTCCACACGTCCACAGTGGGGGCTTTTCCATTGGCTGCCCCTACTTCGCCAGCCACCCCGCCGCCGTCCGTGTCGCCAGCGGCATGAAGAAGTAAGTCATCAGCGTGACCACCAGCGCCGACTGCACCAGCACCCGTGGGGCCAGCGCCCAGTGGCCGATGTGGGGGCCGAGCAGCCAGTTCAGGCCGAGGCTGACCGGATAGAGCACCGAGAGCGTCAGTAGCGTCATTTTCCAGCGCGGCGGCTGCCGTAAGGTCGGCGCGGCGGGCGGCGTGAACCAGAAGTCCAGCCCCGGCTGCCGCTCGAAGCTGACGTGTTCGTCCACCACCGCCCCCACCCGGTCCAGCCAGGCGAGGCGCTGCGGCGAGTGTTCCCAGGCAGCGGCGCTGTCCACGTTGTCGAAGCGGGCCATCAGCGTGTATTCGCGGTCCCCCGCGCCGGGCCGGACGATGCCGGTGCCCCGGTGCCCAGGCACCCCGGCGAGCATGGCAATGGCTTCGCTCAGCAACGCCTCGTACTCGGCCTCCTTGCCGGGCCGGATGCGGCGGCGAATGACGAGGCTGACCGGGTCGGTCTGCACGGCGCCCTGCGTCATTTCAGCCGACTTTCCACGGCGCGGGCGTGGGCCTCCAGCCCCTCGGCGCGGGCCAGGGTCGCCGCCGCCGGGCCGATGCGGCGCAGCGTTTCCTCATTCACGCCCACCACGCTGATGATGTTCTGAAAGTCGCGCACGTTGACCGGACTCATGAAGCGGGCGGTGCCGCCGGTGGGCATCACATGGCTGGGGCCGGCCACGTAGTCGCCGAGCGCTTCCATGCTCGCCTCGCCCACGAACACGCCGCCCGCGCGCCGCACCTGCCCCAGCAGGCTCCAGGGGTCGCGGGTCAGCAGGCACAGGTGCTCGGGGGCGTACAGGTTGGCGAGGTCCAGCGCCTCGTCCAGCGAGTCGGCCAGCACGACTTTCATCCGCGCCCCTACGCTGTCACGCGCCCAGCTGCGGTTGGGTTCGGGCAGGTTTTCCAGTTGCTCATTCAGCTCGGCCTGCACCGCCAGCAGCAGTTCTCGGCTCACCGACACCAGCACCGGCTCGGCGCCGTTGTGTTCGGCCTGGGCGAGCAGGTCGGCGGCCACGTAACGCGGGCTGGCGGAGTCGTCGGCGACCACCAGCGTCTCGGTCGGCCCCGGCAGGCTCTCGATGCCCGTTTGCCCGTACACCAGCCGCTTGGCGATGACCACGAAGAGGTTGCCCGGCCCGGCGATCTTGTCCACCGCCGGCACACTCGCGGTGCCGTAGGCCAGCGCAGCGATGGCCTGCGCGCCGCCCACTTTGAACACGCGGGAAAGACCCAGTTCGCGGGCGGCGACCAGAATCGCGGGGTGAACCTGTCCGTCCTTGCCCGGCGGGGTCGTCACCACGATGTCCGGCACGCCCGCCACCTGCGCGGGCACCGCCGTGTGCATCAGGGTGGAAATCAGCGGCGCGAGGCCCCCCGGCACGTACACGCCCACCCGCCCCAGCGGACGCACGAGCTGGCCCAGCGCGCCGTCCGGCCCGTGCTCCAGAAAGCCGTGCGCGGGCTGCTGCCTGTAAAAAGCCCGCACCCGCTCGGCGGCGAGGCGGATGGCAGCGTGCAATTCGGGGGCCACCTGCGCGGCCTCCAGTTCGGCGGCGGGGACCTCCAGCTCTGCGGGCCGCGGGCCGTCGAGCCGCTCGGTCCAGTCGCGCAGGGCGTCGTCGCCGCGTGCACGGACATCGAGCAGGATGCGTTCCACCACCTGCTCGGGCGTCAGCCGTTCGCCAAAGGTCTGTTCGATGCGCGAGAGCACCGCGTCCGGCACGGGAATCTGGGAAAAGGTTCGGGTCAGGGCGGCGCGGGCCTCGGCCCCTTGAAGCACTTGCATGGGGAGAGGATAGGCGGCGGGAAGAGGGGAAAAGGCCCGGCGTCTATTCCAGCCGCCGCAGGGACAGGGCGTCTACACTTGCTCCATGCCCGGCACCCTCCACCTTCTTCACGGCTTTATGGGCGTGGGCAAAACCACGCTGGCGCGGCGGCTGGAGCGCGAGCTGCCCGGCATCCGCTTCTCGCAGGACGAGTGGATGGTGGCTCTCTCCGGTGAGGACCCGCCCGAAAGCGAGTACCGCGCCGCCCAGGACCGGGTGCGCGGGGTGATGGAAGGCTGCTGGCGGCGCTGCCTCGAACTCGGTGGGCACGTGATTCTGGACAGTGGCGTGTGGCGGCGTTCGGAGCGTGACCACCTGCGGGCGGTGGCGGCAGAAGTTGGTGCTGATACGGTTTTAATCCGATTCCCGAACATCCGGAAAGGCGCCGGATGCCCGTCCATCTCCTTAAAACCGTATTTTTTCCATGCGCTCCGCGCAAAATTGCGCCCGGACATGTCCGGGACTCAATTTGAAACCGCATGAGGTGCGCCTCTACGCCCTGACGCTGCCCGACGCAGAAGCCCTCGCCCGCGTGCTGGCCCGCAACGAGCGCGAGCCGGGGCATCTGTACGTCGCGGAAAACACGTACCGGGTGCTGAGGTCGCAGTTCGAGCCGCTGGGGGAGGACGAGGTGGCAGAGGTCGTGCCGCCTGCCCTTACCACAGCCGCGTCAACTTGAAGGGGGGGGTGGGGTCCAGCTTGAGCGGGACGACTTTCCCTGTCGCGGCGTATTGCTCACGCTCGGCAAAGGGCTTGCTCAGCGTCTTGAGAAAGAGGCCCTGAAAGCGGGGCGTTTTGCCCTTCTCGACCTGCACCACGTAGGCCGCCTGCCGGAACACTTCACCGTCGGGGCCGAATGCGGCGTCGTTCACGGGAAGACTGCCCCAAATTTTCGGCCCCTGGGCATTGAAATCCAGCAGCAGCAGGGACGTGCTGGACTGTCTACCCCCGCCGTCACCGATGCCCCCCGCGTACTCGATGACCAGTTCGCGCCGCCCGTCCAGATTGAGGTCACGGGCCGTGTAAATCGTTTTGGGGGCGTAGTAATTGGCCCAGTTGCCCATGTCGGTCGGCTCCAGCAGCCACACCTGCTCGCGCTCGCCGGGCCGGGTCAGAACCAGCAGGAAGTGGAGACCTTCCGTCTGCCCCACCGAAAATACGTCCAGCCGTTCGGGGGTCCGGGTGCGAAAAGGCGCACTGAACGACAGCCACGCCGCGCCACCGTCCAGCCCGCCGCCCCGCCATTGCAAGGCCGGAACCGCCGCCGGGCGGGCCTGAATCCGGGTTGCCAGCGCGTCCAGGATGCGCTGCTGCGCTGAGGTAAACATCTGGCGCGGCACGTCCACGCGGGGGTCGCGCAGGGTGGCCGGTGCTGCCGTCGCCAGCGAGCAGACACTCAGCAGCGCGGCAAACAGCTGCCGGTTCATCCGACTCGCCGCCGACCCTTCGGACCACCCTGCCGTCGGCCCGGAGCCGAGCCGCCCAAGTTGGCCTCGATGGGGCCGAAGTCGGTGGGCTGAATCAGGCGCAGCAGCCGGTGCGGGGCGGCCTGCTCCACGTACACGTAAGCCCCGCCGGGCCGCAAAAAATAGACGTAAGCGAGTTGTCCGTCCACCTCCATATCCGCGAGGCGTTGAATCAGCGCTTTGCCGCCCGTCAGTTGGGCCTCGGCACGCTCCTGGCCGTCCAGCGTCCGCAGCCACAGCAGCAGGCTCACCGGGTCGTAGTAATCCACCGTGAGCGGTACCTCAGCCTCCTCGCGGCCCTGGCGCAGGGTGACCACGCCAGTCTTGCGGTCGAAACCGGTTTCAAAGCTCGCCCGGCCCCCGCCGTCGCCCTCGGCGTAGTGCAGGCTGCTCAGCGTCCGGGCGTGCATCCGGCTGGTCTGCACGCGGCGCACTTCGGGCAGCACGCCGCCGAACTCGGTCTGCACGCGGGCGGTCACGGTGCCGCGCTCGCTGTGCAGCGCCCATTCCTGCTGCCCGGCGTAGCGTCCGCCCAGCGTCAGGGTGAACGCAAACTGTTCGGCGGCGGGCAGAGTCATAGCGGTCCCTTCATAGCGGCTCTGTCATCGCAACTCGTTCCAGAAGGACGTGCCGGGGCCGTCCCACTGCGCGCCCAGCGCTTCGGCCACCGTCGCCCCCACGTCGGCGAAGGTCTCGCGTTCGCCCAGATCGCGGGCGCTCAGGCCGTGTCCGTAGGCCAGCAGCAGCCCGTACTCGCGGGTGTGGTCGGTGCCGTGCCAGGTGGGGTCGTTGCCGTGGTCGGAGAGGATAATCAGCAGGCCGTCTTCCGGCAGCGCGGCGATCAGGTCCGGCAGGGCGCGGTCAAACTCGGCCAGGGCATTGCTGTAGCCGGCGGGGTCGCGGCGGTGACCGAATTTGGCGTCGGTGTCCACCAGGTTGGTGAAAATCAGGCCATCCACGCCCGCCTTCATCCGTTCCAACGTCTTGCGGATGCCGTCGGCGTTGTCGTCGGTGTGGATGCTCTCGGTAAAGCCCTGCCCGGCGTAGATGTCGGGAATCTTGCCGATGCCCACCACGTCCTTGCCCGCTTCCTTGAGGGCGTCGAGCACGGTGCGCGGCGGCGTCAGCGAGAAGTCGCGGCGGTGTTCGTTGGCCCGTTCAAAGGGCGGCTCGCCCCGGAAAGGCCGGGCAATCACGCGGGCCACGGCGTACTCGCCCTGCAAAATCTCGCGGGCGGCCCGGCACCACTCGTACAGGGTTTCCAGCGGCACCACGTCCTCGTGCGCGGCAATCTGAAACACGCTGTCGGCGCTGGTGTACACGATGGGAAAGCCGGTGCGGCGGTGCTCCTCACCGTAGTCCCGAATCACGTCAGTCCCGCTGTACGGCTTGTTGCACAGGTGGCCCCGACCCGTCGCGGCGTCGAACCGGTCCATCACCTCGGGCGGAAAGCCGTCGGGGAACACCTGAAACGGGTGCTCGAGCTGCACGCCCATGAATTCCCAGTGCCCGGTGGAGGTGTCCTTGCCGGGGCTGACCTCGCGCATCCGGCCATAGGCGCCCGTCACTTCGGCGTCGGCGGGGACGGTCTCCGGCGACGTGTCGATGGTCGGCAGTTTGCCCAGGCCCAGCCGGGCGAGGTGGGGCAGCGGCACTGGGGCCTGTTTCAGCGTGTGGTTGAGGGTGTGGGCGCCCGCGTCGCCGAACGCGGCGGCATCGGGCAGCGCCCCGGCACCGACGGAATCGAGAACGATGATGGTGAGTTGCATGGGGAGAGTGTAATGCGCGCCGGGCACCCGGTAACCCCACTCACAGGCCGCTAAAAAGCCCGTGCTACGCTGAAAACCGTGACTGCCCTTGCCGCCCAGCCCGCCGCTGCCCCTGCGCCCACGCCCGCCCGCCCGGAACTGACGGCGACGGGCCTGAGCAAGACTTACGGCAAGCGGCAGGTCGTGCGCGGCGTGGATTTCCGGGTGTCGCCCGGCGAAATCGTGGCGCTGTTCGGGCCGAACGGGGCGGGCAAGACCACGACCTTTTACATGGTGGTCGGCTTTATCCGCCCTGGCGGGGGCCGTATCGCCCTCGGGAGCCGCGACCTGACCCGGCTGCCCATGCACGAGCGGGCGCGGCTGGGGCTGGGGTATCT
Source organism: Deinococcus radiodurans R1 = ATCC 13939 = DSM 20539 (assembly GCF_000008565.1). Taxonomy (GTDB): domain Bacteria; phylum Deinococcota; class Deinococci; order Deinococcales; family Deinococcaceae; genus Deinococcus; species Deinococcus radiodurans. The sequence continues at coordinate 2,138,669 of NC_001263.1, read as the reverse complement.
GCCGCAGGAGCCGAGCGCCTTTCGCAAGCTGACCGCGCGCGACAACCTGCTGGCGATTCTGGAATATCAGAAGCTGACCCGCGCCGAGCAGGAAGCCCGCGCCGACGCGCTGCTGGCCGAATTCGGGCTGACACATCTGGCGAACTCCTACGCCTACCAGCTTTCGGGCGGCGAGCGGCGGCGGCTGGAACTCGCGCGCGCCCTGACCACCGACCCCGACTACCTGCTGCTCGACGAGCCGTTTACCGGCGTGGACCCCAAGAGCATCCGTGAGATTCAGCGCCTGATTCGCGAGCTGCGGGACCGCCGGGGCATCGGCGTGTTCATCACCGACCACAACGTGCGCGAAACGATTGCGCTGACCGACCGTGTGTACCTGATGTACGACGGGCAGATCCGGTTCGACGGCACCCCCGAGCAGTTCGCGCAGGACGAGGACGCCCGGCGTCATTACCTCGGCGACGACTTCGAGCTCTGAGCGGGGAGGCGACTGAGGCGTGCTGTGGCTGTTTTTGCCCTTCGTGGTGGTGCTTTCGGGCGTGGTGGCCTACGCCGCCGACACCATCGCCAAGAAAGCGGGCCGCAAGCACCTGCGCTGGTTCGGGCTGCGGCCCAAGCAGACGGCGACCATCGTGGCGGTGCTCTCGGGCATGGCGATCAGCGCGGCGAGCCTGGCAGCGTTTTTGCTGCTCAACCGCAACGCCGTGTCCACCATTGCCCAGGCCGACCAGTTGCGGCCTCAGATCGAGGCGCTGCGTACCGAAGTCGGCACCGTGCAGGGCGAACTGCGCGCCGCCCGGACCGAGCGTGAAGCCGCCCGCAGCGAAGCGCAGAAGGCGGGGCAGGAGCGCGAGGCCGCTCGGCAGGAACTCGCGGCTGCCCGCCAGAACCTCGCCTCGGCCCAGCAGGAACAGGCCCGGCTGACGAAACAGGCGCAGGACCTGCAAACGCGCCTCAAGACCCTGGCCGAGCAGCGCCGTCAGCTCGAAGCCCAGGCACAGGCCAGCCGCGAGAAACTCCAGGCTTCGCAAAAGCAGCTTCAGGCCAGTGAGGACCGCGCCACCCAGCTCGACTCGCAGGTGCTTGATCTCAAGCTCCGCAGCGCGCAGGCCGAGCAGGAAGCCCAGAACGCCCAGACCCGCGCCAACGCCGCCCAGGCCCGCACCGAGGAGTTGCAGCGGCGGGCGGCGGCGGCCCAGGCGACAGCCCAAGCCGCGCAGACCCGCGCCGCGCAGGCTTCGCAAAAGGCGCAGCAGGCGAGTGCGCGCGCCGAACAGGTCCGCGAGCAGGCCCGGCAAGCCCAGCGCCGCGCCGAACAGGCCCAGGCACGGGCTGAACAGGTGCAGGCCCAGGCCCAGGCCGCCGCGCAGGCGAGTGTCCGTCAGGCGCAGCAGGCCGCCCAGACCCAGCTCGGGCAGGTGCGGACGGGTGCCGCCCAGCAGGTTGCGCAGGCCCAGCAGCAGGCGCAGGCCCAGGCGCACAGGCCCAGCAGCGCGCGGCGGCCCTGCGCGTTCAGGTGCAGGCGCTCGAAGCCCAGGCGCGGCAGGCGACAGCGGCCCGTGACGCGGCCATCCAGTCACGTGACGCGGCGGCGGCGGCCCGCGACCAGGCCGTCGCCGAGCGGCAGGAGGCCCTCGACGCCCGTGACCGGCTGGTGGCCGAGCGCGACCGGTTGCAGGCTGAGCGCACCCAGGCGGTGCAGGCGCGCGACAAAGCGGTGCAGGACCGCGACCGGGTGCGGCAGGACCTCGCCACGCTGCGGACCCAGCAGCGGCAGTTGCAGGGCAGCAACGCGGCGCTCGCCCAGGACCTCGCCCAGACGCGCCAGAGCCTCTCGCGCCTCCAGGCCGACTATTCCAGCGCCCGCAGCGAACTCAGCCTCAGCCGCACCGCCGAACTCACCTACCCGAAAAACGAACTGGTCTACGCCGGGGTGGTGCCCTCGGTCCGCAGCCTCGACACCTTCCTCAAGGTCGCCGGGGGCACCGCCGCCGCGCGTGGGGCCCGGCCCGGAGCCGACAGCCCGGCGGCGCGGCTGGGGCCCTCGGCACGCGCCTCGCTGGAAACCAAATTGCGTGGCCTGAACACCAGCGCGTTCGTCATCTGCCGCGCCGCGCAAAACAGTGTGGCGGGCCTGCCGGTCGAGCTCACCTGCGACGCCCGCGCCAACACGCTGCTCTACCGCGCCGGGCAGCCGATTCGTCAGGCGACCATCAACCTTCAGAATCAGAGTGTGCTCCAGAGTCAGATCACCGAACTGATGCAGGACACCGTCCTCGAACTGACGCTGCGCGGCGTGCCGGGCGAGTACATCGCCAATCCGGGGCTCGACGTGGGCGACCTGCTGACGCTGCTCACCGGCCTGCGTGACAAGGGCGGCAGCACGGCGGTCATCAGCATCGCGGCGCGGGAGGACGTGCGGCCCAGCACCCGCGTGGACCTGTATGCGCGCGGCCCCTGAGCCGACTGCCTACCCCATGCACCCCATGACATAAGTCTGAGACGCAGGATTTATCCTCAGGTATGAAGAAAATTCTGGTCACGACGGATCAAAGCGACCTCGGCTGGCAGGCCACCGAGCACGCTCGCGCGCTGGCGGAGGCGCTGGGGGCCGAACTGGTCGCCCTGAGCGTGCAGGCTGATCCCAGTCCCGCCGTGACCGGCGAATTCGGCTACGTCGCGCCCGCCAATCCCGAAGACTTCATCCTGCAGCAGGACCAGGCGCTGGCGCTGCTGCGGCAAAAGGTGCAGGGCGCGCGCTCCCGCGTCGAACGTGCCGCCGGCCGGCCCGTGTCGCGCACCATCATCGACGTGGCGAAGGAAGAAGGCGTCAGCATGATCGTGATGACCACCCATGGCCGCGCCGGGTTGGGCCGCGCCCTGCTCGGCAGCGTGGCCGAGGCGGTGCTGCACCACGCCCACGTGCCGGTGGTCCTGATTCGCGGCGAGCAGCCGGTCACGAACTGGCGGGAATAAGGATCGCGTGTGGGGGGCCGCTGGCTTCAGGCTGGCGGCTTTTTTGAATGGAATGGGAATGAGGTCAGCCGTCTGGCCCCGATGTTGTTCTCGCTCCTTAAACTGACGCATGAACCCTGCTCAGGCCCGACTGGAACACAATGCCCGACTCAGGCAGGCCGCCTTTGAAGCCCTCGCGTTATACGGCTTTAATCCGATTCCCGAACATCCGGAAAGGCGCCGGATGCCCATCCATCTCCTTAAAACCGTATTTTTTCCATGCGCTCCGCGCAAAATTGCGCCCGAACATGTTCGGGACTCAATTTGAAACCGTATGAGAGGTGGCAGGCAACCTGAAGTACCGGCCTTACGAGGGACAGCGGAGAAAAGATTGAGGCTCAAGGGGGAGGTGGACCACACCGCTTTTCCCTTCTCCGCGTTACACTGACCCGTTATGCCCTTTGCCCCCCGCCAGCGCCGTAAACCCGAAGTCATGAGCCCCGTGGGCGGCTACGCCCAGCTCAAAGCCGCCGTGGAAGCGGGCGCCGACGCCGTGTTTTTCGGAGTCAACCCGCTGCCTGACTCGGGGCGGGCCGACGGCACGGGCGCGGGCTTCCATGCGCGGGCCAAAGTGGGCTTCGAGGCCGAGGCGCTGCCCGAGATGATGCGCGGCCTGCACGAGCGCGGCGTGCAGGGCTTCGTGACCTTCAACGTGCTGGTCTTCGACCGCGAGCTGCGCGACGCCGAGCGGCAGATTATCCACCTGGCCGAAAGCGGCGTGGACGCGCTGATCGTGCAGGACCTGGGCGTCGCCCGGCTGATTCACGACATCTGCCCCGACCTGCCCATTCACGGCTCGACTCAGATGAGCATCACCAGTGCAGAAGGTGCGGAGCTGGCGCGGCGGTTCGGGGCCAACCGCGTCGTCCTGGGGCGCGAACTCAGCCTCAAGGACATCGAGCGCATCGCCAACCAGACCGATGTCGAGCTCGAAACCTTCGTGCACGGCGCGCTGTGCGTCAGCTACTCGGGCCAGTGCTTTTCCTCTGAGGCCTGGGGCGGACGCAGCGCCAACCGCGGCCAGTGCGCCCAGGCCTGCCGCCTGCCCTACGAAATGTTCGTGGACGGCGAGTATCGCGACCTCGGTGACGCCCGCTACCTGCTCTCGCCCGGCGACCTCTACGCGCTGCATCAGGTGCCCGACCTCGTGCGGATCGGCGTGGACTGCCTCAAAATCGAGGGCCGCTACAAGGACGCCGAGTTCGTGGCGCTGACCACCGCCGCCTACCGTCAGGCCGTGGACGAGGCCTGGGCTGGCCAGCCGCTGTCTGTGACGCCGCAGCAGGAACAAGACCTGGAACAGGTCTACTCGCGCGGGCTGGGGCCGCACTTCATGGCGGGCACCAACCACCAGCAGGTCGTGCGGGGCCGGGCCCCCAGGCACCGGGGCGTGCGCGTGGGCACCGTGACCGGCCTGACCGAACGCGGCGTGCTCGTCGAACTCACCGAGCCAGTCAAGCCGGGCGACGGTCTGGTGTTCGACCCCGCCAACTGGCGCAAGCCCGAGGGCCGGGAAGAGGGGGGCTTCGTCTATCAGGTCAATGACGTTGAGGGTGGATGGTCGAGGGGGGATGGAAAAAAGAAATCCATCCACCATCAACCCTCGACCGTTGCCGAACTTCGTTTCGCGCGTGGCGCCGTCAACCCCGACCGCGTTCGCCCCGGCGACCCGGTGTGGCGCACCCAGGACCCGTCGCTGGCCGCTCGCGTCAAGCCGCTGCTGGACGCTTCCGACCCGCTGTATACCCGGCCCGTTTCAGCACACTTCGTCGGTCACGTCGGTGAGCTGCCGAGCCTGACCCTACGCGACGAAGCCGGTCACGAGGTCACGGTGACCGCCCCCGCACCGCTGTCCGAGGCCCGCAACCGCGCGCTGGACGAGGCCACGCTGACTGAGCAACTCGGCAAGCTCGGCGGCAGCGGCTACCACCTCGCCGGGCTGACGGCGGACTTGCAAGGCGCCGGCTTTCTGCCCGTCTCGGCCCTGAATGCCCTGCGCCGGGAAGCGGTGGAGAGGCTGACCGAGCTGCGCGGCCAGGCCCCGGAGCGGCAGGCGGTGCCGAAGCTGGCGGAGGCGCTGGGTCAAACGCCTGACCCTTACCATCAACCATCGACCGTTCACCATCTCCACGTCCTCGTCCGCACCCCCGAGCAGCTCGACGCCGCGCTGGCCGAGCGGCCCGACTCCATCACGCTCGACTACCTCGAACTCTACGGTCTCAAGCCGAGTGTGGAAAAAGTCCGAGCCGCCGGGATTCCCGTCCGCGTCGCCAGCCCGCGCATCCTCAAGCCCACCGAGCAGAACCTCGAAAAGTTTCTGCTCGGCCTGAACGCCGAATTGCTGGTGCGCTCGGGCGGCCTGCTCGAAGGCTTGCAGGACGTGGAGAACCTGCCGCCGCTGACGGGCGACTTCTCGCTCAATGCCGCCAATGTGCTGACGGCCCGCGCGTTGTTGGATATGCAGCTTACCCGGCTGACGCCCACACACGACCTCAACGCCCGGCAGGTGTCGGAACTGGCTGGATTGGTCGGCCCCGAGCGGCTCGAAGTCATCGCGTATCAGCACCTCCCCGTTTTCCACACCGAGCACTGCGTGTTCTGCCGTTTCCTCTCGGATGGCACCGACTACACCAACTGCGGCCATCCCTGCGAGTCACACCGGGTGGCCCTGAAGGACGAACGCGGCGTGCAGCACCCAGTGATGGCCGACGTGGGTTGCCGCAACACGGTGTTCGAGGGCCGCCCGCAGGTTGCCGGAGCGCACCTGCCCGACTGGCTGGACGCCGGCCTGCGCGACTTCCGCCTCGAATTCGTCCACGAGTCGCCCGAGCAGGTGCGTGAGGTCATTGCCGCACACCGGGCCTTCCTGAACGGCGAAATCGGCGGTTCAGAACTGGAAAACCGTCTGCGTGGCATGGCCGATCAGGGCGTCACGGAGGGGAGCCTCTTCGTGCCCGAAGGTTTTGACGTGCTGCCCGCCTTGCCGATGCTCTAAAGCACAGGGGCGCCTTTCTTCGCTAAAAGAAAAGGCGCCCCTTTTACATCATAAAAAACTCCCCCGCCGCAGCAGGGGAGAGCACTGGGTCTGAAGCTCAGACCAGTTCGATGAGGGCCATCGTGACGCCGTCACCGCGGCGGGTGCCCACGCGCAGGATGCGGGTGTAGCCACCGGGACGCTCGGCGTACTTGGGGGCCACTTCGTCCATGACCTTACGCACGACGTCCTTGTCGTGGATGTCCTGGGCGACGAGGCGGCGCGAGTGGAGGTCGCCGCCCTTGGCGGTGGTGATCAGTTGCTCGACGAAAGGGCGCAGCTCCTTGGCCTTGGTGAGGGTCGTCTGGATGCGGCCCTCGCGCAGCAGGGCGGTCGCCTGGGCACGGGCCAGGGCGACGCGGGCACTGCTGTTGCGGTTGAGCTTGCGACCGGCTTTACCGTGACGCATGGTGGTTCTCCTTGGTTCGGCGGCCCTGCGGGGGCCGGTGAAAGTGGGGGAAGGTCAGCTCGCGTGGAGCGTCAATCGTGAAGGCTCAGTCGCGCAGCGCCAGGCCGAACTGGGCCAGTTGCTGCTTGATTTCGTCCAGGCTGCGCTCGCCGATGCCGGGCACCTTTTTCAGGTCACGGTCGGAGAGGGCACACAGCGCGTCCACCGAGTCGATGCCTTCTTCCTTGAGGGAGTGCAGCACGCGGGTGGTCAGCCCCAGGCCTTCCAGGGTCACGCGGGGGGTGTCCTGGTCGGTGGGAAAGGGCTGCGGATTGATGCTCAGGCTGCCCAGGTCCGGCTGGCGGGGGCTGTCGTAGACGCTGGCGGGCAGGGTGGCCGTCGCCGGGTCGTAGACTGCAGCCGGGGTCGCAGCGGCGTAGCTGCTTTCCAGAGCAGGCATGGGCTCGACATTGCCGAAGACGCTCAGTTCATCACGCAGAATCTCGACGGCCTTGTCCAGCGCTTCCTGGGGGCCGGCGCTGCCGTCGGTCCAGACACGCAGAATCAGGCGGTCCAGGTCGGTCTGCTGCCCCACGCGGGTGTTTTCCACGTGGTAGGCGACACGCCGCACCGGGCTGAACATCGCGTCGACCGGAATCGAGTTGATGCGGTCCTTGGTGGCGTGCTTGTCCGCCGACACGTACCCTTCGCCTTCCTCGACCCGCACTTCCATCACCAGTTTGCCGTCTTCGGCAAGGTTGGCGATGACGAGGTCAGGGTTGACGATTTCGGCGTCGGTGGGCACTTCAAACGCGCTGGCGCGAACCTCACCCTCGCCCTGCGCACGCAGGGTCAGGGTTTTGGGACCGGGGGCGTGAAACTTCACGACCAGTTCCTTGAGGTTGAGAATCAGGCGAATCACATCTTCCCGGACGCCGGGAATGGTGCTGAATTCGTGCAGCACATCCTCGATGTAGACGCTCGTCACGGCGGTGCCGGGAATCGAGGACATCAGGATGCGCCGGATAGGGTTCCCGATGGTGACGCCGTAACCACGCGCGAGCGGCTCCAGCACGAATTCGCCGTAGTCGCCGTCCACGCGGGCCTTGAGTTGAGGGCGCTTTTGCTCCACTGGAACCTCCTGATTTAGCGCGAGTAGTACTCGATGATGAAGTTTTCGTTGATCGGCAGGGCGAGGTCTTCACGTGCGGGGAGGCGCGAGAAGGTGCCCTTGAAGTTGTCCTGATCCATTTCGATCCAGGGGCTCACGCGGCGGCGCTTTTGGGCGTCCATGTTTTCCTGGATGAAGCCCATGCTGCGGCTGCCTTCAGCCACGCTGATCTCGTCGCCGATTTTCACGCGGTAGCTGGCGATGTCCACTTTCTTGCCGTTGACCAGGATGTGGCCGTGGCCCACGAACTGACGGGCCTGGCGGCGGGTGCTGGCAAAGCCCATGCGGAACACGACGTTGTCCAGGCGGCGCTCCAGCAGTTGCAGGAACACGGTGCCGGTCACGCCGGGCACGTTCGACGCTTCCTCGAAGAGGTTACGGAACTGCTTTTCGTTCATGCCGTACAGACGGGCGAGCTTCTGCTTTTCGCGCAGACGCACGCTGTAGTCGCTGGGGCGGCCCTTGCGGCGCTGACCGTGCTGGCCGGGGCCGTAGGGGCGGCGGTCCAGGTACTTCTGAACCTTTTCAGTCTCCGCGAGGTTAATCCCTTCGCGGCGGCTTTGCTTGGTGATGGAACCACGGAAACGACCCATGTCATAACTCCTTGTCACAGTGCGCTGCCCTTACGGGGTCAGCAGCACTGGGTCTTGCGGCCCTCTGGTGCCCGTTTCCTCGCCTGTGGTGGGGCTTACGCTGCTAAGCAGCAACGGAAACGGGGCAGGTGGGCGCGCGCGTGCGCGTTAGGCGCGGAACTTCTTCTTGGGGCGGCAGCCGTTGTGAGGCACGGGGCTGTCGTCCATGATGCTGCGGACTTCGATGCCCGAAGCCTGGATGGCGCGGATCGCCTGTTCACGGCCCGAGCCGCTCCCACGCACGATCACGTCCACGGCGGCCATGCCGAAGGAGGTCTGGGCCTTCTTCACGGCGTCGGCGGCGGCGAGCTGAGCAGCGTAGGGGGTGCCCTTCTTGCTGCCCTTGTAGCCGATGGTGCCGCCCGAAGACCACGCCACCGAGTTGCCGTCGAGGTCGGTGATGGTGACGATAGTGTTGTTGTAGCTGGCGTGCACGTAGGCGCGACCAGCGCTGATGTTGCGCCGGGAGCGGCGCGGAGCCTTGCCTTTGGTGGGTTTCGCCATGGCTTACTTCCTCGTGGCCTTTTTCTTCCCGGCAACGGTCTTTTTCGGACCTTTGCGGGTGCGGGCGTTGGTCTTGGTGCGCTGACCGCGCACGGGCAGGCCGCGGCGGTGACGCAGACCACGGTAAGCGCCGATGTCCATCAAACGCTTGATGTTCTGACCGACTTCGTTGCGCAGGTCGCCTTCGACCTTGTAGGTCTTTTCGATGGCCTCGCGCAGGGTAGACTGCTCGGCTTCCGACAGGTTCTTGACGCGGGTGTCGGGGCTCACGCCCGTACGCGCCAGGATTTCCTTGGAGCGGGTCAGGCCGATGCCGTAAATGTAAGTCAGCGCGATCTCGACGCGCTTTTCGCGGGGAAGGTCAATGCCAGCAATACGCGCCATGCTTAACCCTGCCTCTGCTTGTGCTTGACGTTGGAGCAAATGACCAGCACGCGACCATGGCGGCGGACCACTTTGCAGTTGTCGCACATTTTCTTGACACTGCTACGAACTTTCATGCTTCCTCCTCGTGCAGCCCTGTTCCCAAAAGGAATGCGGCGGCTGCACTCGACCCCCGACGGGCAAGGCCCGGACCGGGAATCTGTTTGGTGTCCTCAGAACCTGTCGGTCCGCGCTCAGCGGCGGTAGACGATGCGCCCACGCGAAGTGTCGTAGGGGCTGATTTCCAGAACCACACGGTCCCCAGGCAGAATACGGATGTAGTGAATCCGCATCTTGCCGCTGATATAAGCCAGGATGTCGTGACCCGTATCGAGCTTCACGCGGAACGTGGTGTTCGGCAGCGCCTCTTCCACCACGCCCTCGGCCCGCACGCTGTCGGACTCATCCTTCTTCTTCTTTTCCCGCTGTTCCGGCATCTTTCGTCTCGCCACGCAACCTCCAGGCCTGATACAAGCCAAACATAAAAGTACCACCCATCGGCTGTTCCGGCAACCTTGACCAGCACATTTTGCGGGGAGATGCGCGTGCCTGTGCTGTTTCACGGGTCAGTGTCTCATTATACGGGACACGACCATTCCAGACAACGTTTAGAACGGTCGGCGCAGCGGCTTGACTTCAGGTGCTCTGCTTTTCATAGTGAGCACACCTTTTAGTTTGCTTTGAAGTGGGCCTCATCTTTCGAGGCCAGGAGGGTCATATGAAAAACGCGACGAAATTGCTGCTGGGGGCCGCGCTGGGTCTGGCTTCTGCCGCTTCCGCTCAGAAGGCCGCGCCTATTTCGCTGGGCGTGGCGGTAGCGCAAACGAGCAATGTGTCGCTGTTCGGGCAGGAGCAGGTGGCCGGGGCGAAGCTGGCCGAGCAACTGATCAACGCGGCGGGCGGCGTGAACGGCACGCCGATCAAGCTGGTCTACCAGGACGCGGGCGGCGACGAGAACGGCGCCATCAACGCCTTCCAGAACCTGATCAACAAAAACCGGGTGCTGGGCATCGTCGGGCCGACGCTCTCGCAGCAGGCGTTTGCCGCCGACCCCATCGCCGAGCGGGCCAAGGTGCCGGTGCTGGGCATCAGCAACACCGCCAAGGGCGTTCCGCAGATCGGCACCTACGTGGCCCGCGTCTCGGCGCCGATTGCCGTCATTGCGCCCGCCGCCGTCAAGCAGGCGCTCAAGCTCAATCCCAAGATCAAGAAAGTCGCCGTGATGTACGCGCAAAACGACGCCTTCTCGGTGAGCGAGACCGAAACCTTCCAGTCCACCCTCAAGGCGCAGGGCCTGAACATCGTCACCGTGCAAAAGTCGCTCACCACCGATACCGACTTCACCACCCAGGTCACGGCGGTCATCAACTCGGGCGCCGATCTGGTGGTCGTCTCGGCGCTGGCGGCGGACGGCGGCAACATCGTCAAGCAGCTGCGGCAGTTCGGCTACAAGGGCCTGATCGTAGGCGGCAACGGCTTCAACACCGCCAACGTCTTCCCGGTCTGCCAGAAGGACTGCGACGGCGTGCTGGTCGCCCAGGCCTACAGCCCCACCCAGAAGAGCGCAGTCAACCAGAAATTCGTCAGCGAGTACCGCAAGCTCTACAAGAAAGACCCGCCCCAGTTCGCGGCGCAGGCCTATGCGGGCATTCAGGTCTTCGTGGACGCGCTGAAGGTGATTGACAAGAAAAAGAAACTCAGCACCTGGGACCTCGCCGCCCTGCGCACCGAGCTGAACAAGCAGGTGCTGGCCGGCCAGTACGACACGCCGCTGGGTGAACTGCGCTTTGACAAGGACGGTGAGGTCAACCAGAAGGAGTTCTTCGTGGCCCGCATCAAGATGAAAGACGCCAAGAACGGCTCCTTTGTCTTTGGGAAATAAACTTCGCGTGCAGTGCGTCGGCCGTCCGGCGGCAGCGCTCCCGGTGGGCGCTCGCCCCGGGCGGCCCCGACGTTGGGGGTGGCAATGGAACCCAGTCAGCTGATCCAGAATCTGGTCAACGGCCTGGCGATCGGCAGCGTCTACGCGATTTTCGCGCTGGGCTACACGCTGATCTTCTCGATTCTGGGCATCATCAATTTCGCGCAGGGGGCCGTGTTTACGCTGGGCGCCTACCTGACCTACACCCTGGTGTCGGGGCAGTTCGAGAACAACGGGCTGCTCAAGGGCATCAATCTCTTTCCCGACGGCTCACCGCTGGCAGGCAATCCCTGGGCCTTTGGGCTCGCCACCCTGCTCGGCTCGGCGCTGGCGGGTTTGATCGCGGTGGTGATCGAGCGCCTCGCCTTCCGGCCCATGCGGGCGCGCGGGGCCGAGCCGCTGCTGGCGCTGGTGAGCAGCCTGGGGGTGGCGCTGGTGATCGTCAACCTCATTCAACTGCTCGTCGGCGCCGAGAGCTACAGCTTCCCGGCCAATGCCTACGGCGAGTTTCCGCCCGCGCTGACCTTTCATGTGGGCGACAAGGTGGTGGCGGTCCGCACCGTGCAACTGGTGATTTTCGCCGTCAGCATGGTGATGCTGGGCATTCTGGGCTACGTCATCGGGCGCACCAAGATCGGCAAGGCGTTGCGGGCGGTGGCCGAAAATCCCGGCACGGCGAGCCTGCTCGGCATCAGCGTGGACCGCTACGTGCTGATCACTTTTTTCCTCTCGGGCTTTTTGGGTGGGCTGGCGGGCACGCTGGTGTCGCTGGCGTTCGGCATCGGCGGGCCGTACTTCGGGCAGGCCTTCGGGCTCAAGGGGCTGGCGGTCATCGTGCTCGGCGGGCTGGGCAGCATTCCCGGCGCGGTGCTCGGCGGTCTGGTGATCGGCCTGGCCGAGGCGTTCGTGCCCGCCGACTACAGCGCCTACAAGGACGCGGTGGCCTTCGCGCTGCTGTTTATCGTGCTGCTGCTGCGGCCCCAGGGGCTGCTCGGCAAGGCCCAGGTTCAGAAGGTGTGAGCGCATGACCGACTTCTTTTCCACCTACGGCGCCCTCATCGTGATGATGGTGCAGGCAGGGCTGCTGGGCCTGAGCCTCTATTTTCCCTTGCAGGCCGGGCAACTCAGCCTCGCCACGCCCGGCTTCTACGCGCTCGGCGGGTACGTGGCGGCCATTTTGCTCACCAATCCGGCGTTTGCTGGCCTGCGCGACACGCTCGGCAACGGCATGTTTCCGCTGACCTGGCTGGCGGCGGCATTGCTATGCGGCGTGCTGGGGCTCATCCTTGGCATTCCGGCGCTGCGGCTGCGCGGCATCTACCTCGCGCTCGCCACTATCGCTTTCGTGCAGATCATGCAAATTCTGGCACTCAACCTGAGCATCACCGGGGGCGCCATCGGCATCTTCGCCATTCCGCAGGCGTTCGGCTTCGATCAGCCGCTCCAGTACCTGTGGCTGTTCGGGCCGCTGCTGCTGCTCACGCTGCTGTTTGCCCGGCAACTGTCACGCTCACGGGTGGGCCGGGCCTTTCACGCCATCCGTGAAGACGAACTCGCCGCCGACGCGATGGGCATCAATCCCACCCACTACAAGGTGCTGGCCTTCGTCATCGGCGCGGTGCTCGCGGGGCTGGTGGGCGCGCTAAGTGCTCCCTTCCTCAACACCTGGAACGCCAAGCAGGGCACCTTCGACGCTTCCATTGCGGTGCTCGCCTTCGTACTCATCGGCGGCTCGCGCAACATGTGGGGGCCGGTGGTGGGCGGCGCGCTGCTGACCGCCGTGCCTGAGGTGCTGCGCTTTCTGGCCGACTGGCGCCTCGTCATCAACGGTCTGGTGCTGGTGGTCGCCAGCCTGTATCTGCCGCAGGGCATCGTGGGCGCGCTGGAGCGCTGGCGCCGTCCGGCCCCGCCCCGTCGTCCGGCGGACCTGCCCCCCGTGACCGAGGTGCGCCCGTGACAGTGGCCGTAGCCGAGCGGCCCGCCATCTTGCAGGCGCGCAACATGACCCGGCGCTTCGGGGGCCTGGTGGCGGTGAACGACGTGTCCTTCGACGTGCGCGAGGGCGAGATTTTCGGACTGATCGGGCCGAACGGAGCAGGGAAGACCACCCTGTTCAACCTGATGACCGGCCTGACTCCGCCGAGCAGCGGCACCCTGACCTCACGCGGGCAGACGGTGACCGGCCTTTCGCCGCACCGGGTGGCGGGCCTGGGCATCAGCCGCACCTTTCAGAACATCCGCCTGTTCCGGGGTCTCTCGGCGCTGGAAAACGTGAAGGTGGCGACGCACCGGCAGACCCACGCCGGGCTGTGGCAGGGCATTTTCGGGGCCGACCGCGCCGAGGAGCGGCAAGTCGAGCGCCGCGCCTGGGAACTGCTCGACCTGGTGGGCCTGAGCGACCGGGCAGGCGAACTCGCCGCCAACTTCAGCTACGGCGACCAGCGCAAACTGGAAATTGCCCGCGCCCTGGCGACCGAGCCGCGCATCCTGCTGCTCGACGAACCGGCGGCGGGCATGAACACCGCCGAGAAGGGACAGCTCACCGCCTTTATCCGCGAGGTGCGCGACCGCTTCGACCTGACGGTGCTGCTCATCGAACACCACGTCCCGCTGGTGATGGGCCTGTGCGACCGGGTGGCGGTGCTGAACTTCGGCGAACTCATCGCCATCGGTGACCCGGCGAGCGTGCAGCGCGACCCCAAAGTCATCGAAGCGTATCTGGGAGGCGAGTAAATGGCGCTGCTGGAAATCGAGAACCTGGGCGTCAACTATGGCGCGATTCAGGCGGTGCGCGGTCTGAGCCTGGAAGTGCAGGAGGGCGAGGTGGTCACCTTGATCGGCGCCAATGGAGCCGGCAAGACCACCACCCTGCGCGCCGTCTCGCGGATGGTGCGGCCCGTCGCGGGCATCATTCGCTTCGGCGGGCGCGACATCACCCGCATTCCGCCTGACGAGGCCGTCAAAATCGGCATCGCACAGAGCCCCGAGGGGCGGCAGGTACTGGCGCGGCAGAGCATTCAGGACAACCTAGAACTCGGCGCGTATGTCCGGAGCGACCGCGCTGGTATTCAGGCCGACTTGCAGCGGATGTATGATCGCTTTCCGCGTCTGGGCGAGCGCCGCACCCAATTGGCCGGGACGCTCTCGGGCGGCGAACAGCAGATGCTTGCCATCGCCCGCGCCCTGATGAGTCGGCCCAAGCTGCTGCTGCTCGACGAACCGAGCCTGGGACTGGCCCCGCTGATCGTGCGTGAGATTTTCACCATCATCCGCGAACTCAACGAGCAGGGCATGACCATCCTGCTGGTCGAGCAAAACGCCAAGCTCGCCATGAATGCCAGCCACCGCACTTACGTGCTGGAAGCCGGGCAACTGACCTTCAGCGGCGTGAGCAGCGAACTCGTCAACGATGAGCGGGTGCTGCACGCTTATCTGGGCGGCTAGTCAAAGAGGAAAGTCAAAAGAGGGGAGAGGGCGGAGTGCTGATTGCCTCCGCCCTCTCCCTTTGCTTCTCGTTCTATTCGGGTTTTATCGCTTTGTTCGAGCGATTCAACCACAATAGGTATCAGTGCATTCCGCTCAGAATCCGCTCGTACACCTCGTCAGGCGTGCCGAGGCCGTCCACCGTGTAGAGGTGGCCGCGCCGGGCATAGTAGTCGATGAGCGGCTGGGTCTGCTCGCGGTAGACCTGCTGGCGCTTGCGGGCCGTTTCCTCGTTGTCGTCGGCGCGGGGAGCGCGGCCCTCGGCCACCGCCTGCCGTCCGCGATCCACGATGCGGTCAATGAGCACTTGATCCGGCACTTCGAGCAGCGGGACGGCGCTGACCGGCGCCCCGAGTTCTTCGAGCAGCAGGTCGAGCGCTTCGGCCTGGGCCTGGGTGCGTGGAAAGCCGTCGAAAATGACGCGCACCGGCTCCATGTCGGCCAGCCGGTCACGAATCAGGGCGATCAGCAGCTCGTCGGGCACGAGTTGCCCGGCTTCCATCAGTGGCCCCGCCTGCTGGCCGAGGGCGGTGCCACGCGCCACGTGGTCACGCAAAATGTCGCCAGTGCTCAGCTGCACGAGCTGATGTTCCTGCGCCAGCCGCGCCGCCTGGGTGCCTTTGCCGGCGCCGGGAGGGCCGAGAAAAATCACGACCTTGTTCTTGGACTGTGTCATGGGTGTTTGTCCTCCGTGAGCTACAGCATAAAGGCTCGGTCACATTTCGGGCCCCCCGTTGCTCAGATTGGGGTGCAACTCACGCCGTGCCAGGGCCGGCACAGACCACGAAAAACCGCCCCCGGGAAGGGAGCGGTTTCGCTTGAACCGTACTGAGGTGTTCAGGCTCAGTTGTTGAGGCGTCCGCGCAGGCGGCCCTTGCTGATGAAGCCGTCGTAACGGCGCACCGTGAGCTGGGCTTCGAGTTGCTTGAGGGTTTCCAGCGCCACCCCGACAATGATCAGCAGGCCGGTGCCGCTGAATTGGAAGGTGGTGATGCCGGTCGCCTTTTGCACGAGCTGCGGCAGGATGGTCAGGATCACCAGGAAGATGGCCCCCCACAGGCTCAGGCGTCCGCTGATGCGGCCCAGGAAGTCCGCTGTCGGGCCACCGGGGCGCACACCGGGAATAAACCCGCCCGCCTCGCGCAGCTGCTCGGCAATGCGCTTAGGATCGAACTGCACGCTGTTGTACAGGTAGGTGAACCCGAAAATCAGCAATGATTCCAGCGCTAGGTACAGCGGCTGCCCGAAGGTGAGGTTGGAGTTGATCCAGGCGTTGACTTCCGGCGCACGCGTCGCCGTCGCGCTGGCGATCAGGTTGGGAATGATCAACATGGCGCTGGCGAAGATGACCGGAATCACGCCCGCCTGGTTGACCTTGATCGGCAGCCAGGTGGCCTGCCCCGCACCCCGCGCCTGCCCCGCCGCGCCGCCACGAGCACGGGCGTAGGTGACCGGCACGCGGCGTTCGGCTTGGTAGATGTAGACGATCCCGGCAATGGTCACCAGAATCACCGCGATAAAGGCCAGGATGCTCAGCAGGGTGGTCTGCTCACTGCGGAGCAACTGCGCGGTGGCAGCGATTTCACGCGGGTACACCGCGATGATGCCCGCCGTGATGATCAGGCTGATGCCGTTGCCGATGCCGACTTCGGTGATTCGCTCGCCGATCCACATGGTAAAGGCGATGCCGGCCACCTGGGTCAGCACCATCACCAGCACGGTGAAGAGGCCGGGGTCCCAGCCCACCGCGATGAACGACGGGTTGCTGGTGATGTAGAGCGAGAAGAACAACGCCTGCACCGCGCCGAGGGCAATCGCCGCGTAGCGGGTGTACTGGTTGATCTTCTTGCGGCCTTCTTCCCCTTCCTTCGACAGTTTTTCCAGCGAGGGAATGGTGGTGGTCAGCAGCTGAATCACGATACTCGCCGTGATGTAAGGCAGTACCCCGAGCGCAAAGATCGAGAACTGCGAAAGATTGCCCCCCGAGATCATGCTGATCAACCCAAACAGGCCGCCCGAGTTCGCTTGACTCAGGGCGGCGCTGTTGACACCTGGGGTGGGAATGGCACCCCCCAGGCGATAGACGGCGAGCAGCAGCAGGGTGAAGACGATCTTCCGCTGAAGATCCGGAATCCGGAAAGCGTCGCGGAAGGCGCGGAGCATTACTCCGCCTTCTGAGCGTCGTCTTGCTGGGTCTGGACTTCGGGCAGGACGACCCGGCCACCGGCGGCTTCGACAGCCTTGATGGCGGCGGCGCTGGCAGCGTCCACATGAACAGTCACGGCGCGGCTGATCTCACCGCTGGCGAGCAGCTTGACCGGGCGGTTCTTGCGGCGCACCAGGCGGTAGGCTTCCAGCGTGTCGCGGTCGAACGTGGTGTCTTCGAGGTCTTGGAGCTGCGAGAGCTTCACGACTTCGTAGGTGGTGCCCACATTGTTGAAACCGCGCTTGGGCAGGCGGGCGATCAGGCGGCTGCGGCCACCCTCAAAGAAGGCACCCTTGCCAGCGCCGCTGCGCGACTTCTGGCCCTTGTGACCACGGCCGGCGGTCTTGTCGGTGCCGCCGGGGCCACGGCCCACGCGCTTGCGGTCCTTCCGGCTGCCGGGGGTCGGCTTGAGGTCGTGGAGCTTCATTCCTGCACCTCCAGCAGATGCTTGACGGTCTTCACCATGCCGCGCACGGCAGGGGTGTCGCTGACTTCACGGCTGTCGCCGATCTTCCTGAGGCCCAGCGCCTGAACGGTCTTGACCTGGTTGCCCGGTCGACCGATCACGCTGCGCACGAGCTTGATCTTCACTGCATACCTCCCGTGTCGGCCACGCCTTCGCCCGCTTCGGTGGTGGCCGAGCGGCCGGCAGGCGAGTCGCTGCTCAGGCTGGGGCGCACTTCGGTGCCACGCAGGTTGCGGACCTGCTTGGCGGTGCGCAGGTTCTTGAAACCGTCGAACACGGCGTAGGCCACGTTCACCTTGTTGCGGCTGCCGAGTTCCTTGGACAGCATGTTGGTGATGCCCGCGAGTTCGGCGATCGAGCGGGGCACGGTGCCCGCGATCACGCCGGTACCGGGGCCGGCGGGCTTGAGCAGCACGCGGCTGGTGCTGTTTTCCCCCACGATTTCGTGGGGAATGGTGCCGTTTTCCACCGGCACGGTGATCATGTTCTTACGGGCCACCGCCTTCGCCTTTTCGATGGCGACAGGCACTTCCTTGGCCTTGCCAATCCCCATGCCCACGCGGCCGTTGCGGTCGCCCAGGATCACCAGCGCGGCGAACCGGAAGCGGCGCCCGCCCTGGTAGGTCTTGGAGGTGCGGTTGACGAAGAGCATCTTCTCTTCGAACTCGCTGCTCTCCGTACGGTCGTTGCGACGGTTAAAAGTCAAGGCCACCCTCCCGCGCGGCGTCAGCCAGCGCCTTCACGCGTCCGTGGTACTTGTACGAGCCACGGTCAAAAACAACCTGCTTGATGCCCTTTTCGGCAGCAGCGGCGGCGAGAGCCTTGCCCACAGCGGCGGCGGTGTCGGTCTTGTTGCCCGACTTGAGCGCGGCGCTGCTGGCGGCAGCGAGGGTCTGGCCCCGGCTGTCGTCGATGATCTGGGCGTAGATGTGCTTGCTGGAACGGTAGACGCTCAGGCGCAGGCGGCCACTGGCAGCAGTGGTCGTGCGCACCTTGCGACGGGTCCGCAGCTTGCGACGGATGGTCGTAGCGGTGGCCATTATTTCTTCCCTTTCCCGCCCGTGGCACCGGCTTTACCGGCCTTGAGGGCAATCTGTTCACCAACGAAGCGCACACCCTTGCCGTGGTAGGCATCGGGCTTACGCACCTTGCGGACATTGGCCGCAACCTGACCGACGAGCTGCTTGTCGATGCCGCTCACGTCGATCCGGGTGGGCTCGGGCACGGCGAAAGTCACGCCGGCGGGCGGCTCGATGATCACGGGGTGGCTGTAACCGATGTTCATTTCCAGCGCCTTGCCCGTGAGCTTGGCACGGAAACCCACGCCGCGCAGTTCGAGGTTGATGGTGTAGCCGTCGCTCACACCCTTGACGGCGTTGGCGACCAGGGTGCGGGTCAGGCCGTGCAGGGCGCGGTGCTTCTGAGCGTCGCTGGGACGCTCGACGAGCAGCTGGTCGCCGTCCTGGCGAACGGTCAGTTCCGTGTTGTAGGGAACGGTCAGTTCACCTTTGGGGCCCTTGACCTTGAACACGCCGTCCTGGGCGTTCACGGTCACGCCGCTGGGCACGGCGATGGGCTGTTTACCGATACGGGACATGTTGTCCTCCTTGTTCCTTAAGTCGGGCCTGGGGGGGGCCGAGGTCAGGTCGAGATGGTGCAGTCTTCGGCGCTGGGGCACTCAGGCAAAAGCCTGGATTACCAGAGGACGCAGACGACTTCGCCGCCGACGCCCTGCTGACGGGCTTCGCGGTCGGGCAACAGGCCCCGGCTGGTGGACACGACGGCCACACCCAGGCCACGCTGAACGCGGGGCAGGTTTTCGGCGCTCACGTAGGCGCGGCGACCGGGACGGCTGACGCGCTCGATGTGCTTGATGACCTGCTCGCGCTTTTCGCCGTACTTGAGCGTCACGCGCAGCACGTCGAACTTCTGCCCTTCGGGGCGGGTGCGCTCGACGCCCTGCACGTAGCCTTCACGCACGAGCAGCTTGGCGAGCTCTTCTTTGAACTTGGAAGCCGGGATGTCCACGGTTTCCTTATGCGTGCGCGTCGCGTTGCGAATGCGCGTCAGCATATCTGCGATGGGATCACTCAACATGAATGGCCTCCGGTGGGGGCATGTTGGCGGGGGCGGTGTGGCCCCGCGATTGGCCCGGGTATCGGGGCCCGCAATTTCGGGCGTGACCGACTTCGGGTCAGGCTTCCCTCTCGAAAATGTGTGGAACAGTCGGGGACCGCGCCACGCTTCTTCTGTTGGGTCTTCTCCCAGACCGGACGATCACTGTCACTAGGCGGGCAGTTCGTATCCGGAGGGCACGGTCAGGGCGTCAGGCGCGCTGGAATTACCAGCTGGCTTTCTTGACGCCGGGCAGTTCGCCGCGGTGCGCCATTTCGCGCAGCACGATGCGGCTCACGCCGAAGAAGCGGACGTAACCACGGGGGCGGCCCGTGAACTCGCAGCGGTTGTGCAGCCGGGTGGGGCTGGCGTCGCGCGGAAGCTGGGTCAGACCGTAGTAGTCGCCCGCAGCCTTCAGCTCGGCGCGCTTGGCGGCGTATTTCTCCACCGTCTTTTCGCGCTGCTTTTGCTTGGCAAGCTTGCTCTTGTTCGCCATGCTGTTTCTCCTTGGCAGGTTCTTCTGCGCGGATGTCTCCGGTCGCAGCGGCATTTTTCCGCCGGGTCTCTTTCTGATTCGAAAGTCCCCTCAGGGAAGATGCACAAATAGGGATGATAGCAGAGCGCCGGCACGCCGTCTATGTGCCGTCCGGCGTCTTTCTCCGGCTCCGTTGCGTTCTTTATTTGGCACTGGGCGTTGCTGAGAAACGCCGTCCCACTGCGCCTTCTTCCTCTGCCACGCAATTCCCTGGGTTGGAAGGTTTCGAGATACCTCTTGACAGATCTGAGAGTGCTGAGTAAATTAACTGAGCCTGAAACGCGCTGAGCGCGAGATGCGAGCAGCGGAACCCTTGCCGAGGTGGCGGAATTGGTAGACGCACTAGTTTCAGGGACTAGCGCCGCGAGGTGTGTGGGTTCAAATCCCATCCTCGGCACCACAACGAAAACCCCAGTCCAAGCGGCTGGGGCTTTTTCTTTGGCACGATTTTTCTTTGGCACGATTTCGGGGCCAGTCGGCCCGAGCGGTGGTCGGGCCTTCAGTTTTCCAGGCGTCGGAGATCGCCCACCACACGGTAGAAGCCGCCCGCGTCCTCCAGGTCGTCCACCACGTAGAGTCCGTCTGCTGCGCGCAGATTGCGGGGGAACTGCACGTTCCAGTCTTTATGAAAGCGTGAGTCGTCGGGGCGAATACGGACCTTGCTGCCTTCCTGCACGCCGCGCAGCAGCACGCCGCCGCTGGCGTTCCGGGTGACGGTCAGTTCGGTGGCGGGTGCTTGGGCCGGCATGGCTGCGGCCAGCTTCACGTCACGGACCTCTGGCGTCGTGCCCTGCCTGGCGGCTTCGATGGCTGCCGGGCTCACATCGATGGCGGCGAGCGTGCCGTTCGTGGTCACGATGTAGAGCTTGTCGGCGGCGAATTGCATGCTCAGGGCCGAGGCGCAGCCGGTTCCCAGTTTCCACAGACGCTCGCCGGCGCGGTTGAAACAGTACACGGCGCTGCCGCTGTCGCCTGCAAACACGAACTCCCCGCCGGGACTGGCGGCGCACGAGAGCACGCTGCCGTCGCATTGATAGTCCTGCACGTGCTCCCCGGCCTTCGTGAAGCGCTGAATGAGGTTCGCGCTGGTTCCGGCGTACAGGTCGTTGCCCTCCTGCCAGCCGAACAGCACGCTGCCCCGCGTCGGCCGGTGCCAGTTCGGGAAACCGCTTTCCCGGTCGAACATGCCCACGCCGCGCGAGTGACCGTAGTACACGCCCCGAGCGTCCACGCGCACCATCCAGCCCATGCTGGCCCGGTCGTCCGTGTGGCCCCACTGCTGGTCGCTCTCGGCATCGAAAGCGTACACCCCGCCCCCGCTGTCGGACACGCCCAGGGTGCCGCCGTGCAGGTCGAGCCACAGCAGGGCTGCCTTGCTCTCGACTTCATAGGCCATGAAGGGGAGCTTGCCGCTCAGGTCGTACACGTTGCCGTCGTCGCAACCTGCGAACGTGCGGAACTGGTCGCTCACGAGACATTTGACGCCGTCCGGCAAACGGAACGAGCGGTCGACCTCGCCCGAGAGCGTCAGTGCGAAGACCTCGCCGGAGTCGTTCCCCACCCAGGCCGTGTTCTGATCCACGAAGATGCCGTAGGCGGCGCTGCGGGTCTTGAAGCGCCACAACACCGGCGCAATCTGCCTGGTGGTGCTGCGCGTCTCGGTGACCTCGCGGCGCACGACGGTCCGCTTTTGACGCGCGCCCATCACGGCGTCCTCGTAGCCTTTTTTGCGCTTCTCTCTGATTTTCTTGTCGGCTTCGGCCTGTGCGACCGCCGCGTCGGGGAAGGTCTTGGTGCTGCGCTGACCGTCCGTGCCGATGCGCCCGTAACGGATGGTCAGCTCGGGACCGTCCACCGTCACCTCGTAAAACTTATGCTCCGCGCCGTTGGGGTCGGAGAACTCCAGATAAGTTTTCGCCATACCCGACAATACACCGGTCATTCAGCGCAATTTCAGGGCGTGACGCTTGTCCTAAACCACAGTGCTCCGCTCAAGTTTCGGATAAGATGCGGTGCAAAACGGGAATCATTCCTAAAACTCCGGTTTCCGGTTAAGGAGAGGTAGAAGTATGAGCGAACACCAACTCGAAATCCGCAACCTGCACGCCACCGTCGGCGACAAGGAAATTCTCAGGGGCATCAACCTGGTCGTGCCGCGCGGTGAACTTCACGCCATCATGGGGCCGAACGGCAACGGCAAGAGCACCCTCGCCAAAGTCATCGTGGGCGACCCCGAATACACCGTGACGCAGGGTGAGGTGCTGGTGGACGGCCAGAACATCCTGGAGATGGAACCCGACGAGCGCGCCCGCCTGGGTGTGTTTCTGGCGTTTCAGTACCCGGTCGAGATTCCCGGCGTCACTATCGCCAACTTCCTGCGCCTCGCCATGCAGGCCCGCAAGGGCGAAGGCGAAGAGGTCAGCTTTACCGAGTTCTACGGCAAGCTGCAAAGCGCCCTCAAAACCCTGGAATGGGACGAGAGCATCGTCGAGCGTTACCTCAACGAGGGCATGTCGGGCGGCGAGAAGAAGCGCAACGAGATTTTGCAGATGCTGATGCTGGAACCCAACTACATCATCATGGACGAGACCGACTCCGGCCTCGACGTGGACGCCCTGAAAATCGTCGCCAAGGGCGTGAACTCCATGCGCGGCGAGAACCTCGGTGGCCTGATCATCACCCACTACCAGCGCCTGCTGGACTACATCACCCCCGACAAGGTGCACATCATCGTGAACGGTCGCGTGGTGCAGAGCGGCGGCCCCGAACTCGCCAAGAAGCTCGACACCGAGGGCTACGACTGGGTGAAGGAACTGGCGACCGCCTGAACGGCGATGTCCAGGGGTCGCAGGGGCAAAGAGTCCGACGCTGCCCCTAGACCCTCAGACGCTGAGACCCTCAGACCTCTCCGAAGGAGTTCAAATGACCGTCAATCCCGAAGCAAGCCAGATCAACAAAGAGTACGAATACGGCTGGAGCGACCCCGAGAAGTACGCCATCAAGGCGCCTAAGGGCCTGTCGCGCGAAGTCGTCGAGATGATTTCCAAGGCCAAGGACGAGCCGCAGTGGATGCTCGATTTCCGCCTCAAGGCGCTCGACATCTTCCTGAGCAAGCCGATGCCCGAGTGGGGCGCGGACCTCAGCGGCCTGAACCTCGACGAGATCTACTACTACATCAAGCCCGAAGGCTTCAACGCCCGCTCGTGGGACGACGTGCCCGAGGACGTGAAGAACACCTTCGAGCGCTTGGGCATTCCGGAAGCCGAACGCGCCGCGCTGGCCGGTGTGGGCGCGCAGTACGAGTCGGAAATGGTGTACCACAACCTCAAAGAGGAGTGGGAGAAGCTGGGCGTGGTGTTCCTGTCCATTGAGGACGGCATGCGCCAGTACCCTGACCTCTTCCGCGAGCACTTCGCCACCATCGTGCCGCCGGAAGACAACAAGTTTGCGGCCATCAACTCGGCGGTGTGGTCGGGCGGCTCCTTCGTCTACATCCCCAAGGGCGTCAAGGTGGACATCCCCTTGCAGACCTACTTCCGCATCAACGCGGAAAGCAGCGGCCAGTTCGAACGCACGCTGATTATTGTGGACGAGGGCGCGCAGGCCCACTACATCGAGGGCTGCACCGCTCCGGCGTACAACGCCGACTCGTTCCACTCGGGCGTGATTGAAATCGTGGTGAAGGAAGGCGCGCGCTTCCGCTACTCCACCATTCAGAACTGGAGCCACAACGTCTACAACCTCGTGACCCAGCGGGCCGCCGTGTACGGCAGCGGCGTGATGGAGTGGGTGGACGGCAACCTGGGCAGCAAGGTGACCATGAAGTACCCCGCCTGTTACCTGCTCGAAGACGGCGCACGCGGCGAAGTGCTGAGCATCGCCATGGCCGGACGCGGGCAGCACCAGGACGCGGGCGCGAAGATCGTCCACTTCGCCCCGCACACCAGCGGCACCATCGTGTCCAAGAGCATTTCCAAGGATTCGGGCCGCAGCTCTTACCGTGGCCTCGTGAAGATCTACGAAGGTGCGAAGGGCAGCAAGACCAACGTGGAATGTGACGCCCTGCTGCTGGATGAAGAAGCCCGCACCGACACCTATCCTTACATCGAAATTGAGGAAAAGGACGCCAGCGTGGGCCACGAGGCGACCGTCTCCAAAATCAACGACGAGCAGATCCTGTACCTGCAAAGCCGGGGCCTGAGCGAAGACGAAGCGGCGGGCCTGATCGTGCGCGGCTTCATCGAACCGATCGCCAAGGAACTGCCGCTGGAATACGCGGTGGAACTCAACCGCCTGATCGAGCTGGAAATGGAAGGTTCGGTGGGCTGAGGTAGGAGATGGAAATGCCCAGCGTCAATGCTGTATGTCGTGAGTTGGAAGCTGTATTTCCTGACTTTGAGAAGTGGCTGCTTCACGACGCCATCTTCTGCAAGTCTGAGGGCAGCTTCACTTACTGCGGCGTATTTCTTGAGCTGGTGCATTTCCTCTCTGATAGACCGGATCAGCCTGGAGAGGTCTGGAGAAAACTTGGAAACGTCGTGGAAGACATGGCCAAGATAAGTTCTCCAGCGAAGATTCCCCGGCAAGATGACCTCTCTGAAGCGGTTGAACTCTGCTTCCTTGAAACGCTCGGCGGCTATCCGGAAATTTCCGAGAACTTAAGGCCTTTTCTAAGTCAGGAAAGTTTGAGGATGCTGGATTTGGATATCGGCTAACTCCTAGGCACCGCTTGGTGCTTTGAGGCTGGCCTGATTCAAGCAGATGAGTTTGCGACGTAAGGAGCAGCCATGAAACTCAACCACATCAACCTCGGTGTTTCGGATGTCGCGCAGGCGGTGGACATCTTCGGGCACTTCTTTGGCCTGCGCCCGGCCAGGGGGATGCCGGTTAATGAGAAGATGGCCTTCCTGCACGACGACATCGGCGCGCTGCTGTCAGTATTCTGGGTCAGCGACGTGGTGTACCCCAGGGTCTTTCACATCGGCTTCCTTCAGGACACGCCCGAGCAGGTGCAGGCCGTCCACGCCGAGCTGATCGGCGCGGGCTTTCAGATTCCGCCGCCCAGGGAAAACCACGGACGCCTGACTTTCTATTTCGATGCGCCGTTCGGCGTGGTGATCGAAGTGGAGGCGTTTCTGGGTGAGGTGAAGGAATGACCGCACCGAAAGAGCTGCATGAACGTATAGACCGTCTGCCTCCTGAAGCCATCAAGGCGATTCAGGAATTGGTCGAGCGCCAGGAGTACGCGGCGCAGCAAATCGCGGCCCTGAAAGCGTTCGCCGCCGACTGGACCCCCGAAGAGCAGGCGGCGTGGGATGAGGGGACGAAGCGGCGCCCCTGGCGTACCTTTCCGCCTGAAGAAGTCTAAATGCTGGCGCTGGATACCAACATCCTGATTGCGCTGCAAAAGCTGGAACCGGCGGCGTTTGGGCATGATCGGCAGGCCCTGATGACTGTGCCGGTCGTGATTCCAAGCGTGGTGCGCTACGAAGCGCGGCGCAGTCTACTGGCACCGCAGTATGCGCGGCGTTTGGCACAGCTTGACCAGCTCCTTTCAGGACATGCCACTCTGGACTTTGATCAGCAGGCTGCCGACATCGCCGCAGATATTTACCACCAACTCTGTACCACCGGCCAGCTCATTGACGAAGCCGATTTGATGATTGCGGCCCTCAGCATTCAGCACGGCGCCGCCCTTGTCACTCGTAATACCAGCCATTTTCAGCGCATTCCGGGGTTGACGCTGCTGGACTGGCTTTAAGGAGAACCATGACCAAATTCAACGACCAACTCACCCAGACTGGCGGCCCCGAGTGGCTGACCGCCAAGCGACAGCAGGGACTCGACCTGTTCACCTCGCTGGATGTGCCCACCGAAGGCGTCGAAGCCTGGAAATACACCCGCGTGGACGTGGATTTCGACGCGCTGAACCCCCACCCCAAGCGCGAGGCGACCACCGACACGACCAAGCTGCCCGCCAGCGTGCAGAAGCGCCTGAGCAGCACCGACGTGGGCGCCTTCCTCGTGCTCGACGGCCCGGACGTGGTGTACCGCACTGAACTCCCCGCCGAACTGACCGCCAAGGGCGTCATCTTCACCGACCTCAAGACCGCCGTGGAGCAGCACGCCGACAAGGTGCAGCAGTACCTCTACTCGGTGGTGCCCGCCGAAGTGCCCGACGACACCACCATCGCCGCGCCCGGCACCACGCCGAGCAAGTCGCCCGACCCCAGCGAGGGCAAGTTCTCCGCGCTGGCGGCGGCCCTGTGGACCAACGGCGCCTTCGTGTACGTGCCGCGCGGCGTGGAAGTCGAGCTGCCCCTCGGCTCCTTCCGCGTGATGAGCGAGGCGGGCACCTACACCGCCACCCGCACCCTGGTCGTCTGCGAAGAAAACGCGCAGGTCACGTTCATTGACGAGCAGGACAGCGAAGAATTGCCCGGCACCTACGCCATCGGCGCGGTGGAACTGGTCGTCAAGCAGGCGGCGCGCCTCCGTTACGTCTCCATCCAGAACTGGGGCAAAGGTGTGACCCACATCCAGCGCCAGCGCGGCGACGTGGAGCGCGACGGCACGCTCAACAGCCTCGTCGTCACGATGGGCGGCACGCTCAGCCGCACCGAGATGCAGAGCTATCTGCGCGGCCAAGGTGCGGATTCCGAGATGCTGGCGCTGTACTTTGCCAATGACGATCAGCACTTCGACCACTACACCTTGCAGCACCACGCCGCCGCGCACGCGCACAGCGACCTGCTGTACAAGGGCGTGAACGACGACACTTCAGTGGGCGTGTTCAGCGGCATGATCAAGGTAGACCTCGACGCGCAGAAGACCGACGCTTACCAGAAGCACCGCACGCTGATGCTGAGCAGCGAGGCCCGCAACTTCAGCGTGCCGCAGCTGGAAATCAACGCCAACGACGTGCGCTGCTCGCACGGTTCCACGACCGGGCCGGTGGATCAGGAAGCGCTGTTTTTCCTGCGCTCGCGCGGCATCAGCCGGGAAGTGGCCGAGAAGATGCTCGTGACCGCCTTCCTGGAAGACGTGCTTGCTCGGGTGCCGCTTCAGAGCGTCGTGAAGTACATCGAAGGCATCATCGCGGAGAAGGTCGGCGCCGCTTAAGCGCTTACCCCTTTCCGGCGGTCAGCTTCTGCGGAGGCTGGCCGCCGGTCTTTTTGGCCTTCAGCCCATAATGTTAATGGCTTCGCCCGCTTCATAGGCCGTGATCTTCAAGTCGGTGACGTTCAGGTGCTTGAGGGCGTCTATGGCCTGAGTCACGCCGGGGAGAGCCAGATGGGTGTGCATGGCCCCGAGGTTGTCCCAGTGTTCCGTAATCAAAAAATGGCCCGGCTGGCTCAGGTCCTCGGACACGAGATACAGCAGGCAGCCGTCTTCCTGCCGGGTCGCCTGAGCAATATGGACGAGCAGTTGACGAAGGTGGGCGGCGTGTTCGGCGCTGGCGCTGAGTGTTCCGTGCGAAATGACCATCGTTGTTCTCCTCGGGTGCTGGGGTGAAGTCAGCATACTCTGTGGGCTCACTGTGAGAGCGCCTGGGTGCCGTCCTTCTTTTGATGGACGCACCCGTCAGCTTCGCCCGCTACGCTGGGGCATGCTGCTGACCCTGCTCACTGCTGCTGCCTCCCTTCAGGCACCTTTGCCACCACAGGCGGTGCGAGTCATCGCAGGCCGCGCCTACGTGAACTGCCAGTGGTTGCAGCAAAACCGGGAAGACCTGAGTTGCCGTCAGACGCCGGACAGCATCAGCCTGGCGGACGCTTACCGGCCAGACGTGACCTTTCTGGTGGACACTCAAGGCAGAGCCACGATGAAAGCGGCGTCGAGCCAGTCCCGTACTGTGCTCTTTAACCCGCCACGCAAGTCAGCAACTTTGGCAGGCGGTTTCTGGCTCGCGGCCCGTGATCTGAACAGTGCTCTGGGCCTTCCCTTACGCTGGCAGACTGGTCAGCTCTGGCTGGGCAAGACGCCCGGCGCCGTACAAGCTGCTCAGCAACGCACCCCCGAGCAGGCTGCTCTGGCCGCCACCCGCCACCAACGTGGTCCCGTGCCCGGCGTAGGCCACAGCGAAGGCGGGGTGAATGTGCTGCTCACTGCGCGGGGGAGTGCCGAGCAACAGTGTGAATGGATAGCGCACCGCGTCACCTGCTGGACGTGGCAGGACGGTCACTGGACACTGACCTGGCAGGCGCAGACCGACCGCACGCCCGACGATGCCTGGCCTCAGCCCAGACCCGACGCGCTGGAGGCGGTTCTAGGGCGGGTCACTCCGCTGAGTGGCACGCGGCCCAGCTGGCCCGGCGGCCTCGACTTCGAGCAGCGCGGCGGCTCCGGCACGAGTCGCACCGTGCAGCGGGGCTGGGTGGCACCGGGCGGGCAGCGGACCCTGGCCTATGAGAAGGTGGGCTTGATAGACGAGGCATTTGCGGAGGCGGAGTTTCGCTAGCCCACTTTGCCCTGCATTGTGCGAGCATGGCCAGCCGTGTCTTCTTCTGCTTCCCTGAGTGCCGCCCCGTCCCACCCGCCCCGCGCCCTGGGGGCCGGATTGCTGATCGTCATTCTGGTCGTCGCTTTCGAGTCGGCAGCGGTCGGCACGATGATGCCCCGGGTGGCGACGGAGCTGCGTGGGCTGGGACTCTACGGCTGGGCGTCAAGCGCTTTTATGCTGGCGAACCTGCTGGGGGCGATTGTGGCAGGGCTGCTCACCGACCGGCGCGGGGCGGCGTGGGGCGCAGGTCTGGGCCTGGGGCTGTTCGGCATCGGCCTCGGGCTGCTGGCGCTGGCCCCGACCATGCCGCTTATCGTCGCGGCGCGAGTGGTGGAAGGGCTGGGAGTCGGCGGGCTGGCGGCGCTGCCGTTCGTGGTGATTCCAGCGGCGTATGCGGGACAGGCGCAGGCGCGGATGCTGGCGGCGGTGTCGAGCATGTGGCTGGTGCCGGGGCTGATAGGACCGCCTCTGGCGAGCGCGGTAGCGGAAGCGTGGTCATGGCGGGTGGTCTTCGGCGGACTGGCGGGACTGCTGGTGCTGGCGGCGCCGCTGTGCCTGTTGCCACTGCGGACCCTGCCGCGCAGCTCGGCCCCCAAGAGTTCCAAACGCATCCTGTGGCCCGCGCTGGCGCTGCTGCTGGCCGCCGCTGCACTGATTGAGGGCCTGCGCCGTCCCGACGCGCTGGGAGCTGCACTCACCGTCGCTGGTCTGGTCGGTGTAGTGATCGCCATGCGGCCCCTCTTTCCGGCGGGCCTCTGGACCCTGCGGCCCGGTCTGCCGTCGGCGCTGGCAGTGCGCGGGTTTATCGCCTTCGCGCAGATGGGCCTCGGTCCCTTCATGACGCTGGCGCTGCGGCGGTTGCACGACCTCAGCCTGCGCGACGCGGGGTGGATCATCAGCATCGGGGGCATCGCGTGGACGACGGGCGCGTGGCTGCAAGCGCAACTGGAAAAGAAATACGGCCCCGGCTCACGCCTGGCACGCATCCGGGGAGGGGCCGCTGTGCTCACCGCCGGGCTGGTTCTCGCTGCACTGGGCGTGCTGGGGCCGCTGCCGGTCTGGGCGGCGTACCTGGGCTGGCTGGTGGCGGGCACCGGCATGGGTGTGGCATACAACTCCAACAGCCTGTGGGCCATGAGCCACGTCTCCACCGAAGAACGCGGGCAGCTCTCGGGCCAGTGGGCCAACATCGAAGTGCTGATGGTCGCGCTCTCGGCAGGCATCGGCGGAGCGCTGGTCGCCCGTTTGCCGCTGACGCAGGCGCTCACGCTCGCGTTCGGGATGTGCATCCTGGCGTCGCTGGTGCCCTGGGCAGCGGCGCGGCGATTGGAAAGCGGCCCAGGCGGTGCATAAGCTTGACAATTCCTGTATACGACGCTATCTTTTGACCATCACCGCCCAAGAGGCGGATTTTTTATTGCTTCTCTGGCTGGCTCAGTGCCCGCCGCCCATCTTGCCCGGCCACAGCAGCGCCGCGAGGCTGACGAGCGACCACGTGCCTTCCAGCAGGATGAACCCCCAGTTGCGTTCCAGCACCGCGACGATGGCAAGCAGCCCGCTGCCCACGAAGTTGAGCAGGTTGTAGGTGCGGCTGCCCGTCGGCATACGCCCGGTCTGCGCCAGCACATAGGCGACGAGAATCTGAATGGCGCCGAGGATGGAAACGATCTGGATGACGGTGTCGCTGTGCATCCTGTCAGCTCAGCACGCGGGGAGACTGGCGTGGTGAGCCAGGAGCAGGGGCCGCCTGGACTTTTTGCCCGGCGGCCCCTGCCCTCACGCGCTCAGCGAATCTGAATGTCCTGGTCGAGCCAGGTCAGCGCCCGTTCGCGGCCAAAAGGCCAGACGGTCACGCTGACCTGGGCCGCCTGCGCCGCTTCCTGCACGAACTCGGGCAGCGGCCCCTGCTTTTTGGGCGCGGCGTTCCAGGTGGGGGCGTCGTCCGGCAGCCCGGCCAGCTCGCGGGCGAGTTCCAGGCCCCGGTGCAGGTCGCCGAGTTCGTCCACCAGCCCCAGCTCCAGCGCGTCGTAACCTGACCAGATGCGCCCGCGCCCGATTTCGTTGACGCGCTCCTGGCTCAGGTCGCGGCCCTCGGCCACCCGGCTGGTAAAGCGGTCATAGACCTCGCCGATGCCCTTTTCGATGTGCGCGCGTTCCTCGTCGGTGTAGGGCCGGCTGGGGCTGTACATCAGCGCCCGGTCACGGCCCACCCGCTCGGGCTTCAGGCCCTGGCGCCCGTTAAATTCCTGCATCACCGGCTTGCCGCTCACCACGCCGATGCTGCCGGTCAGGGTGTAGGGGCTCGCCACGATTTTGTCGGCGTGGGTCGCGAGGTAGTAGCCGCCGCTCGCCGCGTACTCGCCCATCACCACGACCACCGGCTTGTCGCTGGTCGCAATTTCGCGCCACATCAGGTCGGACGCGAGCGCCGAGCCGCCGCCGCTGTTGACATAGACGACGATGGCCTTCGTTGCCTTGTCCTCCTTGGCGTGTTTGAGCGCGGCCACCACGGTATCGGACCCCGCCATCGGCCCGCCGAGCAGCGGGAGAGGCAGGGGGTTGTTCTTGCTCTTGCCGGTCACGATGCTGCCGACGACCGACACCACGGCGACCTTGCCCGCCTTGGGGGTGCCGGGCTTGTTCGGCAGCAGCAGGTCGAGCACCGCCGCCAGGGGTCGGGTGCCGGGGCCGATGAGTTCGTCCTCATAGGCCACCCGGTCAATCAGGCCCGCGTCCACCGCCCCCTGCGCCGAGGTGAGGTCGGCAGTCAGCCAGCCAAGCGCGTCTTCCTCGCTCACGCCGCGCCCCTGCGCGAGGTCGGCGGCCCACGCCGCTTCCAGCCCGCCGAGGTAGGCGCTGAGCTGCTCGCGGTTGGCCTCGTCCATGTGGTCTTGCGAGAAGCGGGTCAGCGCGGCCTTGTACTCCTTGATCCGCAGGTTCTCGAACTCAATGCCGTGCTTTTTCAGGAAAGCCCCGAGGAAAGTCGGCTCGGCGGCGAACCCGCTCACCATCACGTCCGCCGACTCGGGCGCGGCAATTTCCTGGGCACCGCTCGCCACGATCAAGCTGGTCATGGTGAGCTGCGGCAGGTACGCCACCGTGCGCTTGTTTTCGCTCAGGCGGCGCAGAATCTCGCGGATGGCGTGCGCGGTCGCCGGGGCCGCCGTGAACTCGCTCACCCGCACCAGCACGCCGTGCAGCCAGTCGGCCTCGGCCAGCTTCGCGGCGCGGGCAGCGAGCGCCTCTACCGTTTCCGCCTTGTTCAGCAGCGCGGCGAGCGGCTGCGTGGGCTGACGTTCGGGGTAGTCGCCGGTCACGTCCAGCACGACCCAGGTGGGCCGGGTCACGCCGGCGGGCAGGTCGAGCAGGTTGCCGAAAAGGGGAATGTTCATCAGGTCAGAGTACGCGGGCACCGGGTGAAAAGTTGCGGGCCGCCCTGTCAAAAAGCTCTGCAAAAAAAGCGCCCCGCCTTCACGCGGAAGACGGAGCGGGCCGGGAAAAAGCCTCAGAGGCCCTTGAGGTACTCGTGGATGTTGGAGATGTCCTGGTCGCTGACCTGGGTCGCCACGAAGCGGGGCATGACCGGGCTGAGGGTCTTGTTGGGCGCGCGGCCCTGACGCAGCGCGGTGGTGAAGTCTTCGAGGCTCCAGTCCTTGACGATGTTCAGCGCCGGGCCAACGCCGCCCTCGGCATTGGCACCGTGGCAGCCGGCGCAGGTTCCGGCGAACTTCTCTTTGCCCGCGTCCGCGTCGCCGCTCGCGCTCGCCTTGTTGGTGTCGGGCTGCGCGGCGGCCATGTTCTCGGGGGTGTTGCCGGTGGTGCCGGGCTCGTTGTCGTTGCCGTTGCTGGTGCTGCCGGCGTTGTTCACCCCGTCGGTGGCCGTGCTGGCGTTGGTGTTCGCCTCAGGGTTGGGTTCGCCGTCCTGGGCACCGGCCTCGGCACTCTGGGTGGTCGTGTTTTCCTGGCTGGTTTCGGCGGTGCTGTCCTTGCTCCCGGCGGCGCCGCTGGTGGTCGCGTCGGTGCCCTTTTCGGTGCCTTTGCCCTCACCGTGCGCGGCAGCCTCTTCGTGGTGCGACTTGGTGGCGATGTTGTAGCCCGCGATAGACCCGCCGATGGTCAGCGCCAGCAGCAGCGTCATGGTGACGGCGAAGGTGTTCTTCATATGCCCACAGGCTACCATACGGTCAGGGGGCGTTTGCCCGCTCCTGGCCGGCATTGCAGGGAGGGCGAGCGCCTGCTGGAGGCCGCAGCTGCAAGGCCACAGTCGGCCTGCGGCGCGCGGGCTAGAATGACGGGTATGTGGGTGTCCACCAAAGCTCAGTACGGCCTGCGCGCCCTGGTCGAGATCGGTCGCCGGGGCGGCGAAGCGGTGCCGCTCAAGGACGTGGCCGAGCGCCAGGGCCTCAGTCAGCATTACCTCGAACAGATTGCCAGCAACCTGCGCCGCGCGGGCTTTATCAAGAGCATTCGCGGGGCGCACGGCGGCTACCGCCTTGCCCGGCCCGCCGAGGCCATCAACGCCTACGACGTGGTGACGGCGCTCGAAGGCAGCATTGCCCCAGTGTCGTGTGTGGAAGACGACCACGTATGCGACAGCCGCAATGTGTGCGGCACGCAAAACCTGTGGTTCCGGGTGGACGCCGCCCTGCGCGACGTGCTGGGCAACACGACCCTTGCCGACCTGATTGCCGAGAGCGAACGCGCCGACCATGCCCGGCTGGTGCAACTCGAAAATCCCTACGCTTCGACGGTCTGAGCGCTTCAACAACGGCTAGAGCCGACTCACCCACGCCCACAGCGGCGGCCCCAGCACGGCCAACCCGACCACCACCGCGCCGAGGCTGGCGAGCAGAACGGCGGCGGCGGCGGCATCTTTGGCGACCCCGGCGAGGGGGTGCGGCTCGGGGCTGACGAGGTCCACCACCGCTTCGACGGCGGTATTGACGAGTTCCAGCGCCAGCACCAGGGCGCACGCCAACGCTATCGGGGCGAGCGGCGCCCGCAGCCATGCGGTGAGCGCGAGGGCCAGCACCGCTGCCCACGTCTCGATCCGAAAGTTGGGCTGGGTGCGGTAGCTATGAGCAATTCCGGCCCAGGCGAAGCCCGCCGAGCGCCACCAGCGTTTCCACGAGAGGGCCGAGCCCGCCGAGTTCACGCGTCAGGCTCCGGCGGGCAGGCCCGTCTGCGCGGCGGCCCAGGCGTCGTGGAACACCTGCCAGTCCTCGCCGGTCGCGCCTTCCTCGAAGCCCAGGCCCTCGGCGTGGGGGTGGTCGTGGCCGACGAGGTGGGTCAGGCCGTGGCTGGCGAGCAGCGCAACCTCACGGGTCAGCGAGTGGCCCCGGCTCTCGGCCTGCCGCTGCGCCGTGTCGAGGCTGATGATGATGTCGCCGAGGTGCGGCGGCATGAAGGGGTCGCCCGGTTCCCAGGTCGGAAAACTCAGCACGTCGGTGGCGGCGTCCTCGCCCCAGTGTTCGAGCTTGAGCGCGCGAATCTCCGGGTCGCCCACCAGCACCACCGTCACCTCGCGCTCCTCCCCGCCGAAATGCTGCATGGCCGCGCTCAGGCTCGCCCGCAGCGCCGGGCGCAGGCCAGCCGGGGGACGTTTACGGGCGATCAGGTCAATCATGCCGCGAGTGTAATCGGCGCGGGGAGGCGGGGCCAACGCTTCACGCTTCCCCGCCGCCAAAGTCGAGCAGCACATGCTCGGCGCTGAAGCCAGGGCCCATCGCGCTCAGCAGGCCGCGTCCCTGGGGCCGACTCCTCAGCACCTCTTCAAGCACGAACAGCACGGTCGCGCTGCTCATGTTGCCGTACTCTCGCAGCACCGCGCGGCTGCTATCCAGCGTGCCGTCCGGCAGGCCCAGCGCCTGCTCGTAGGCGGCGACCACCTTCACGCCGCCGGGATGCACCACGAAGGTCTGCACGTCGTCCCGCGCCCAGCCCTGTGCGGCGAGGGCCTGTGCCACGTTCTCCTGCATCATGGAATTCACCAGCGTCGGAATGTCGCGCGAGAAGCGGACCTTGAGCCCGTCGTCCACCACGTCCCAGCCCATGATGTCCTCGCTGTCCTCGATCAGCGTCGAAAAGCCGCCGTGCAGCGCCAGCAGGGGTCGGGGGCCAGGAACGTCGGGCGCCGTGACGACCAGCGCGGCGCCGCCGTCGGCAAAGAGAGCCGTGCCCACGAAATTGCTCTTGGACTCGTCGCCCTTGACCAGCGTCAGGCTGCACAGTTCGACGGCCACGTACAGCACCCGCTTGAACCCGGCGCGCACCAGGTCGGCGGCGCGCGCCAGTCCGCTTGCCCCGCCCGCGCAGCCCAGACCCCAGACCGGCAAGCGGGCGGCGTGGGGGTTGAGGCCCAGCGCCCCAATCAGGTAGGCGTCCAGGCTCGGCGTGCTGAGGCCCGAGGTGTTGACGACCACCACGGCGTCCACGTCGGCGGGGGCGAGCTCGGCCTTATCCAGCGCTTCGCGGGCGAGCCGGACGATCAGGGCGCGGGCTTCTTCCAGAAACACCCCGTTTTTCTCGGCAAAACCGTGTGGTTCGAGGTACCACGCCAGCGGGCGCGAAAGGGCGCGGCGCTCGATCTGCGCGTTGGTAAACACGTCGAGCATGTGCCGGCGCTCGCTCATGCGCGGAAAGAGGGTGCGGGCGGCGGCCTGCACCTCGCTCTGAAGCGCGCTGTAGGGCGGAGTCCCTGTCACCAGAGAGCGCAGAAGCGGAGCTGGGGCAGCGTTCATGGCCCGCATTCTGCGCCTGCCCGCCGCGAGGACCGTGACGCCAGGCGCAAATGACGCCGCTGCCGCTCGTTTGGTGGCGCGGGCCTCAGGGCTTCAGTCGCCGTGTTCTTTGAGATACCCGCCCCGCGTCAGTTCCTGGAGCAGCGGCTCGAGGTCGTGCAGCGCCACGTCAGCCCGCACGGCGTACTCGGCGGGAGTCTGACCCTCGCCCAGCGCCCGGATGAGTTGTGCTCCGGCGGCCCCGTACTGTTCGCGGAAGCCGTGGTAGACACTGGTAATCGGGTTGTTGGCGTCGCGCCCGCGCAGGGTGGGAATGTAGATGCGGTGCGCCCACCCCGCGAAGGAGCGCGGCAGGATGAGGGTTTGAGGCCGCAGCGGCGCCGGGAAGGCTCCCTCGTAGGGCAGGCCCGCCGGCATGGCGGCCACCACTTCGCCGCGTGAGTACAGCAGCGCGCCGTCCGGGTGGACATACAGCCCGGTGAAATCCTCAGTGAGGTCGAATTTCCACGCCCGCGAGCCGACGCCGCTCAGAACGTGGGCATAGGTGGGGGGCAGGGGATAGGTCGCCATCGTGGCGCCCTGCTCGTAAAGCGAGAGCAGCTCGCCCAACGCCTGCTCGCCGGTCGCGTTCACGGCGGCGGCGGCGACCACCCGGCCCTCGTACACCAGCGCGTATGTGCTGAGGTCGCCCATCGAAACGTGCAGGTAACCGTACCAGCTCAGCTCGTGCAGGTACTTCAGAAAGGCGTGCAGGTCGCAAAACCGGCTGCTGAGCCCCAGTTGCAGCGGGGCGCTGAGCGGCAAAAAGCGCGCCAGGAAGGGAGCGGCGCCCGGAAACATCGGTTGCAGGGTGGGCACAGCGACGTGCGCGCCCTCCGGCAGCGGGCCCAGCGGCAGCGCGGGCTCGGGCAGTCGGGGCGGCGCTGCTGGGGAAGGCGCCGGGGACAGAGCTGCAGCGACGGGCCGCACAGGAGCGCGGGGCGCGGGCGCGGGCTCCTCTTGTTCCTGAGCCGCCTGTTCCTGTTCCCAGAGCCGTTCGAGCAGTTCCACCGGCAGGTCGGGCAGCCGGTCGGAGGCCAGAGCTTCTTGCAAGGTGCGTGGCAGAGACGGGTCGCTGTCAGGCTGCGGGGCCGGGGCAGGCTTCGGCGCGGCCTGAATCACCTGGGTCTGCGTCGCCGTCGAGCGTTCTTGCACCTGCCGAGCAGGAGCCGCCTCACGGCGCGGGGCCGCTGGCGCCTCCGGTTCCTTGAGCCAATCGTTGAGGGCGCTGCTCAGCCACCCGCTGCGGGGGGCACTGGCGGGCGCGGCCTCTGTCTCCTCAGCGGGGCTGGCCGCTGGAACGGGCGCGGCAGCTTTGGTTGGTGGGCGGGGCTTGGGCTCAGGTCGTGCCTCGGCTACTGGAGCCTGTACAGGCGCACTCGGCACCGTTTCCGCCGGAGTAGGCCGGGCCCGCGCCGAACGGGACGTGCGGGTGGGTGCCACCGGCTCCTCGGCAGCGGTTGGCGTCCGGCGGCTGGGATCGCGGTAGGCGCGGACCTGCACCTCGGCGCGCGGCGCGGGCGGCTCCACTCCGCTCAGCGCTTCGATGGAAGTGGTCGGCACCTGACCGGCGGGGCGACGCACCGGGCGAATCTGCACCGGGGCCTCGGGGGCAAGGGTGCCCGACTCGCCGTCGTGCAGCAAAGAATCGAGCGTGTCANGGGTAGAGACGGAAGTTGTGGTCAGCCGCGCAGGGCGGCGGCGGGGGTCTGTCATGTGGGGTCTCCTGCGGGCCCGGTGGGGGAGGCGGGGTCGGCCTGGGAACGTAGGCCGGCGCGGTAGCGCTCGCCGTTGCGGACATAGCTGGCCGCGTTGGGGGTCGCCGCCACCGGACGCACCACGCGGGCGGGCGTCCCCACGGCGAGCATTCCGTCGGGCACTTCCTTCCCTTCCGGGAGCAGTGCCCCGGCGCCCAGCACCGCGCCCCGGCCCAGGCGCGAGCCGTTGAGCATGATCGCGCCCATGCCAACTAGACTGCCCGCCTCGCATGTCGCCCCATGTACCACGGCGCGGTGGCCCACCGTCACGTCCTCGTGCAGCGTGCAGGGAAAGCCGGGGTCGGCGTGCAGCACGGCGCCGTCTTGCACGTTGCTGCGTTCGCCCACCCGGAGCTGTTCAGTGTCGCCGCGCAGGACGGCGCCAAACCAGATGCTCGCGCCCGCCTCCACCTTTACCTGGCCGATCACGTCGGCGCTCGGGGCCACGAAGGCCGTGGGGTGGATGTCAGGTGTCAGGTCCTCCAGGGTGTGCAGCGGCATGTGGGCCTCCGGGGCCGGGGCGGGGGCAGGGGGGGACAGGGCAAAAACGCCCACCACACCGGCAGTGATCTTGCTGCCAAAGGTAGCACAGCCGTCTGGGCCGTCATCTGGGCCGTCCTGGGCGCGGTCTGCATGGCCATCGGGGCAGGCCGGGCAAGGCCGGAAGTCGCGCGGCATCGCCTACTATGGAGGCCATGACCCTGCCTCCCCAGGACCTGCCCCCCGGCCAGGCGCTGCTCGCCACTCCGCTGGGGACGGCGAACGCGCCGCAGGCCGCCCGGGTCCACACTTACCCGCTGCGCTTCACTGGTCAGGCCAGCGAGTATTTCCGCGTCTGGATCGTGAACCTTGCGCTCACGGTGATCACGCTGGGGCTGTATACCCCCTGGGCCCGCATCCGCACCCGGCAGTATCTCTACGGGCATACCTGGCTCGATGACCAGAACTTCGAGTACACCGCCAGCCCGTTCGCTCTGCTGCGCGGTTACC
Source organism: Deinococcus radiodurans R1 = ATCC 13939 = DSM 20539 (assembly GCF_000008565.1). Classification (GTDB taxonomy): domain Bacteria; phylum Deinococcota; class Deinococci; order Deinococcales; family Deinococcaceae; genus Deinococcus; species Deinococcus radiodurans. The sequence continues at coordinate 2,100,747 of NC_001263.1, read as the reverse complement.
TGATCGTGGTGGCGTTTTTCGGGCTCTACACGGCGGCGCAGCAGCTTCAGTTCACCGGCTGGGAGTGGGTCACCGGGGCGCTCGGCCTCCTGTTCGCGGTGGCGTATCCCTGGCTGGTGCGGCAGTCCATGCGCTTTCAGGCGCGCAGCACGGTGCACCGGGGGCTGCGGTTCCGCTTTACCGGGTCGCTGGGGGACGCCTACGTGTCCTACGGGGTCGCCAACATCGCGGCGGTGTTTTCGGGGTCGCTCGCGCTGCCCTGGGCGTGGTTCATGCAGCGGCGCTACCAGGCCGACGGCCTCGCTTACGGCACGGCGCGCGGACACTTTCGCGGCAGCCTGGGGCCCTTTTACCTGATTGGGCTGGCGGGGGCCGGCCTGACCGTGCTGGGCATAGGGCTCCTCGCGGGGCTCGCCATCGGGGCTGCGACCATCGCTGGCGTCCTGGGTGACCTGAACCTCGAACAGCTCGACACCGACCTGCTCACTTCCGCGGTGGTGGTGGCTTTCGTGCTCGGTTACCTGGCGCTGGCAGTGCTCTACGGCATAGCGTGGCAGTACGTCCGCGCCGCTACCATGCATTACGTCCTCAACAATTTCGAGCTGGGCGGCGTGGTGCGGACCCAGGCCACCTTTAGCCCCTGGCGGCTGGTGTGGATCAACCTGGCCAATACGCTGGCCCGCATCTTTTCCCTCGGGCTGCTCACGCCCTGGACAGTGATTCGCACCAACCGGTATCTGCTGGGTCATGTGCAGGTGCGCGCCATCGTCAGCCTGGACGACTTCAGCGCCGCGCAGACCGAGGACGAGAGCGCTGTGGGTGAAGCGGCCACCGAACTGCTCGACATCAACATCGGCTTCTGAAGTCCTAACATTTTTCTAGTGCTTTTCGGCGGGAAAAGGGCGCGGGCGTGGTAGACTACTTTCCTGAACTGCCCGGGACACGGCGCAGTTGCAAGCCGCCCGGCACAGGTCCTGACCGCGCATTCGCGCCGCAGCCTGTGGGGCGCGGCGGAGGTGATAACCATAGCGAAAGATCTTAAGGTCAACGAGCAGATTCGCGTCCGGCAGGTCCGCCTGATCGGCGCGGAAGGGGAGCAGATCGGGATTATCGATACCCGCGAGGCCATGAACATGGCCCGTGAAAAGAGCTTGGACCTCGTGATGGTCAGCCCGCAGGCTGTGCCGCCCGTCTGCCGCCTCCTCGATTATGGCCGCTTCCGCTACGAGCAGCAGCAAAACGAGAAGGAAAACCGCAAGCGCGCCCGCTCGCAAGAAGTCAAGGCGATCAAGTTCCGCGTCAAGATCGACGACAACGATTTCAAGACCAAGACCGGACACGTGCGGCGCTTTCTCAACGAGGGCCACAAGGTCAAGGTCACCATCATGTTCCGTGGCCGCGAACGGACGCACCCCGAACTCGGCGAGCGCATCCTGGTGCGCGTCGCTGAAACGCTGGCCGATGTCGGCGCGCCCGAAGGCAACCCCAGCATGATGGGCATGGACATGAACATGATCATGGCCCCCAAGGCCCCGGCGTCCCCCAAGAAGGACAAGGCCGACCGCCCCGAGGGCGACGCTGGTGACACGGACATGGCGGCTCCGGCCCCCGCGCCCGCCGCTGCCCCCGAAACCGAGAGCGCTCCGAGCGCCTGAACCTTCTCTCTTTCCCCGACTGGTCTGTCCCTGTGACAGGCCGGTTTTTTGTGGTGACTCAGGTAAAGCCACGTTTTGGGGCTGCTCAGCCGCGATACTGACGGCCACCGTAGGCTGACAGGCATGGCATCTCTTCCCAAACTGCTGATTCTGGCCGGTGTATTCGCCATCGTGCTGGGCCTGCTGTGGGCCTATCAGCCGGGGCTGCTGCGGACCCTGTTCGGCTGGTTCGGGCGGCTGCCGGGCGACATTCGCTACCAGAACGGCAACACCTTCGTTTTCGTGCCCTGGGTCAGCATGTTGGTGCTCAGCGTAGTGCTGAGCCTGCTCGCCCGGCTGTTTCGCTGACGCTCAAGTCCGGCTCAAGGCCCGGTCATTTCCCCGAGTGCTTTATTTTGTAAACTGAGCCTATGGTCAAAATGTACACCACCACCTGGTGCCCCGACTGCCACGCGGCCAAGCGGGCGCTGACGCAGAAGGGCATCGCTTACGAGGAAATCAACATCGAGCAGGACGAACAGGCCGCCGAGTACGTGATGAGCGTGAACGGCGGGCGCCGCAGCGTGCCCACCCTGGTCAGCGGCGACGTGGCGCACAGCCTCAGCGGGTTCCGGCCTCAGAAGCTCGACGCGTTTCTGGCGGAAGCGGGCCTCTAACTTCAACTTTTGCTCTGAAGCGGCTCTTGCGGGGGCCGCTTTTTTTGGCATTCTTGGCCCGGCAGTTGCCCCGCTGACTGGAACGCGGCAAAGTAGAGCATGTCGAAAATCTGGTTCGGGGCGCTGGCCCTGCTGCTGATGGGGTGCGCCACGCCGGTCGCGTCCGCGCCCAATCCCTACCTGACGGGCCGCACCCTCAACATCGCCCATCAGGGCGGCGAGGCGCTGTGGCCGAGCAATACCCTGACCGCCTACCGGGGCGCGGTGGCCCTCGGCGTGGACCTGCTGGAAATGGACCTGCACGCCACCCGCGACGGCGCGCTTGTCCTCTCGCACGATGCGACGCTCGACCGCCTGACCGACACCCAAGGCCGCATTGCCGACCTGACGCTGGAACAGGTGCTGCGGGCCGACGCCGGCTACACGCTGACCCCGGCGGGCGGCAGCGGCTTTCCCTTTCGGGGCCAGGGCGTGCAGGTCGCGCAGTTAAAGGACGTGCTGCGCGAGTTTCCGAACACGCCGCTGATTATCGAACTCAAGCAGGCGAGTCCCAGCATTGCCGCGCCGTTTTGCGCCGAACTGCGCCGCGCCGGGGCGACGGGGCGGGTGATTGCCGCGAGTTTCAGCGACGCGGCCCTGAACGAGTTTCGCCGCCTGTGCCCGGAAGTCATGACCTCCATGACCGAGCGCGAACTGCGCCCGCTGGTGCTGCTGAGCAAGGTGGGGCTGAGTGCTCTGGCTCCCACGCCGGGGCAGGTGGCCCAGGTGCCGGTGCGCTCGGGCGGCATCGAAATCGTCACGCCGGCCTTCGTGCGCGCCCTGCACGCCCGTGGCGTGGCGGTGCAGGTCTGGACCATTGACGACGAGGCCGAGATGCGCCGGCTGGTGCAAATGGGCGTGGACGGCGTCATCACCAACCGGCCCGACCTGCTGAAAAAGGTGCTTGCCGAACGCTGAGGTCAGCCCCCGAACCACGCCTCCACCGCCGCCGGGTCACTCGGTGTCAGGTAGTACCGTTTGCCCGCGTGTTCCAGCAGCAGCGCTTGCTCTGGCCGGGCACTGCTCGCCGCCGCCTGCACGTTGCCCAAACGGGTGGAAAAGGTGCCGGTGTGATAACCGGGCATCCCGGTGCCGAACAGCCGCACGCCTAGCGGGTCGCTGGTCACGCTGGCCTTCGTGCTTTGGCGCAGAAAATCGGTGCTGCTGGCGCGAGTCTTGACGGTGAGGGTGTCGCCGTGGATTTCGTAACTGAGGCGCGGCCTGGAGATGAGGAGCGAGCCGACCGCGAGTGAGAGTGGCAAAAGCAGCAGCAGCGGCCAGATATTTTCCCGCAGCGGCACTCCCCTGGGCCGGAAGGTTGCCGCGTCCCCTTTTTTCCAGACGATGAGCAAAGTTTCGGGGTCGGCGGGCGTGAGGAAAGTGGGCGGCTGGGTGCCGAACAGCAGTCCCGTGCGCGAGCCGTTGCCGTAGACCGCCAGTTCTCCGCGCTCGGAACGGAAGTGGCCCACCGTATAGCCGGGCATGTTGCTGCCCACCTGTTTTGAAAGGCGTCCCAGCGACACTTTTTCTGCGGGTGTTCCCGCCGGGATGACCACTTTGGACGCCAGAGAACGCGCCACGACCTGCCCGCCCGAGACCTCGTACCTGGGCAGCCCCAGCACGGGCGGGGCCAGGATCAGCACGACCGGCAGCAGGCTGGTCAGCACAAGCACTGCGACCAGCAGCGGCCACCACTTCGGCGTGGGCTCACGCAGCGGCGCCAATTGAGCGGGGGTCGGGGGGGACATATCTGGGCATACGGCCCGGGCGGCGCAAAAGTTGCCATGCTGCCAGGGAGGGAGGGTAGGCGCTTTGACCCCTGCCCGCCCGCCGCGCTATTATGAGGCCATGAAGCGCCCCGCCCATCACTCCGGTCTGGTGATGCGCCGCGTGGGCCGCCGAAGTCCCTCCATGCCCGGACTGAGCACGCGAACTCTGAGCGCCTGAGAACCCCTGTTGCGGTTTTCAGGCGTTTTGCTGTCCACGCGGCCAGACCGGGCTTTTTCATGTTCATATCAAGGAGAACCATGCACGTCACCCTTCCCGACGGTAAACAACTCGACCTTCAACCCGGCGCCACGGCGCTCGACGCCGCCAAAGCCATCGGCCCGCGCCTGGCGCAAGACGCCCTGGGCGCCACCGCCAATGGCGAACTTACCGACCTGATGACGCCGCTGAGTGATGGCGCCAGCATCACCCTGATCACCAAGAAGAATCCCGGCGACGCCGCGCCGCTGTTCCGGCACTCGCTGGGCCACGTCATGAGTCAGGCGGTGGGCGAATATTACAAGGCCAAAGGCTACGGCCCCGACGCCATCAAGCGCGGGGTGGGGCCGTACATCGAAAACGGCTGGTATCAGGATTTCGACCTGCCCGAGCCGCTGAAAGAAGAGGACCTGCCCGAGATCGAAAAGATCATGCGCGACATCATCGGGCGCGGCCTGGACATCACCCGGCGCGAAATCAGCAAAGACGAGGCGCTGGCGCAGTTTCCCCACGACCCCTACAAGGCTGAGCTGATCGAGGGTTTGCCGGACGACGAACCCATCACCTTCTACAGCCAGGGCGACTACACCGACCTGTGCCGGGGGCCGCACTTCCCTAGCACTGGCAAGCTGCCGCAGAGCTTCAAGCTGATGAGCACCAGCGGCGCGTACTGGCGCGGCAACGAGAAAAACCCCATCCTCCAGCGCATCTACGGCGTGGCGTTCGCCACCCAGAAGGAACTGGACGAGTACCTGTTTCAGCTCGAAGAAGCCAAGCGGCGCGACCACCGCAAGCTGGGCAAGGAACTTGAACTGTTCACCATCGACCCGCTGGTGGGCAAGGGCCTGCCGCTGTGGCTGCCCAACGGCACGGTGCTGCGCGAAGAGCTGACCAACTTCATGAAAGAGCAGCAGTTCCAGCGCGGTTACCAGGGCGTGGTGACGCCCAACATCGGGAACCTCGACCTGTACCGCACCTCCGGGCACTACCCGTACTACTCCGAGTCTCAGTTCAACCCGATTCAGGTGGACGAGGAAGAGTACATGCTCAAGCCCATGAACTGCCCGCATCACGTGCGAATTTACGCCAGCAAGCCGCGCAGCTACCGCGACCTGCCGGTGCGGCTGGCCGAGTTCGGCACGGTGTACCGCTACGAGCAGTCGGGCGAACTCAACGGCCTGACCCGCGTGCGCGGCTTCACGCAGGACGACGCCCACATCTTCTGCCGCCCGGACCAGCTCAAGCGCGAGTTTCTGGACGTGCTCGACCTGACGGTGCTGGTGCTCAAGACCTTCGGCATGACCGACGTGCGTTTCCGCGTGGGCGTGCGCGACCCCGAGTCCGACAAGTACGTGGGCGACGAGCAGAACTGGGCGCTGGCTGAGCGCCAGATTATCGAGGCGGTGGAGGAAGTCGGCCTGCCCTACACCATCGAACCCGGCGACGCAGCCTTCTATGGCCCCAAGCTCGACTTCGTGGTCAAGGACGTGCTGGGGCGCGAGTGGCAGCTCGGGACCATTCAGGTGGACTACAACCTGCCCGAGCGCTTCGACATCTCCTACACCGGCGAGGACGGGCAGGAGCACCGCCCGATCATGATTCACCGCGCGCCCTTCGGGTCCATCGAGCGCTTCACCGGCATCCTGATCGAGCACTACGCGGGCGACTTTCCGCTGTGGCTGGCGCCCCGGCAGGTCATGATCATCCCTATTGCCGACCGCCACAACGCCTACGCTGAGGAGCTGCGTGAGGAACTGCACCGCGCCGGGTTGCGCGCCGAGGTGGACGATTCCTCCAACCGCATGCAGGCCAAGGTCCGCGACGCCGAGCTGCACAAGATTCCGGTGATGCTGATCGTGGGCGACAAGGAGCAGGAGGCCCGCGAGGTCAGCGTGCGCGAGCGCACCGGCGAAGGCACCAAGGAGCGCAAGGGCGTGAAGTTTGACGAGCTGAAGGCGGAATTGCTGGAGCGGCGGAAGAACCGGTCTTAAGACCCCAAATCCCAAAGAGAGACAAAACGTGAGTGCCGCCCTGTCGTGGGGCGGCCTTCTCTTTTGCGCTTGCCTGCTGGGGTCGCTTAAGTTTATTCAGGCACCGGCCCGCTGACAGCCAGCGGCGTGAGACTAATTTCCTGAGTTGCCTGAGTTGACACGGGCAGCAGTAGGGTGGCGTTCTCCGTGAGTGGAGCCTGGAGCCATGCTGCACGTGAACTGTAGAGCCGTAGCTCTGGGCCGTGAAGGGGCCGCGGAAGTTGGAGCTGTCCCTGGGCGTCCGTCCAGCGCAGGGCCGCCGCAAATGCTGGGTAAGTTGTGCGTTCTGGGGCGCCGTATGACCGACTCTGCTTTTTGACGAGCGCCAAAATGGGCGTCCCGCCGGGCAGATTCAGCTGAAGCGGGGGCGCAGAGTGGAGGTCATCGCTGGCGAGTGGGGTGATAAGTGGTCCACCGATCCCAGCGGCTTGCCACATAGGTGCAGGAAGCTGCCTGAGGGCGGTGCTGAGCGCTGGAAAGTACACCTGCGACAGTGCTGCAGACAGGCTGTAATCCGTTCCCCAGGAGAGCGGGAGTGTCTGCTCGCCGAGCGCCACTCCGCTGGGCGAGACGGTGAGCGGCCAGTGAGCCTGTGCCATACAGCTGAGCAGACCGGGCATATCGACGTAAGTGGGCAGCTCGGAATTCAAGAGGTCAGTGAGGGTGGGCCGCGTCCCCCCGGGCAAGAGGGGCGGCAGGCACTGAAAGGTCCGTGTGTCCCCGAGCGGAGCGTCTGGAAGGCCGGCACGCCGCAGCAGGTAGCTTCCTTTCTGGTGGACAAGCTCTATGTCAAGGGTGCCAAGTCGCCGCCGCGCTTCGGGGAGGGGCAAGGAACCCAGTTCCATGAGTTCTGCCCCGCTGCCGCTACTTGTTCCCACACCGTTATAGACCTGGGACATGAGCTGCTGCCAACGCAGTTCCGGCACCGGCCAGAGGAGCACCCCCGCCAGGGCCAACAGCACCGCCGCGCTCAGCAGCGGGTGGACATGCTCGGTGCGCCGTAAGCCCCGTGCAATCTGGGCCGGTGCGCCAAGTTCCTGCATGGCCTGTGCCTGCGCTGACGGCAGCGGCTTACCCGCCAGAATCAGTTGCTGGGTGCGCTCGTGCAGGTGAGAGCGTAGCTCGGCCTGGGCTTCGGCCCGTTTGCCCCGGCTCAGGCCCCGGGTGGCGGCTTTCACAAAGCGGTCTTCGGGGGTCATGCCAGTCTCCAAAGTTGCAGGTAGGGGGCAAGGGCGCGGGCATGGGCACGCTGCTGCTCGCGCTGCCGGGCGAGTTCGGTTTTGCCGCCCTCGGTCAGCTCATAGTATTTGCGCGGTGGGCCGCCCGCGTCGCTCGGACGCTGCTCCCCCACGATCCAGCCGCGCTTTTCCAGGCGGTGCAATGCCGGATACAGCGTCCCTTCCTTGAAGCGGAAATGCCCGTCGGTCCGGTCCTGCACGTCCTGAATGATGCGTAGGCCGTACAGCGGGCCGTCTTCCAGGCTCGCCAGCAGCAGAAAGTCCAGGGTGCCGCGCAGCAGGTTGCCGTCCAGGTCTTTACCTTGCATGACTACATAGTACGGCAAAGTACAGCGAGCGTGTAAGGGTGCCGGCTGACCCACCCAGGCCCGCCTTTACCATGAGCATTGGGTAAGTTTTCTGGCAGAGGCTTTAGATTGGACTGAGCATATGACTGTCCCTTTCCTGGCTTTTTCCAAACGTTTCGTCCTGTTGCCGCTCTCGGCGGCGCTGCTGGCGGGCTGTGGCACCCTGACCCAGGCTCCGTCCGAGCTGTCGGCCCAGGCCCTTGCCGCGCCGGTGCGGCATCCGGTACTGTTCGTGCACGGTTTCAACTCGGATGGCTCCATCTGGAGCCCGATGATGAACCGCTTCAAGCAGGACGGCTGGACCGACGCGCAGCTGTTCAGCTGGTCGTATGACAGCTTCAAGTCCAACGCCGTGACTGCCGACCTGCTGCGGCAGAAGGTGGACGCGATCCTGGCGCAGACCGGCGCGGCGCAAGTGGACATCGTGTCGCACTCGATGGGCGCGCTCTCCAGCCGCTACTACCTCAAGAACCTCGGCGGCACCGCCAAAGTGGACGCCTGGGTGTCGCTCGGCGGCCCCAACCACGGCACCGATTTTGCGCTGGCCTGCTCCACCGCCTCCTGCATTGAGATGCGCCAGGGCTCGTCGTTCATCAAAGCGCTCAACAGCGGCGACGAAACGCCCGGCGCGGTCCGCTACGCCACCTGGTGGTCGCCCTGCGACGCGGTCATCAACCCCAACAGCAGCGTGCCGCTCAGCGGAGCCACCAATACTAAGACCTCCTGCCTGACCCACTCGAGCCTGTACGGTGACGCCACCGTCTACACCCAGGTGCGCGACTTTATTGGCCGCTGACCCGCACTGACGACCCAAACTGAAAAGAGGGCCACTTCCTTCGCCGGGAAGTGGCCCCTTGCTGTTTCTCTCCTGCTCAGGCGCTGATGCCGCTGCCGCCGTGCAGGGTGCGCTCCACCGTTTCGGTGACTTCCTGCTCGAAGCGGCGCAGGTGCTCGCGCAGCCGCCCGAGCTCCTCGGGGCCGAGGTCGGGCAGCCACAGCACGCTGCGCCCCAGTACGGCGAAAGCGATGGGCGCTTCTTCGTCGGCATCCTCGGGGTCGAGGGGGTCGAGAATCAGGGCGCCGTAGTCCAGGCCCTGGTTGAGCAGATTCATGCCCATCAGGATGTCGGGCAGCGAGTCTTCCTCGACGTACAGGTCAAGGTCGAGGTGCAGCCGCACCAGCACGCCGCCGCGGTGGTCGGCCTCGGCAAACAGCGCCACGCGGGCGTCGCCGTCTTGCACCAGCGCGCCGTCTTCCACCGCCTCGACGGTCAGGCCACGTTCTTGCAGCGCGGCCATGATGCGCCGCAGCTCGGTCTGGGATGCCGTCATGCGGGCGAGTATAGACGGCCTGCTCGCCGGGCTCGGGAAGAGTGGCTCCATTTCATGGGGCAGAGTGGGGCAGTTCTTTTGGGGAACCTCAAGCGTGATACCGCCACACCTGCGCCCCCTCGTCCCAGGTGCGGGCGAGTTGCCCGAGCAGCCGCAGGTGTTCGAGGTGCGCGAGCGTCTCGGCCAGAGCAAAGCGGCGCCCGCCTTCGTCGAGGTCGCGCGGAAACATCGCCAGCGACAGGTCGTAGGCGCTGCGGCCCTCACGGCGAGCCTCGGCGCCGATAAAGTCCAGCCGCTCGTGGTGGTGCCCGCGCAGCTCACGGGCGCGGGCCTGCACGCCCTCCATGACCGGCCCGTGGTGCCCGACGACGGCCCGGCGCGGGTTCAGGGCTTCCAGCTTGCCCAGCGTTTGCAGGTAGTCGCCGAGGGGGTCGGGCCGGGTGTAGGCGTACAGGCCGATGTTGGGACTGATGCGCGGCAAGATGGCGTCGCCGGCAATCAGCAGGCTTTCTTCCTCGTTCCACAGGCCGAGGTGCCCGTCGGCGTGACCGGGGAGCCACAGCACTTCCCACTCGTGCCCGGCGAGCGACACGCTTTGTCCCTCGCGCAGCGGTTCCACCCGGCTGGCGGGGTGCACGCGCGGGTTCTCGGCGCGGATGCCCTCCACCGATGCCTCGGGCAGCCCGTGGTCGCGCATGTGCTTGCGGTGCCCCGGCAGCCACTCGCTCAGCATGTGCCAGTAGCGCTCGCCGCGCCCGATTTCCACGTCGAGCATCTGCACGCGCGCGCCGCTGCGTTCCTCGATGACGCCCGCGAGGCCGTAATGGTCGGGGTGGTGGTGCGTCACGATGAGGCGGTCGATGTCGGACCAGTGCCGCCCGAGTTGCGCGAGCCCGTCCTCGATGGCGGCGCGCGCCTCCGGGGTGTCGAGCGCGCAGTCGATCAGGGTCAGTGGCCCGCGCGCCGGAGCGTCGATCAGGACCGTGACCGTCTTCATGGGGTAAGGAATCGGCACTTGCAGCGCGTGCAGGCTGCCCAGCAGCGGAACGAGGGGAGCGGCGGACGATGAGGTCATGCCCGGAGTATCCCGTATCCTGACCGCATGACCGAACCCCTGATTGCCCAGCAGCAAGGCCAGCCCGTCACCATTGCCGTGGAGGGCTACGGCGAGATTCAGGCCCACTCGGGCGAGCGGCTGGTCACGGCACTGGAGCGCGGCGGGGTGGACATCCTGCACCGCTGCGGCGGCGTCGCCAAATGCACGACCTGCCGGGTGGTCTTCACGGAAGGCGAACCCGACGCCATGACGCTGGCCGAACACGACAAGTTGCAGGACAAGGGCCTGCTCGGTGAGGCGCGGCTCTCCTGCCAGATCGAGTGCGCGGAAGGCATGGCGCTGCGCCCGGTGCAGACCGAGCAAAACAGCGGCCTGGAGCGCGGCAAAGCGCCCGCCGACGTGATTGAGCCCGCCCCCGAGTGGACCACCCGCCCCGGCGCCAGCACTGAGGGCTGAGTCCTGCCGCCGCTTCCACCCCTAAATCCCGCCCACTTCGACGCCAACCCGGTGCGCCTTGCCCGCGAGCTGCTCGGAGGCACGCTGGTCCGCGTAACCCCGGACGGCCACCGCCTGAGCGGGCGAGTGGTGGAAGTGGAAGCCTACGACTGCCCGCGTGACCCGGCCTGCACCGCCGGGCGCTTTCACGCCGCCCGCAGCGCGGAAATGGCGATTGCGCCCGGTCACTGGCTGTTCTGGTTCGCGCACGGGCACCCGCTGTTGCAGGTCGCCTGCCGTCAGGAAGGGGTGAGCGCCAGCGTGCTGATCCGGGCGCTTGAGCCGCTGGAAGGGGCGGGCAAAATGCTCGATTACCGCCCTGTGACCCGCCAGCGCGACCTGACGAGCGGCCCGGCGAAACTGGTCTACGCGCTCGGCCTTGACCCCATGCAGATCAGCCACCGCCCGGTGAACAGCCCCGAACTGCACCTGCTCGCGCCGGAGACTCCGCTGGCCGACGATGAAGTCACCGTCACCGCCCGCGTAGGCATCCGCGAAGGGCGCAACCTGCCCTGGCGCTTTCTGATTCGGGGCAACGGCTGGGTGTCGCCCGCGCAGCCGAGCATGGAGCTGGCCGCGCCGTGAGCCGTCTCTTCTATCTCATCGGGCCGCCCGGCAGCGGCAAACGCACCGTGGGGCTGGAACTCACGCGGCTGACCGGCGCGGCGCTGCTCGACAACCACATCATCAATGACCCGATGTTCGCAGCGTTCGGCTTCACGGGCCAGGGCGACCCGCCCGCCGAGGTCTGGTCTTTTACCCGCCGCCTGCGGGCGCTGCTGCTGGAGGCGGTGGCGGCGGCTCCGGCGGGGGTCAGCCATATTTTCACCAACTACCTGGCAGACCTGCCCGGTGAGGCCGAGATGATAGGCAAGTTCGCGGCGCTGGCTGAGCAGCGGGGGGCCACTTTCGTCCCGGTCTTCCTGACCTGCCCCACCGAAGAACTGCGGCGCCGGATGCCGCTGCCGGAGCGCCGTGCCCGCCTGAAGTTGACCGACCCCGACACGTTGCAGGCCGTGCTGGACAGCAAAGGCGTCTTGCCTGTGCCGGAAGGCATGTTGACGCTGGACACTTCGCGGCTTTCCCCGGAGGAAGCGGCGCGGGCCATCATGGGGCACGCCGAAGCTCTCGCCCTGTCGTCCAGCAACCCTCATCCATGAACCTCGCCACCCTGCGCGCCGCCGCCTTCCGTACCCTCACCCCGCAGCCGGACGTGCAAACGGCGCTCAGCGCCCTCGGGTTCCTGCAAGCCGACCCCATCCGCGCCCCGGCCAGGGCGCAGGATTTGACGCTGATGGGGCGGGTGCGGGGCTACCGCGCGGGCGACCTCGAACGCCTTTACCCCGCGCTCGACGCCGAAGAGGACATGCTCCCCAACTACGGCTTTTTCCCGCGTGAGACGCAAAAGCTGCTGCACCCGCGCGAGGTCGGCGTGACCCGCATCGAGCGCGAGCACCCGGAACTTCTGGACGAGGTGCGGGGGCTGCTGCGTGAGCGCGCAGAACTCCACCCCCGCGAGGCCGACACCTTGATTGGCCGGGGCCGCGTCGGCAACGCCTGGGGCGGCCAGAGCAGCGCCACCACTCGCGCCCTGGACGCGCTGCACTACCGGGGCGAGGCCCGCGTGACCCGCCGGGTGTCCGGCGTGCGGCTTTACGGCCCGGCTCCCCATCTGGCCGAGTTGCGCCGCGACCCCCTTCCTGATGCGGAGCGGCTGCGCGGTGCGGTGCACCTGCTCGCTGCGCTGTACGGCCCGCTGCCCGAGGCGAGTTTGGGCTACCTCGTCACCCTCTCGCGCTTCGGCTTTCCGCACCTGCACGGCGAACTGCGCGCGGCGTTCAAGCGGGCGGCCCGTGAAGAACTGGCGGGCGCGGTGGTGGACGGCGTGCGCTACGTGTGGCCCGCCGAGTGGAATCTTGAAGATGTGCCCGCGCCCAGAGGCGTCCGCATCGTCGGTCCCTTCGACCCGCTGGTGTGGGACCGTCGCCGCTTTGAACACCTGCACGGCTGGGCGTACAAGCTGGAGGCGTATACGCCCGCCGCGAAACGGCAGTTCGGGTACTACGCGCTGCCGGTCTTCAGCGGGGAAAAGGCGGTGGGGTGGGCCAATCTGAAGGGAGAGGGCGGTGAGCTGAAGGCCGACCTACACTTCCTGCCCGGCGTTCGGCAAACGAAGACTTTGGCATCGGGGGTGGAGAAAGAGTTGGGGCGGTACCGGGCGTTTCTCGGCCTCGCCTGACGGCCTCGTAGTCAGTCATCCCCATCTTGAGCCTCGTACACACGGCACTCACCGACGTATCATGGCGAGGATATGACAGAACGCAAGTATTTCGGGACGGACGGCGTGCGGGCCGTCGCCGGTGAATTTCCACTGACCCCCGCCTGGGTGATGGCCCTCGGCGCGGCGGCGGGCGAGGTCTTCAAGCGCCGCAACCCGCGCGCCAGCGTGGTCATCGGCAAGGACACCCGCCAGAGCGGCGACATGCTCGAAGCCGCGCTCGCGGCGGGCCTGACCAGCCGGGGCGTGAATGTCGTGCACCTCGGCGTGCTGCCCACCCCCGGCGTCAGTTACCTCACCCGGCACCTCGGCGCCGAGGCGGGCGTGGTCATCAGCGCCTCGCACAACCCTTACGAGGACAACGGCATCAAGTTTTTTGGCCCCGGCGGCGGCAAGCTCAGCGACGCCACCGAACTCGAAATCGAAGCGGCCATTGACGAGGCGGCCACCCTCGCCCCGGTGACCGGCGTGAATCTCGGCAGCGTGACCAACTATACGGAGGCCGAGCGGCTCTACACGGCGTTCCTGAGTTCGCACGCGCCCGACCTCTCGGGGATGCGGATTGCGCTCGACTGTGCCAACGGTGCGGCGTACCGGGTGGCCCCCAAGGTGTTTCAGCAGGCGGGTGCCGACGTGTTCGCCGTCTACACCACCCCCGACGGGCGCAACATCAACCGGGGCTGCGGCTCCACCCACATGGACCACCTGCGCCTGATCGTGCGTGAGGGCGACTATGACCTCGGCATCGCCTTCGACGGAGACGCCGACCGCGCCCTGTTCGTGGACTCGCGCGGCAACATGATTCACGGCGACCACATGCTGCTGCTCAGCGCCCGCGCGCGCGGCGAGAAAGCCGTGGTGGCGACCATCATGACCAACATGGCGCTCGAAGTGAAGCTGCAAGAAGCGGGCCTGACGCTGGAGCGCACCGCTGTGGGTGACCGTTACGTGCACGAGCGCCTGCACGCCAAGGGCCTGAACCTCGGCGGCGAGCAGAGCGGTCACGTCCTCTTTCTCGACGTTTCGCCCACCGGCGACGGCGTACTGACCGCGCTGCTGACGCTGAGCAGCATGAAAAAGCTCGGCACCACGCTCGACGCCCTGTACGACGAACTGGTGATGTTTCCGCAAACGCTGGTCAATGTCCGGGTGAAGGACAAGAAAGCCATCGCCAGTGACCCCGCCGTGCAGCACGCCGTTGCCGACGCTGAGAAGCAACTTGCGGGCAAGGGCCGGATCAACCTGCGGCCCTCAGGCACCGAAAACCTCATCCGGGTGATGGTCGAAGGCCAGGACGAGGGCGAAATCCACGACATCGCCGCCGCCGTCGCCAAAGTGGTGGAGGAGCGGGGAGCAGCGGGCGCCTGAGCTTTGCTCGCTGACTGGCCCGGTGTCCTTTGAGGATGCTGGGCCTTTTCTGTGTTCACGGCACCAAAAAAACCGCCCCCGAAGGAGCGGCTCTTAAGAGGTTGAGCTTACTTGGTCGGCACCTTGATCTGGCCCTTGATGATCTGCTGCTTGACAGCTTCGACCTTGGCGATCTGGGCAGCGGGCAGCAGGGCCTTGTTGTACTGGTCCACCGCGTAGGCGACGCCGCCGTCCTTGAGGCCGAAGCGGCGCTCGCCGGCCTTGAACTTGTCGTTCTTGACTTCGTTGATCAGGGCGTACACCGCGTTGTCCACCCGCTTGACCATGCTGGTCAGGCCGTGGTTGAGGGTCGCGGGGTTCTTGTCGAAGTCGCCGAGGTAGTTCTGGTTGCTGTCCACGCCAATAAAGAACATTGGGCGGGTGTTGCCCGTGCAGGCCTTGGCATAGGCGGCGCTCTTCTTGACGTTCTTGAAGTTGTCGGACTTGAAGGTCACGCCCTTGGGAAGCTGAGAGGCGTTGAGGCAGGGGGTCTGTTTGATGTAATCGATCAGGCCGTTGCCGGAGCCGCCCGCCGCCGCGAAGATGATGTCGGCGCCGCGCCCACGCATGTTGGCGGCGATTTCCTTGGCCTTGCCGGGGTTGTTCCAGGCTTCGGGGGTGTTGCCCACGTACTGCGAGATGATGGTGGCCTTGGGGTTGGCGGCCTTCACGCCCGCGCGGTAGCCGGCTTCGAACTTGTGGATCAGCGGAATGTTCATGCCGCCGATAAAGCCCACCACGCCCGTCGAGGAGTTCATGGCGGCGAGGTAGCCCACGAGGTAGCTGCCCTGCTCTTCGTTGAACACCAGGCTGGCGACGTTCTTGGCGGTGCTCACGTCGTCCACCAGACCGAAGTACAGGTCGGGGTTTTCCTTGGCGACCTGGGTGATGCTGGCGTTGTTGGAAAAGCCCACGCCGATGGTCAGGTCAAAGCCTTCCTTGGCAAAGGAGCGCACGCCCTGGATGATCTGGCTGGGGTCGCTGGGCTCAAAGTCCTTGACCTGAATGCCGAGCTTCTTGGCGGCAAGCTGGCTGCCTTCGTAGGCGCTCTGGTTAAAGCTCTTGTCGGCCTTGCCGCCGGCGTCGTAGGCCATCCCCACGCGCACGGCCTGTGCCGAAGCGACGGAAGCGCCGAGGGTGCTCAGGGTGAGGGCCAGGGTTACAAATTTTTTCATGGGGTCTCCTGGGGAAACAGAAAAACGGGTCAAACGGGCGTTGGCCTCAGGTCTGCGCGAGTTGTCTGCTCAAACCACCGTCAAGTATAAAGAACCGCAGTGAGCGCAGGGCAAGAAGCCTGATGTGCCCCTGACGGGGGGGTGAGAAAAAGCGCCCTGCTCTGAAAAACTGGCTGCCCCCATTCTGCCCTGAACCGAACGGCGAGGCGGTGCGTTACCCTGGGCGCATGACCGACGCGCCGCCCGACCCCCGCGCCCGCTACCTGGCCCTCCGCGACGAGGTGGCGCTGCATAACCGCGCCTACTACGAGCAGGACGCCCCCACCATTCCCGACGACGAGTACGACCGGCTGGCCCGCGAGCTGCGCGAACTCGAAGCGGCGCATCCCGAATTCGCAGACGACCACAGCCCGGTGCAAACGGTGGGCGGCGCTCCGAGCAGCGCGTTCGAGCCGGTGACGCATCCCACCCAGATGACCAGCCTCGACAACGTCTTCGACGACGACGAACTGCGCGACTGGCAGGAAAAGCTCGCCCGCTCGCTGGGGCTCCCGCTCGACACCGACGATTTCACCTTTACCGGCGAGCTGAAAATCGACGGCCTGAGCGTCAACCTCTATTACCTCGACGGCGAGTTGCAGTGGGCGGCCACGCGCGGCAACGGGCGGGTGGGCGAAATCGTGACGGCGCAGGTACTGACCATTCCCGATATTCCCCAGAAGCTTGAAGGTCTGAAGGGCGAACTCGAAGTGCGCGGCGAGGTCTACTTGTCGCGCGCCGACTTCGCCGCCTTCAATGCGCAGGCCGAAGAACTCGGCACGCCGCTGCTGAAAAACCCCCGCAACGGCGCGGCGGGAGCGCTGCGGCAAAAAGACCCCGAGGTGACGCGCACCCGGCACCTGAAGGCGATTTTGTACGCCGTGGGCAAGCGCGACGGCGTGCCCGCCCGCACCCAGTGGGAAGTGCTGGAGTGGCTCAGCGCCCAGGGCTTTCCTACCAGCCGCTCCTCCGAGCACCTGCGCGGCATCGCCGCCGCCGCCGACTACCACGCCCGCATGATTCGCGCCCACGCCGACTTCGAGTTCGACGCCGACGGTACGGTGCTCAAGCTCGATTCGCTCTCGCAGCAGGAAGAAGCGGGCTTCACGTCGCGTGCGCCCCGCTGGGCGATTGCCTACAAGTTCCCGGTGGAGGAAGTCGAAACGGTGCTCGAAAGCATCACGGTGAACGTGGGCCGCACCGGCAAACTCGCGCCGCTCGCTCACCTGTCGCCCCGGCTGATCGAGGGCAGCACGGTCAGTAAGGCGACCCTGCACAACGAGGACTACATCCGCGATATGGACCTGCGGGTGGGCGACACCGTGCTGGTGCGCAAATCGGGCGGCGTGATTCCCCAGATTATGCGGGTGCTGCCCGACAAGCGCCCGGCGGACGCCGCGCCATTTGAGTTCCCCACTCACTGTCCGGTCTGCGGGCACGAGGCGGTGCGTGCCGAGGGCGACGCCAACACCTACTGCCCCAACCCCGCCTGCCCCGCCCAGAGCTTCGAGCGCATTCGCTACTTCGTCTCGCGCGGGGCGATGGACGTGCGCGGCATCGGGGAAAAGCTGGTCACGCAGCTGTTGCACGAGGGCCTGATTCACGATGCGGCGGGCCTCTATACCCTCAGCGCCGAGCAGCTCGCGGGGCTGGAGCGCGGCGGTGAGAAAAAGGCGGGGAACATCCTGGGCCAGCTTGAGGCGAGCAAGACCAAACCTCTATGGCGTCTCATCAACGCGCTCGGTATGAGCCACGTGGGGCAGCGCAACGCCCAGGCCCTCGCCCGCGCGTTCGGCACGCTGGAAGGGTTGCTCGCGGCCACCCCAGAGCAGATCGAGGCGGTCCCCGGCCTGGGCGGCATCATCGCGCAGAGTGTCACGGCGTCGCTGGCCGACCCCGCCATGCGCGACCTCATCGCCCGCTTGCAGGCGAGCGGCGTCGCTCCCCAGGCCGAGGAAGTGACCCGCACCGACCAGCTCTCGGGGTTGAACTTCGTTCTGACCGGTGCCCTCTCGCGCCCGCGTGAAGTCATCAAGGCCGAACTCGAAGCGGCAGGCGGGCGCGTGACCGGCAGCGTGACCAAAAAGACCAGCTATCTTGTCGCGGGCGAGGACGCGGGCAGCAAGCTGGCGCGGGCCGGCGAACTCGGCGTGCCGGTGCTCGACGAGGCGGGGCTGGCGGCGCTGCTCGCCGAACGTGGGCTGGGCGAACGTGGAGTGGCCGAAGATGGAATGTCAGGGGCCGAAACTGAGGCGGCCCCCGCTGAAAGCTGACCGCCGGCTGCTACCCTAGTCTGACAAGCGGCGCGGCTCACCACTCTCCCGCGCCCGGAGGCACACGAGCATGACCACCCCCGAAGTAGACATCAGCAAAAGCGTGCTGCTCGATATCGCATCGACCACGCTCGACCACATCGAAGGCGTCGAGATCGCGCCCGCTCCCCTCAAGGTGGGCGAGGTCATTCGCAACCAGCCCGGCGCCCGGCGCCCGCGCGCCCTGCGCGTGACCCGCGAAGGCCAGGAAGTGACGGTGGACGTGGGCCTGAACATCGAGTACGGCCAGCACCTCGTCAAGGTCTCGCAGCAGGCGCAGCGCTCGATCTGTGAGAACATCGAACTGATGACAGGACTCAAGGTCAAGACCGTCAACATCTCGGTGCAGGGCGTGTGCGTGCCCAAGGAGCAGCCCGGTGCCAGGGCGCAGAGCAGCGTCAAACCCTCGGCCACCGCAAAAGGCCAGGGCGCGAGTTGACCCGCCGCCGTGAAAAAGCCGTGCAGCCGGTGGGCACCCGCCGCGCTGCCCGTGAATTCGTCTTCCGCGTGCTGTTCGAGGCCGACCGGGGCGACGTGCCGCTTCAGGCTGTCTTTACCCGTGCCGAGGGCGTCATGCGCGAGGGCGACGACACCTTTCCGCAACTCGGCCCGGATGCCCTGCACTTTGCCGAGGAACTCGTCACGGGCCTGGAGCGCCACCGCGAAGCCATCGACGACGTGCTGCACCGCACCATCCGGGGCTGGACCTTCGACCAGATGGCCCAGACCGACCTCAACGTGCTGCGCCTCGCCACCTACGAGCTGATGTACACCCCCGAGCCGCACCCGCCGGTCATCGAAAGCGCCGTGCGGATCGCCCGCAAGTTCGGCGGCGACGACTCGGGCCGCTTCGTCAACGGCGTGCTGGCCGGGCTGTCGCGCAACCTGCGTGAAGAAGTGGGGGAAAGCCCGGCAGCAGACATGACCGCACCAGCCCCGGCAGACACGGCCCCGGCAGACACGGCCCCGGCAGACCCGGCAGCGAGCGAGCCCGACGAGCCCCGCGACGCCTGAGCCGACGTTTTGCCGGAGCTGCTGTGACGACCCTGACTGAGCTGCTGAGCAACCGCTGGCTGTGGGCGGCAGTGTTCGCTTCCCTGGGGGCGCAGGTGCTCAAGGTGCTGCTGATTTTGCTGCTGGAGCGGCGCTGGCACCCCGGCGCCTTTATGGAAACCGGCGGGATGCCGAGCAGCCACTCGGCGATGGTCAGCGCCCTGAGCACCGGCATCGGCCTTACCGAGGGCTGGGACACGCCGCTGTTCGCCATCGCCGCCACCTTCGCCCTGATCGTGATGTACGACGCGAGCGGGGTGCGCCACTCCTCGGGGGTGCAGGCCCGGCTCCTCAACGAGCTGATCGAGGAACTGCGCGCGGTCGTCCGCGAGGGCTTCGCGCCCAAGCCGCTGCGGGTGCTGATGGGCCACACCTATTCAGAAGTGTTCGTGGGCACGCTGATCGGAATTTTCGCGGGGTGGCTGGCGTTCCGGGTGCTGTAGAGCATTTAATGGGATGAGGTTTCGTTAGATTTAGCCTGGACGCCCCCTCACCCCTGCCTTTGGCAGGCCCTCTCCCACCAGTGGAGAGGGTCAAGACCACAAAGCATCTTTTCATTAAATGCCTTGAGAAGAGACGAAAAAAGGAAGGGCCTTTCCGGTGAAACTGGCGGAAAGGCCCTTCCTTTTTGGTCTTTATCGCCGTTACATCCCTAGCAGCCCCCGGTACCAGTCCAGCAGCGGCCCGCCCCACAGCAGCGCGACGACGGCCCCCAGGGCGAGGTAAGGGCCGAACTTGACCCGGTTTTCCTGCTTGAGCGCGAGTTGCACCAGCCCCAGCACGGCGCCCGCAAAAATTGCCACCACCACGGCAAGCAGCAGCCGCTCCCAGCCCAGAAAGGCGCCAATCACAGCGGCGAGCTTCACGTCCCCGAAGCCCATCGCCACCGGGTCACTCTGCTCGTCGTCGGTGCCGTCGTCTTCAGCCTGCTTGTTGCGCCGCCAGTAGATCCACCAGTACACGCCGCAGACGAGCGAGACGGCGCCCGCCGCCATCAGGCCGCCGCGCAGCATGTCGAGCAGGCCCGGCCCTGTGCCCGCGCTGCTCAGGGCGAGGCTGACCAGAAAGCCGCCCAGCGTGAGCAGTTCAGGAATCCGCACGGCCTTTTTCGCCGCCACGTTGACCGCCGCCGAGAGCAGCGCGACGCCCAGGCCCCACCACGGCCCCAGCCACGCGCCTGCCAGCAGCCCCAGGCTGATTTGCTGGTAACCGATGGGCGCTTCAGGCCACTGCCGTTCGCGGAAGCGCCGCAGCACCCACGAGCCGTACACGCTGATCAAGACGATGACGCCCGCGCCCATCAGCGCGCCTTCCACCGCCTGCGCGACGTTGGGCAGGCCCAACTGACCCTCCTGCGCGTAGAGCCCCGCGCCCGCGAGCCCGAACAGCACGCCGAGCAGGGTGCCGGGCAGCGTCAGCTCGTCAGGGAGAGTCATGGTGTCGAGGTCAATCGCGCTGCCGACGAGCAAAATCGTGAACAGCACCATCAGTCCCAGCGTGCCCGCCTCGTAGGTGCTCAGCGGAAACGTCGCGGCAATGACGGCGTAGGCGACGCCCGTGAGCAGTTCCACCACCGGATAGCGCGGGTTAATGGGTGCGCGGCAGTAGCGGCAGCGGCCTCCCAGCGCCAGCCAGGAAAAGACCGGCACGAGGTCGGTGGGCTTGAGCGGATGGTCGCACTTGGGGCAGTGGCTCGGCGGAAAAGCGATGTTTTCGCCTCTCGGCAGGCGCCAGATCAGCACATTGGAAAAAGACCCCACCAGCAGGCCCAGCAGCCCGGCGAAGAGGACGATGAGGGTGTCGACGTTCACCCGCCCAGCCTACGGGCCGGGGCGTCACAGGGACCTGTCACACGGATTTGGACTCTCGTCCGCGCGTCTGGGAAAAGCATCCGTATGTGCTCTGCGCCGTTCACACCCGTAGCTTCTCTGGCTCAAAAAACAGCTTGCAGGAGCAAACTCTTGTTCAGAGTGGGGTCAGGAGCAGCAGGGAAGAATAAACCCATGTCCATGCCTGTCGCCAGTCCGCCCACCGTCGTGACCTCATGGCACTGGGCGCTGACCGTCGCTGCCAGCTTGTTTACCGTCTTGGGAGGCTGGGCCTGGGGACGGCATCTGCCAGGGCTGCGGCTGCTAGCGGTTCTGGGTGCGCTGGTGGGGATAGGTATGTTTGTCTCCCTCACCTTTTTCGCTGGCGTCCCAGTTTATTACGGCCTTGCGCCGCTGCTGCTTGGCCGGGTAGGTGTTCTGTCTGGACGGGCAACCCACCCCAAAGCTGTACACAGAGCATAAAAAAGGAAGGGCACCTCGACGGCCCCTTCCTCTAAAGATAAATCTCCTGCTTTCGCTCAGTCCTCGCGTCTCGGGAAGACTGGCGCAGCGGGTGCGTCACTGCTCTGACTGCTTTCCTGAGTCGCGGGAGCCGTTGCCGGACGCTCCGTACGCTGGCCTTCAGGCCGTTCGGAGCGGGCACCTTCAGGACGTGGGCCACGGTCGCTGAACTCGCGGCGCGGTCCCCGGTCCCCTCCCCGGTCACTGTCACGGCGGGGGCCACGGTCGCCACCACGCGGGGCGCGGGGCTCACGCAGCGGCACTTTGCCTTCGAGTTCCGGGCGGATCAGGTCGATCTTGCCCCGGTCGTCGATGTTGGCAATTTTGACCTTGAGCTTGTCGCCCACCGTCAGCACGTCCTCGACATTCTCCACGCGCTGCTCGCTGAGTTGCGAGATGTGCAGCATGCCGTCCTGGCCGGGGAACAGGTTCACGAAGGCGCCGAAGGGCGCAATCTTGACCACGGTGCCCTCGAACTCCTCGCCGACCTTGGCTTCCTTGGTTACGGCCTCGATGCGGGCCTTCACCGCTTCGGCGCTTTCGCCCGAGGCGCTGAAAATGCGGACGGTGCCGTCTTCCTCGATGGTGACCTGTGCGCCCATCGCCTCGAGTTCGCGCACCTGCTTGCCGCCGGGGCCGATGACTTTGCCGATCAGTTCGGGGTTGATTTTCAGACTCAGGATGTGCGGCGCGGTGGGCGAGAGTTCGGCGCGCGGGGCGGCCAGTACCTCGGCCATCTTACCCAGGATGTGCAGGCGGCCTTCCTTGGCCTGCGCCAGCGCCTCACGCATGATCTGCGGGGTGATGCCGCCCACCTTGATGTCCATTTGCAGCGCCGTGACGCCCTCGGCGGTGCCGCAGACCTTGAAGTCCATGTCGCCCAGCGCGTCTTCCAGACCCAGGATGTCGGTCAGCACGCGGTAGTTGTCACCTTCCATCACCAGGCCCATCGCCACGCCCGCGACCGGGGCTTTGAGCGGCACGCCCGCGTCCATCAGCGAAAGGGTGCCCGCGCACACAGTGCCCATCGAGCTGCTGCCGTTGGACTCCAGCACGTCGCCCACCACGCGAATCACGTAGGGAAACTCCTCGAAAGAGGGCAGCACCGCCCGGATGGCACGCTTGGCGAGGTTGCCGTGCCCGATTTCGCGGCGCGACTGCCCGCCCATGCGCTTGACCTCGCCGGTGGAGTAGGGCGGGAAGTTGTAGTGCAGCAGGAACTTGTCGCCGCTTTCGGCAGTCAGGTCGTCGATCAGGATCTCGTCGCGCTCGGTGCCCAGGGTGGTCACGCCCAGCACCTGCGTCTCGCCACGCGTGAACACCGCGCTGCCGTGGGCGGTGGGCAGGGGCCGCGCCTCGATCCAGATGGGCCGCACGGTCTTGGAGTCGCGACCATCGGCGCGCAGGTTTTCTTCCAGAATCAGGCGGCGCAGTTCGCGCTTCTCAACCTTACCGAAAGCGTCCTTGAGCGCCTGGGTCAGTTCGGCACTCCCCTCGGCGGTGGGGTCGGGCACATAGCCCTCGATCAGGCCGTTGCGCAGCGCCTTGAGCCGCGCGCTGCGGTCCTTTTTGCCGTGCGTGAGCAGCGCGTCGCGCAGGCCGGCAGCTTTGGCCTTCTCGGTGAGTTCGGGCACGTAGTCGTTGGCGGGGCCTTCCTCGGCCAGAAAGTTGAACTTCTCGTGGCCGACTTCGGCGCGCATCTGCTCGATCAGGGCAATCACGCCCTGCATCTCGGCGTGCGCGAATTCGATGGCGCCGACCAGATCGTCCTCGCTGACCGTCTGGGCGCCGCACTCCACCATCATCACGGCCTCGCGGGTGCCCGCCACCACCAGGTCCATGCGGCTGCGAGTGAGTTGCTCAGTGGTGGGGTTGACCACGTACTGGCCGTCGATCTGGCCCACGCGCACGCAGGCGGTCGGGCCGGCCCAGGGAATGTCGCTGATGCTCAGCGCGGCGGCAGCGCCAATTGGCCCCAGCACGTCGGGCGCGTTCTGGCCGTCGGCGGAAAGCACCGTGATGATGACCTGCGTTTCGTGGCGGTAGCCCTTGGGAAACAGCGGGCGAATCTGGCGGTCGGTGATGCGCGCCGAGAGAATGGCCTTTTCGCCGGGGCGGCCCTCGCGGCGCTGAAAGGAACCGGGAATCTTGCCCACGGCGTAGTGGCGCTCTTCGAATTCCACCGTCAGCGGCAAAAAGTCGAGCTTGCTCTGGGTGTCGCTGGCCTGGGCGGTCACCAGCAGCAGGGTGTCGCCGTAGCGCACGGTCACGCTGCCGCTCACCAGCTTGGCGAGCTTGCCCGTCTCGATGCTCAGTTCGCGTCCGCCGAGCATCGTGGTAAAGGTCTTTCCAATCATGGGGGGCAGTCTAGCCTGAGGTTGCTCCGGGGAAAGGAACATCCACCGAAAGGCGGACGCGCCCGCCCCCGCCCGGCCTTTAAGCTGCGGCATGACACGTCGTCTCGTACTGATGCTGGCGCTGCTCAGCGGCTCCGCTGGAGCGTCCGGCAGCTTTTTCACCCTGCTCCAAACCTGGCAAGGGCTGGGTCACGCGCCCATTGCCGTCAGTCCCGACGGACGCTTGCTGGCGCTGACCCGCCCGGCGCCGCGCACGCCCGCCTACGCGCCCTACGACACCCGCATCGAGGTGCGGGACACCGCGAAGATGCGGCGGCTCTACCGGGTGCCCGCCGCCAATGGAGACGGTAAAACGCTGCTGTTCAGCCCCGACAGCCGCACCCTCTGGTCGGCCCACAGCGGCACGCTGCACTACGACGCCTGGACGGGCAAATTGGCGGACAACCGCGAGGGCAGCGACGGCGCGGGCGTCAGCGCCCTGGCCTTCGCGCCGGGCGGTCAAAGCTACGTGCTGGCAGGCGTGAACGCCGTAGGGCAGACGCGGCTGGTCCGCGTGGGGGTCAGCCCTCTGCGAAGCTTTTGGCCGGTTACGCGGCCCACCGCCGGGGACGGCATGCAACCCAACTGGACCTCGGCCCTCGCCTTCAGCCCGGACGGACGGTGGGTGGCGAGCGGTTCCGTCGGCGGCGGGGTCATCCTCCGCAGCAGCGTGACTGGGCGGCCCCTGCGTGTGCTGGCTGACGAGCCGGGCCAGGCGCCCCACCGCGCCCGCCTCGTCGACCTGCTGTTTCTCTCGCCTGCGCGTCTGCTCAGCGCCTCGGCGGACGGGCAAGTGCGGCTCTGGGACGCGGCGACGGGCCGGGCGCTGGCGTCGCTGCCGTGCGGGGAACGTTTGGGCGCCGTGGTCCAGCTTCCGGGCGGAACCCGGGTGGTGGCCGCCACTTCTCGGGGCCTCCAACTGATAGAAACCTCAGGCGGACGGCTGCGGCGGCTGGAAACAGTCGGCGGCGACTACGCCGATGTGGGGGTAAGCGCGGCGGGCGAACTGTGGGCCATTACGCGGGGCGGGACGCTCAGCCACTGGCGGCTGTTGAGCCGCTAACAGGCTCAGTCCTCGTCCAGTTCCAGTCCATCAAGTTCCAGCCCGTCGAGCTCCAGGCCGCCGAGTTGCCCGCCTATGAAGTTCAGATACGCCTGCCGCCCGCCCACCTTGCCCCAGCGCTTGATGCTGGCGCGCAGCCGCTTGAACACGTCCTGCATGGCCTGGGCGCTGACCGGCGCATACGGCATCACGTTGTCGGGCCGCCCCACCAGCATCTCGGCGAGCGGCAGCAGGGTGTCGTGCAGCTCCAGCCGCAGGCCGTCCAGCTTGCCCGGCTTGTACTCATGGGCCGTCGCCTCGGCGCGGTAGCGTTTGGCGAGTTCCTCGTAGGCGCTGTCCACCACCGCGTCGGTCAGGTCCGGGTGGTCGTCGAAAAAGCCCAGCACAGCAAATTCGAGCTGCATCAGTTGGTCGAAATACTGCTCCTCGGTTCGTTGGGTCATGGGGAGATTGTGGCAGAGGGCCAGGAGAGCAAAAAACCCCTGCACGGGGGCAGGAGTCAGGATAGGTTTCGGGGATCACGGTGGAAGCTTCCACCCCAGCGGCACGCCGTCGAGGTCGCCGTCCGGCAGCAGGCGCACCACCACGGGCAGAAAGTGAGCGGCGGGGCCGAGGAGATGGGCCACTTCCGGTTTCACCTCCCGCCGCCGCCCACGCCAGTCGTCGTCCAGTGGAATCCAGCGGCCCTCATTGCCGCGCCAGACCTCCTGACCATCCTCCTGGATGACCGTGCCGCTCAGCGCGTAACAGTCGTCCTCCGCGTCCGGTGCATTGTCCACGATCAGGAAGATGGTCAGAGGCTCGGCCATCAGCGCAACTTCGCCTGAATCCACCCCGCCAGTTCGCTGATTTTCACGCGCTCCTGCGCGAGCGTGTCGCGGTCACGGACGGTCACGGTGTCTTTCAGGCTCTCGTCCGTGTTCTCACCCAGCCCGACGGTGTCGAAGTCCACGGTGACGCAGTAGGGCGTGCCCACCTCGTCATGGCGGCGGTACGCCTTGCCGATGTTGCCGGAGTCCTCGTACAGCACCCGGCCCAGGCCGAGGCCCTGAAGCTCGGCCTTGATGGCTTTGGCCACGTCCGTGATTTCTTCCCGGTTGCGGGCCAGCGGAATGACCGCCACTTTAATCGGCGCGAGGTGCGGCTTCAGCTTCAGCACAATCCGCTCGTTGCCGTTTTCCAGCGTTTCCTTGGTAAACGCTTCGCTCAGCACCGCCAGCATCGCCCGGTCTACCCCCGCCGACGGCTCGATCACGAACGGCACGACCGGCTTGTTCGTTTCGGGGTGGGGGATGGTCAGCTTGGCGATGGAGTCGTTGTTTTCCTCCACCTTCGCCACCAGGCCCAGCTCGCTCTGCGACTTGGTGTGCGAGCCGAGGTCGTAGTCGGAGCGGTTGGCGATGCCCTCGATTTCCTCGTGCCCCAGCGTGGGGTAGTCGTACATCAGGTCGTAGGTGCGCTTGGAGTAGTGCGCGAGGTCTTCTTTCGGCACATCCAGAATCTCGATCTTCTCGCGCGGCACGCCCTGGTCTTCCCACCATTTCAGGCGCTTTTCCAGCCAGTGCTCGTGCCACTCCTCGTCGGTGCCGGGCGTCACGAAGAACTCAATTTCCATCTGCTCTAGCTCACGCACCCGGAAAATGAAGTTGCGCGGCGTGATCTCGTTGCGGAACGCCTTGCCGATCTGCGCGATGCCGAAGGGCAGGCGGCGGCTGGTCGAGTCCACCACGTTCTTGAAGTTGGTGAAGATGCCCTGCGCGGTTTCGGGACGCAGGTAGCCGTAACTTTCCTCGTCGGCCACCGGGCCGATGGTCGTGCGGAACATCATGTTGAACGGCTTGGGGTCGGTCCACTCGCCTACCTCGCCGGAGAAGGGGTCACGCACGCCCGCTTCCTTGAATGCGGCGGAGGCCTGGGCGGGCTTGGCGTTCAGCGCAGCCACCAGCGCGGCAAAGTTGTCGGCACTCTCACCCATAATTTCGGCGACTTTGGCCTGTACGTCGGCTTTCTGGTCTTTGAGAAGGTGGTCGAGGCGGTAGCGCTTGTTGTTCTTCTTGTTGTCGATCATCGGGTCGGAGAACGTCGCCTCGTGGCCCGAGTGTCGCAGCACCATGCGGTGCATGATGATGGAGGCGTCCAGCCCTTCCATGTCGTCGCGCTCGTAGACGTTGGAGCGCCACCACGCCGCCTTGATGTTGTTCTTCAGCTCCACGCCGAGGGGGCCGTAGTCGTAAAAGCCTTGCAGGCCGCCGTAAATCTCACTGCCCTGAAAAATAAAGCCCCGGCGTTTGCACAGGCTGACGAGTTCTTCCATTGAGGTTGCGGGCATATGGCTCCTTCGGAGCGTCAAACAGTCAAAGGGTCGAACGGTCAAACGGCTTGCAGCGGTGAGACAGTTGGACGGGGAGACAATCTGAGCTCATGAAAACGTCCCGGACGAGTCGCCGTGTTGTGGCAGCTCATCCGGGGACGCACGGGACATGCGCGGTTCCACCCCAGTTCTGGCCCTCGCCAGCACCTTTCAGACCGGTTGTGGCTCCCCGCTGCCTTTCCCGTCGCGCCTCACCCTGCCTGACTCTCACCGTCTCAGGCTCGCTCGTTGGGGGCTCTTCGCGGTACTCCTGCGGTTCAACGCCTCCGGGCTATTGTGCGGCGCGGCGGGGGAGAGGGTCAAGGGCCGGGGCGGTCGGGGCTACGCTCAGGGCCGCTGGGGCAGCAGCGTCCACTGCTCAGGCACCGGAAAATTGGTGGCGAGGCTGAGCTGCGTGGCTGCGCCGCGCCGGAAGGCTGCGTGACCTGCTGCGTCACCTTGTTCCAGCCCTGTTGCAGCGGCAACTGCAAACTGACCTGCGTGCTGCCTGCGCCCGTCCCGCAGGTGAGCTGGCCTGTCAGGTTGACCTTGCGCTCGGCGTAGACGAGGAAACCCAGCGAGAAATAGTTGAGCTGCACGTTTCCGGCCTGGGTAGGCGGCAAGACCTTGAAGGGCGCGACCGGGCCGCTCTTGCCCGCGCTCACCCGCGTCTGAGTCGGCACCATCCGCACCGCCGGGTCACTGCTGCTGGCATTGCCTTGACAACCGGCGAGGCCCAGCGGAGCGAGCAGGTTTTGTGGGGTCGCGGCCTGCCAGCCGGTCTGGGGGGGCTGCTTCAGGTCGAAGGTGAAGCTCCCGTCAGCGGCCAGCGGCGTGCTGAGCACGGTCTGGTCTCCGGCGAACAGCTCCAGCTTGCCGGCGCCCCCCGTCCAGGGCCGCGCCTCGGTGGGCGAGGTCAGCGCGGGCAGCTCGCTCAGCTTGCCTGCCACGCTTTCGAGGGAGGGGCGCAAGGTCACGTCGTAGAAATTGCTGGCGCCCCGGCGCTCGGCCTTGTCATAGGCCACTGCCTGATAGGTGTACGTGACGCCGTCTTCAATGTGGTCTCTCCAGGTGTAGGGCGCTTCACGGTCCTCGCCGAGCAGTTTGCCGTCGCGGTAAAACACCACGCGCTCCACCGGGTCACGGGCGGTCACGGTGGCCCGCAGGTCGAGTTGCCCTGGGTCGTCGCCCACCGGGTCACTCGTCAGCACAACCTCGGGATTGAAGCTGACCGGCGTGCGCGGCGCTGTATCGCAGGCCACCAGCAGCAGGCCCGCAGCGAGCAGAGAAAAAGTGCCTTTGTTCATGCTTCAGCCTATTGACTCGTTGTGGATTTGGCAACTTGGCGTCAGTTCACCAATCATTCGGAGCCGCCTGGGTTCGCCAAATAAAAACCCATCCACAGGGGATGGGCCAGGGGAAAAGCAGTCAGCTCAGGACTCTTTGGTGCCTTTTTCCTTCTCCTCGGCGCGGCGGCGCAGCTCGCTGGCGAGGTCGCTGAAGTCCTGCGGGCTGGGCAGCACCCGGCGGCTCTGGGTCTTGGATTCCTGAATTATGCGGGTCTGCTCCTGGCGGTCGGCGGCGGGGAGGCCCAGCGCCTTGCGCTCGAAGTAGTTCTGCGCGATGCGGCCCAGCGCAAAGGTCCAGCCGTACACGGCGGGCGCGGTGATAATCCCGCCGATCAGGGGCAGCGCCAGCTTCGCCACGCCGCGCATGACCTGCCGGGCGACCATGCCGTAGGCCAGCGTCGCGCCGAGTTCCTGCACGATTTCGCGCCCACGCTCGGGGGTGATGTCGAAGCCGTAGATTTTGCCAATGTGCAGCACCATCTTGGCCTGCACCGGGGTAATCAGCAGCATGTCGGCGAAGGGAATCGGCTCGACCGCCACGGCGCCCGAGAGCAGCGCGGCACTTTTGATGACTTCCTCGATGTTCTCTTCGCGGGACAGTTCGGGGTCCACATCGAAATTGAAGTTGTCGAGCACCTGTTTCAGCAGAGGCAGCATGGCCGAAGTCTAATCGCCGCGCCCTGCCTCCGGTGTAAGGACATCCGGGCCGGAACTTGAGAAACCGGGGGCGCCGAACACCAGTCGCCCGCGCTCTTCCCCCGACAGCGTGAGCGTGCGTCCCTGGAGTTCGGGCCGCAGTGGGCCCTGGAGCAGCCGCAAAAAGTCGGCTTCCAGACTCAGCAGATGGTCGGGGCAGGGGAGGGATGTTTGGTGCTGAACTCGTAACGTCAGGCGGCCTCCATCCCAAGTGGCTTGCCCGGAAATGGCGTTGCAGCCGGTGTGTCCCGTGAACCGCGTCGGCCCGAGTCGCAGCGTGGGCCGGGGCAAGCGCGGCCCCAGAGTGAACGTCTCCTGGCCCGGCAACGTCAGGCTGCGAAGCGTCCACGGCGTCTGTTCCAGGGGCAGCGGGTCAAAGGCGAGGAGCGTCAACAGCGCCAGGGTGAGAGCCATGACCGATTGTCGCTCCTGTTCGTTCCATTGACATCAAAGGCAAAGCAAAACCCCCACCACGGGGGCGGGGGGTTGCGTCTGGCTCGGCAGGTTGGGGTCGAACCAACGACCGTCCGATTAACAGTCGGATGCTCTGCCACTGAGCTACTGCCGAATATGCGCGCTTTGCGCGTGGCGGGCCGTTTCCGGCGCGAGAGGGATAGTAGCACGCACTTTCAAAAGGCGCAAGCGTCGGGGCCGGTCATCACGTCAGACTGGCCCCGATGGCATAGCTCAGCTCACCGCGCGCTCGTATTCATCAATCTGGCGGCGGATCACGTTCAGGCTGCCTTCCCAGAAATCGGGCGCGTGCAGGTCGATGCCGAAGCGGGCCGCGAGCGTGCGGGCGTCGGCGAGCCCAGTGGAGGAGAGCAGCTCGTCGTAGCGGCGCTGGAAGTCGGCGGCGTTGCCCTCGGCGCGGGCCTGCTCGTACTGGGCGTACAGACCGAGGCCGAACAGCAGCCCGAAGGTGTAGGGGTAGTTGTAAAAAGTCGAGCCGTAGTAGTGCGGCTTGACGGCCCACATGTAGGGGTGCAGCGTGGCGAGCGCGTCGCCGTAGCTCTCGCGCTGGGCCTGCGTCATCAGCTCGCATAGTTCGTGGGGGGTCAGGTCGCGCTCGGCCCGCTTTTCGAAGACCGCGCGCTCGAACAGGAAGCGGCTGTGGATGTCCACCACGACCTGCGCGTGCCCCAGGAGCTGCGTTTCGAGCACGTAGAGCTTCTCGGCGCCCTGCGCGGTTTGCAGCGCCGCATTCTGGATGATCGTTTCGCAGAAAATCGAGGCGGTTTCGGCCAGCGTCATCGGCGTTTCTTTTTGCAGCGGGGTGCGCCCGGCCTTGACGAAGTTGTGGTAGCCATGCCCGAGTTCGTGGGCCAGGGTGGACACGCTGTCGAGGCTGGGGCTGTGGTTCATCAGAATGCGGCTCGCGTCGCCCTGCCAGCCCATGCAAAAGGCCCCGCCGCGCTTGCCGTCGCGCGGGCCGGCGTCCACCCAGTCCCCGGCAAAGGCGCGGGCGGCAAAGTCACCGAGTTTGTCCGAGTAGCCCCGGAACTGCCGCTCCACGAACTCGCTGCCGGCTTCGTAGGTCCATTCTGTAGAGGTTTCTCCGACCGGCGCGAACAGGTCCCACCAGTCGAGCTTCTGTTTGCCCAGTGCCCGCGCTTTGGCCGCGAAGTAGCGGCGGAAATCGGGCAGCGAGCGCACCACCGCGCCTTGCATGGCGTCCAGTGTGGCGCGGTCAATGCCGTTGTTGAGCAGGCTCACGTCGAGCGGCTCGGCAAAGCCCCGGCGCCGGGCCAGGGTGCCTTCTTCGCCCTTCACGCCGTTCATGCACGCCGCCGTCACGGTGTCGCTCTCCCGCCAGACCTTCAGCTCGGCCTCAAAAGCGTCGCGGCGCACCGCTTCGTCCGGCTCGGTCGCCAATGCCCGCAGCGCCGTGACGGGCAGAAGTTCGCCCCGGTACTCGCCGCGCAACTGGCTGGTGAAGTTGCCGTGCAGCTTGCCCCAGCCGCCCGCGCCGCTGGGCCGCAACTGCGCGGCGAGGTCTTCTTCGGGCGGCGTCATCTGGTGCCGGGCGTACTCGGCGGCGCGGCGCACGAAATACTCGTGGTCGCGCACCAGCTCGGAGCTGCCCAGCACGTCGTGAAGTTGCCCTTCCTCGGCGCTGCCCAGCCACGCGGTCAGGCGCGACGCAGGGCGAGAGCGGCAGCGCCAGCGTGGTCAGCTCGCCCATGCGCTGCTGCGCGGCGGCGTTGCGGCTGTCGGTGGACGTAAAGGCGTTGATGTACGCCCGCAGCTCGCCGAGTTGCCGGAAGGTGCTGTTCATGGCGTCAATGGCCTGCGCGAGCACCTCCGCCGAGAGGGGCGCCCCACCCTGGCGAATGCCGTTCTGGTCGAACAGTTCCCCCAGGTCGCGGACCTGCTCTCCCAGGCTGCTCAGGTCGGCGTCGAAGCGGGCGTCGTCCAGCCCGGCGTACAGGTCGTCGGTGCGCCAGCGCGGCATTTCGGTCGGTTGTGACATGGCGGGCAGTCTAGAGCAGTTCTTCGAATGACGCGTGCGTCGACAGCAGCACGCTGGCCGCTCCATTCTCGCTTCGCGGCTTTGCAAGTTCGTTCTGCTCCATGTTTTGCACTCGCTCTCTGCGAGCTGTACCAGTCCGCTCGCCAAAAAGCTGTGCCATCTTTCTGTCAAATGCTCTAAAGCAGCCCAGCCCGCTGGTCGTGCAGCATCAGGGTTTCCAGACGCTCGGCCACGTTGACGAGGTGGTCGCCCAGGCGCTCCAGGTTGCGGGCCATGCGCCCGGCGGTCAGCGCCACCTCGTTGTCCTCGGGGCGCTCGATCAGCCGGGTCAGCGAGGCGCGCTGCATCTGCTCGTAGAGCGCGTCCACTTGCTCGAAATCGAGGCGCATCACGTCGCGGGCCGCCGTCAGGTCGCGCTCGGCAAAGGCGTAGGCGAGGCGCTCGACCATCTCGCTCAGCAGCCGGATGAGGGGCAGCAGGTCTTGCAGTGTCGAGCTGCGGGCGCGCGGCGCGTAGGTTTCCAGGTCGCGGGCCACGCTGAAGGCGTAGTCGCCCACCCGCTCCAGATTGGCGAGGCTGCGAAACACCATCAGGTAAAAGGCGAGTTCGCGCTCGCTCAGGCCCGCCGCGAAAGCCACCAGGCAGGCGTCCTCAATTTCGCGTTCCAGTGCATTGGTTTCGGCTTCCAGCACCCGCGCCCGCGCCGTGAGGCCCCCGAACTCGGCCCGCTCGTCGGCTTCGCGCACGGCGGCGAGCAATTCCAGAATGATGCTGAGCATCCGCAAAAAGCGCCCCGTCACCTGGGCCTGGGCAGGGGGCTGAGACAAAGCCGGTGAAACAGAGGCGGATTGTTCGGGCATGGTGTCAGTATTCCTAGTCGCTGTGATGAAAGGGTCAGGGCCGGGCAAAGAAACTCTTTCAGGATACAGAGCGGGGGGCCGGAGCGAGCAAAAAAAGCGGGGCGCCCGGATGACTCGGGGGCGCCCCACTCTGTCAGACAACGCGGTTCAGTCTGCTGCCCCCGCGTACTGCAAGGCGTTGAGCTTGGCGTAGTAGCCGCCCTGCGCGATGAGCTGGGCGTGCGTGCCCTGTTCCACGATGCGGCCCCGGCGCATCACGATGATGCGGTCGCAGTGCTCGATGGTCGAGAGACGGTGGGCGATGATGATGGACGTGCGGCCCTGCATCACCTTTTTCAGCGCGTCCTGAATCCGCAGCTCGGTCTCAGTGTCCACGTTGGCGGTCGCTTCGTCGAGCACGAGCAAGATGTCGGGATTCTGAATCAGGGCGCGGGCGAAGGCGAGCAGCTGCTTTTGCCCGGTGGAGAGGGTGGCGCCGCGCTCGCGCACCTCGGTCTGGTAGCCGTTCTCCAGCGAGAGGATGTAGTCGTGTACGCCCACGTACTGGCACGCCTCCACCACGCGGTCGTGGGGAATGGCGGGGTTGTCGAGCGTCAGGTTGCTCTCGATGGTGCCGGCGAACAGGAACACGTCCTGAAGCACCACGCCGACATGCCGCCGCAGGTCGTGTTGTTGGAGGTCGCGCACGTCGGTGCCGTCCACCCTCACTGCGCCGCGCTGCACGTCGTAAAAGCGGCTCACCAGCGCGGTCACGCTCGTCTTGCCCGCCCCCGTCGCGCCCACCAGCGCCACGCTCTCGCCGGGCTGAATGTGCAGGTCGAAGTCGCGCAGAATCCAGCGGTCGTCTTCGTCGGGCGTCTGCGCCGTCACGTCCTCGCTGTAGGCGAACCACACCCGGTCGAAATCCACCTGACCGCGAAAGTTCACCAGGGTCTTGGCATCAGGCTTGTCGGTGATTTCTTCCTCGGTGTCGAGCACCCCGAAGATGCGCTCGCTGCTCGCGGTGGCGGCCTGGAGGTTGTTGAACACGTCGGCGAGGTCCTGAATCGGCTGAAAGAGTTGCTGCGTCCACTGCACGAAGGCGAAGAGCGTGCCCACCGAAATGGCCGCCGCCGTGCCGGTCCCGACCACGTCTACGCCCAGAATCTGCCGCGCCGCGAAGTACAGCACCAGCGCGATGGCGACCTGCCCCAGCACCGCCACGGTGGGCATGAACAGCGAGAACCACTTCACCGAGTTTTCCAGCGACGTGAGCAGCGCCCGGTTGGAATGGTCGAAGTCGAGGGCGCTGCGCCGCTCGCGCCCGAAGAGCTGCACCGTCAGCATCCCGGTGATGTTCTCGTTGAGCTTGGAGTTCACGATGGCCTGCTGGGTGCGGGTTTCCCGGAACGCCTCGCGCAGCTTGCCCCGGAAAAAATTGGTCGCGTAGAACAGGACCGGCAGCACCGTAAAGGCGATCAAAGCGAGGCGCCAGTTGATCGTCAGCATCACGGTCATGAACACGATGATCAGGAAGGTGCTCGTCATCATCGAGATCAGACCGCCGGTGATGAACTGGTTGATGGCGTCCACGTCGCTCGTCACGCGGGTAATCAGGCGTCCCACCGGGTTCTGGTCGAAGTAGCGCAGGTGCAGCCGCTGCAACTTGCCGAACACGTCGGCGCGGATGTCGCGCAGCACGTTCTGGCCGAGGTACCCCACCGTGATGGTCGAGAGGTAGGTCAGCACAAATTCCAGCACCCGCAGCGCCACGTAGCCGAGCACCACCATGGTCAGCCCCTGGTAGAGCGCGGCGGCGTCCGTGTTGCTGCCGTTGGTGTACGGCACGAGGTAGTGGTCGATGGCGTAGCGTTGCAGCAACGTGGGCAAGGGCTGCAAGGCCGCCGTGAGCAGCGCGAGCAGCACGCCCGCCGCCGCCAGGGTCTTGTACGGCCCGAGGTAGCCGATGATGCGTCGCGTGAGGCCCACATCGAAGCCCTTGTCGTATTCGGAAGCCTTCTGGGTCATGCGGACACCTCCTGCGCCGCGGGCTGCTGCCCATGTTCGTCGAGGTCGCTCGCCAGCCGTTGCAGGTGGTCGAGTTCGGCGTAGTGACCGCCGAGCGCGAGCAGTTCGTCATGGGTGCCCTGTTCGGTGATGCGCCCCTCTTCCAGCACCACGATCTGATCGGCGTGCCGCAGGGTGCTGATGCGGTGGGCGATCAAGATCACGGTGCGGCCCTGCGCGACCTGCCGCAAGCCCTGAATAATCCGGCGCTCGGTTTCGGTGTCCACTGCAGAGAGGCTGTCGTCCAGAATCAGAATCATCGGCTCGCGCACGATGGCGCGGGCAATCGCAGTGCGCTGGCGCTGCCCGCCCGAGAGCGTCACGCCGCGCTCGCCCAGCACGGTATCGTAGCCTTCCGGAAAACTCTCCACGTCGTCGGCGAGACCCGCCAGCCGCGCCGCCTCGCGCACCCGCTCGGGGTCGGGGTGCTGCGGAATGTTCGGCGGCAGCGGCAGACCCACCACGCTCACCCGCGTCGGCACGGGCGGCAGTTCGTCGTTGTTCAGCCCAAAGCCGATGTTGTTGGCGATGGTGTCGCTGAAGAGGAAAGGTTCCTGCGGCACCACGGCAATCGCGCTGCGCAGGTGCTCGAGCGGTACGGTCCGCAGGTCGTGCCCGTCGATGCGGATGACCCCCTCGGTCGGGTCCATGCTGCGCGTGATCAGTTGGCCCAGCACCGTCTTGCCGCTGCCGGTCGGCCCGGTAATCCCCAGGAAGGTGCCCGCCGGAATGTGCAGGTTGATGTGGTCGAGCACCTGCGTATGCCCGTAGCGCAGCGACACGTTCTCGAAGCTCAGGTCGCCCTGGGTCGGCCACAGCTGCGGCTCGGTGCGGCCCGGTTCGTCGCGCACCAGCGGGCGGGCGTCGAACAGTTCCTGTAAGCGGTTCCACGAAGCGAGGCCGCGCTGCGTGACCCCGGTGATCCAGCCGACCATCAGCATCGGCCAAGCGAGGCGCTCGATGTACAGCAGAAACTGCGTCAGCATCCCCACCGTAAAGGTCGCATCGGGCCGCAAAATCAGCCGCCCCGCCACCAGCAGAATCAACCCGAAGGCGATGCCTAGCAGCAGGTTGCTGAACGACCGCAGCGGCCCGTCCACCTTGATCAGCGCAATGTTGCGCCGCAGCAGTTCGAGGTTCATGGCACGGTACTCCTCGATCTCGCGGTCCTCGATGGCGTAGCCCTTGACCACCCGCGCGCCGCTGAAGTTCTCCTGCGCTTTGGCAGCGATCAGGCTGTTCTGCTCCTGCGCCGCCTTGTGCCGGGCGTTGATCAGCCGCGCCATGTACGCCAGCAGGCCCACGATGATCGGAATCACCGCGACCACGATGAGGGTGAGCTGCCAGCTCAGGCCGAACATCACCGCGAAGGACGTCACGAAGCCCGAAATGATGTTCACGATCTGCCACGCCCCGAACCCCAGCATTTCGCGCACGGCGCTGAGGTCGCCAGTCAGGCGGTTCATCAAATCCCCGGTGCGGGCGCGGTCGTAGTAGTTCTTGTCGAGCGTCTGCAAGTGCGCGAACAGGTCACGCCGGATTTCGTACTCGGTTTGCCGCGACGCGACCACGATCATGCGCCGCATCAGGAGCATGAACGAGCCCGACACCAGCGAAGACGCCACCATGGCGAGCGCGTAGTACCCGGCCTGCGTCACCGTGATGCCGGGGGTCGCCGGGTTGTTGTCGAGCGTGCGGGTCAGCCCGTCGATGGTCAGGCGGATGAAATAGGCCGGCAGCA
Organism: Deinococcus radiodurans R1 = ATCC 13939 = DSM 20539; assembly: GCF_000008565.1. GTDB lineage: Bacteria > Deinococcota > Deinococci > Deinococcales > Deinococcaceae > Deinococcus > Deinococcus radiodurans. The sequence continues at coordinate 2,064,345 of NC_001263.1, read as the reverse complement.
GCACCACGGCGTTGGAAATCATCACGGCCACGATGCCGATCAGGTACTGCCGCTGGTGCATTTTCAGGTACGGCCACAGGGTTCTGAAACTGTCCAAGGAAAACCTCACGCAAGGAAAAGAAAAGGAAAGAAGGGAAAGGCGGCGAAAAAAGCACACGGCAGGGAAGTGAGGTGCGGAGGCATTGCCCTGACGTGGAAGCAAGCCAGCATACGCCTGATGGCCGAGCGGTGAATGCGCGAAATGGCGCATAGACGGGGGCGCGCCAAGTCAGAGAAGGGGCTTAGCGAACAGGCGCCACCAGCCGACGCGCAGAAGTGATTGACAGCTTTGGAGACCGGTGCTACTATTCACAGCCGGAAGTGAGCGCGACAAACGCGAATTTCCGCGCCCAGAGGCCGGGTTTTCCTTGAAACCCCCTCCGTGCAGCGAAGGTGCCACCCTAGCTCAACTGGTAGAGCACCCGACTTGTAATCGGAAGGTTGGGAGTTCGATTCTCCTGGGTGGCTCCAAGTCTTGTCTTCGGACAAGTCGGGCGAGTGAGAGCAGTGACAACTTGGGTAGGTGGCCGAGTGGTTAAAGGCGACAGACTGTAAATCTGTTCACGTAAGTGTACGGCGGTTCGAATCCGCCCCTGCCCACCACCGCGCGGGAATAGCTCAGTTGGTAGAGCGTCAGCTTCCCAAGCTGAATGTCGCGAGTTCGAGTCTCGTTTCCCGCTTTTTACGCTCCTGTAGCTCAGCGGTAGAGCACTCCCTTGGTAAGGGAGAGGTCATCGGTTCAAGTCCGATCAGGAGCTCCAACGAAGAAATGCGGCCCGGATAAGAGGGCCGCATTTCGATTTTGACCGAGCATGGCCCTACGCCAGCCCGCGCACTTTTGATATAGTGTTCAGGCTTGCCCGTTTGCGGGCAAAACCCAGGAGGAAAGACTCATGGCAAAAGGAACGTTCGAGCGCACCAAGCCCCACGTGAACATCGGCACCATCGGTCACGTCGACCACGGCAAGACCACCCTCACCGCCGCCATCACCTTCACCGCCGCTTCGGCTGACCCCACCATCGAAACCCTGGCCTACGACCAGATCGACAAGGCCCCCGAAGAAAAGGCCCGTGGCATCACCATCAACACCGCCCACGTCGAGTACCAGACCGAAACCCGGCACTACTCGCACGTCGACTGCCCCGGCCACGCCGACTACGTCAAGAACATGATCACCGGCGCGGCGCAGATGGACGGCGCCATCCTCGTCGTCAGCTCCGCTGACGGCCCCATGCCCCAGACCCGCGAGCACATCCTCCTCGCCCGTCAGGTCGGCGTGCCCTACATCGTCGTCTTCATGAACAAGGTCGACATGGTAGACGACGAAGAACTGCTGGAACTGGTCGAAATGGAAGTCCGCGAACTCCTCAGCAAGTACGAGTTCCCCGGCGACGACCTCCCCGTCGTCAAGGGCAGCGCTCTGCGCGCCCTCGAAGCCCTGCAGTCCAACCCCAAGATGGCCCGCGGCACCGACAAGTGGGTCGACTACATCTGGGAACTGCTCGACGCGGTCGATTCCTACATCCCCACCCCCGAGCGCGACACCGACAAGACCTTCCTGATGCCTGTCGAAGACGTGTTCACCATCACCGGTCGCGGCACCGTCGCCACGGGCCGCGTGGAACGCGGCACCGTCAAGGTCCAGGACGAAGTCGAAATCGTCGGCCTGACCGACACCCGCAAGACCACCGTGACCGGCATCGAAATGCACCGCAAGCTGCTCGACTCCGGGATGGCTGGTGACAACGTCGGCGTGCTGCTGCGCGGCGTCGCGCGCGACGACGTGGAACGTGGTCAGGTGCTCGCCAAGCCCGGCAGCATCAAGCCCCACACCAAGTTCGAAGCCAGCGTGTACGTGCTGAGCAAGGACGAAGGGGGCCGTCACAGCGCGTTCTTCGGTGGCTACCGCCCCCAGTTCTACTTCCGCACGACGGACGTGACGGGCGTGGTGGAACTGCAAGAAGGCGTGGAAATGGTGATGCCCGGTGACAACGTGACCTTCACGGTGGAACTGATCAAGCCGATCGCCATGGAAGAAGGCCTGCGCTTCGCCATCCGTGAAGGGGGCCGCACCGTCGGCGCCGGCGTCGTTTCCAAAGTTCTGGAGTAATACTCTGAAGGAAAAGGGGCACCGTTTGGTGCCCCTTCTTTTTATTTTTCCAGGCAGCAAGGGTGGACACTGCCTACCTGAATGCCTATAATTCGAATGTTGCCCGCCAGCCGGCGGGTTTTTACCAGCGTTGTTCCTGCTCCGGCAGGCGCTGGGAGCAACTTTCCCGGTCCCTGGCGACCAAAGGGAAGGCTGCGCAAAGGAGAGCATCATGGCGAAAGACGGACCCCGCATCATCGTGAAGATGGAAAGCAGTGCTGGCACGGGCTTTTACTACACGACCACCAAGAACCGCCGCAACACCCAGGCCAAGCTGGAACTCAAAAAGTACGACCCCGTCGCCAAGAAGCACGTGGTCTTCCGGGAGAAGAAGGTCTGAAGTCTGCCACTGGTTTCCTGATACGGAAACCGGGCAGCTTCAGCCTTTTTCTGCCATGTGAGGCAGGTAGGGCATGAACCTGATTCAGTACTTCCGTGACGCCCGCGAGGAACTGTCGCGGGTGACGTGGCCCAGCCGTCAGGACGTGCTCGAAGGCACGCAGGCGGTGCTGATCTTCGTGGTGGCCCTGACTTTGATCGTCTGGGCGCTGGACCTGCTTTTTGGAACGGCCATCAAGGCCGCGCTGGCGTGGAGGTAAACACATGAGTATCGAGTGGTACGCCGTCCACACTTACGTCGGTCAGGAAGACCGGGTGCAGGACCAGCTCATGGACCGCGCCCGCCGTCTGGGGATGTACCGCACCAAGATCTTCCAGGTGCTCCAGCCCGAAGAAGAAGCCGTCGAAATTCAGGAAGGCGGCAAGAAGGTCAACGTCAAGCGCAAGCTGTTCCCCGGCTACGTTTTTGTCCAGATGGATGTCGAGGATGATGACGCGCCAGGCGAACTCGGCGAATCCTGGGAAGTCGTGCGCGGTACCAGCGGCGTGACCGGCTTCGTCGGAACGGCAACCCGCCCGGTGCCCCTGTCGCCCGAAGAAGTGCAGCGCCTGCTGACTTCGGTGGGTGTGGCGGCGCAGCCGGTGGTCGAGGAAGCCCCGCGCATCAAGGTCGACCTCAAGGCCGGCGACATGGTGCGCGTCACTTCCGGCCCCTTTGCCGATTTCAGCGGTGTGGTCAGCGAGGTCAACGCGCCTCAGGCCAAGGTCAAGGTGCTCGTCAGCATCTTTGGCCGCGAGACGCCAGTCGAACTCGACTTCTCGCAGGTCGCCAAGTAAGTCTTGTCCCCGGGCTAGAAACGGTCAGGGGCAAGCAGCTTGGCAGGACCACCAAAAACCGCTACACTTGAAAAGTTGCTGTCTGGTTCAGCCGGGCAGAACTTAGCGTCAGCACCCCGGCAGGCCGCGCCTGACTGGGGGAGCTAAGGAGGAACGCAATGAAGAAAGTCGCAGGGATTGTCAAACTGCAACTCCCGGCGGGCAAGGCCACCCCGGCCCCCCCTGTCGGTCCCGCGCTCGGTCAGTACGGCGCGAACATCATGGAGTTCACTAAGGCGTTCAACGCCCAGACGGCGGACAAGGGTGACGCGATCATCCCCGTCGAGATCACCATCTATGCCGACCGCTCCTTTACCTTCATCACCAAGACCCCCCCGATGAGCTACCTGATCCGCAAGGCGGCAGGCATCGGCAAGGGCAGCTCGACCCCCAACAAGGCCAAGGTCGGCAAGCTGAACTGGGATCAGGTGCTGGAAATCGCCAAGACCAAGATGCCCGACCTGAACGCGGGGAGCGTCGAAGCCGCCGCCAACACGGTCGCCGGCACCGCCCGCAGCATGGGCGTGACTGTGGAAGGAGGCCCCAATGCCTAAGCACGGCAAGCGTTACCGCGCCCTGGAAGGCAAGGTCGACCGCAACAAGCAGTACTCCATTGACGAAGCCGCCGCGCTGGTCAAGGAACTGGCGACCGCCAAGTTCGACGAAACGGTGGAAGTGCACTTCCGCCTCGGGATCGACCCCCGCAAGAGCGACCAGAACGTGCGTGGCACCGTCGCGCTGCCGCACGGCACGGGCCGCAGCGTGCGCGTGGCCGTGATCACCAAGGGTGAGAACGTCCAGGCCGCCGAAGCCGCCGGCGCCGACGTGGTTGGCAGCGATGAGCTGATCGAGCGCATCGCGGGCGGGTTCATGGACTTCGACGCTGTCGTGGCGACCCCCGACATGATGGCGCAGATCGGTCAGAAGCTCGCGCGTCTGCTCGGGCCGCGCGGTCTGCTCCCTAACCCCAAGAGCGGCACCGTGGGCGCCGACGTGGCGGGCATGGTGCGTGGCCTGAAGGCGGGTCGCATCGAGTTCCGCAACGACAAGACCGGTGTGGTGCACGCGCCCATCGGTAAGGCGAGCTTCGAGTCGGGCAACCTCAGCGCCAACTACCAGGCCCTGATCTCGGCCCTCGAAGGCGCCAAGCCCGGCACTGCCAAGGGCGTGTTCCTGCGCAGCGCTTACCTGACGACCACCATGGGCCCCAGCATTCCGCTGGCCCTGGGTGGCGCCGCCCTCGCGTAACCCCTCCGGAAAGGGGACTGAGAGCCTCTTTCCTCCCAATTTCGGCACCCCGGTGCATCTTCGCACCTTTTCCAATCCGCCCTCCATTCGGCATCAAAGACAGCGGGGACGTTTGCCACGTTTAAAGATCCCGCCGAGTTGTCAGGTGAAAGCGCCGACTGTGCGAATACTGCACCTGAACTTGTTCACCACAGAGGAGGTCACACGTGGCGAACGAAAAGAACCAGCAGACGCTGGGCAGCCTCAAGGACAGCCTTCAGGGCATCGAGACGTTCTACGTCGTCGATTACCAGGGCCTGACCGCCGGGCAGCTCACGCAACTGCGCAAAGACATCCGTGAAAAGGGCGGGCAGCTCATCGTTGCCAAGAACACCCTGCTCAACCTCGCCCTGCAAGAAGGCGGCCGTGACTTCGACGACGCCCTCAAGGGCCCGAGCGCTCTGGTGCTCGCCCAGGAAGACCCCGCCGGTGTGGCGAAGGCCCTGAGCGACGCGGCCGGCAGAAACGACCGCGGCATCCCCACGGTCAAGGGCGGCTTCGTCGAGGGCAGCAAAGTGGACGTGGCCGTCGTGCAGCGTCTGGCAAGCCTCGGCAGCAAGACCACCCTGCAAGCGGAACTCGTCGGTGTGCTCAGCGCTCACCTCAGCAACTTCGTGGGCATCCTCGAAGCGTACCGCGAAAAACTCGAAGGCGAGGGCGGCAGCGAGAGCGCCTAAAGCGCCCGCTTCTCCTTCCCTGCATTTCTCTTTCCCTAAAATCCACTTCTGGAGGACATACACATGGCATACGACAAACAAGCTCTGATTGACCAACTCGGCCAGCTCACCATCATGGAACTCGCGGACCTCATCGACGGCCTCAAGGAAACCTGGGGCGTTACTGCCGCTGTGGCCGTGAGTGGTGGCGGCGCCGGCGCCGCGAGCCCCGCTGCTGAAGAGAAGACCGAATTTGACGTGGTGCTCATTGACGCTGGCGCAAGCAAGATCAACGTCATTAAGGAAATCCGCGGCATCACCGGCCTGGGGCTGAAGGAAGCCAAGGACATGAGCGAAAAGGGTGGCGTGCTGAAGGAAGGCGTCGCCAAGGACGAAGCCGAGAAGATGAAGGCCCAGCTCGAAGCTGCTGGCGCCAGGGTCGAACTCAAGTAAGCCTGCTCTGGGTGGACAGGCCCCGGCCTGACCACCTGAGCGGAGCGGACGACCGCTTCCTCCACCGGAGTGCAGCCCCCAGCCCACGTGGTTGGGGGTTTTTTGTGGTTTGCCGCTGGCGCGGGCCGCGCAGGCAAAAGCGGGACGCGCCTCCGCTATGCTGAGCGCTATTCCAGAGAGGGAGGAAGTCCGCCGTGCCGATGAACTACGACCCAGGACAGCGTTTTTTCGATGAGATGTTCACCCCGGCGGGAGAGCTGCGCCCCCATTACGCCGGCGTGCGCAAATACATGGAGCAATTGGGGGTGTCCGAGTTCAGCCGGCGCACCGAGCTGCTCGACCTCGCCTTTCGCAACCAGGGCATTACCTTTACCGTCTACAGCGACGCCCAGGGCACCGAGCGCACCTTTCCCTTCGACCCGGTGCCGCGCATTATTCCGGCCTCAGAGTGGGCCCATCTCGAAGCGGGGCTGACCCAGCGGGTCCGGGCGCTCAATGCCTTTTTGAACGACATCTACCACGACGCGCAGATTCTGGGCGACGGCGTGATTCCCTCCGAACTGATCTACACCTCGGCCCATTTTCGGCGCGAGGTGCACGGCGTGAACGTGTCCCAGGGCATCTACACCCACATCGTCGGGACCGACCTGATCCGCGACGAGAAGGGCGAATACCTGGTGCTGGAGGATAACCTGCGTTCGCCGAGCGGCGTGTCGTACCTGCTGTCCAACCGCGACGCCATGCGCCGCATCTATCCCGGCATGTTCGAGGGCCAGGGCGTGCGCTCGGTGCAGCACTACGCCACCGCGCTGCTGACGCTGCTCAACTCGATGTCGCCGCGCGAGGACGGCACGGTGGTCGTGCTCACGCCGGGCATGTACAACTCGGCCTACTTCGAGCACGCCTACCTCGCGCAGCAGATGGGGGTGCAGCTCGTCGAGGGGCGCGACCTGTTCGTGGACGCGGGGCGGGTGTGGATGAGGACGACAGGTGGGCGCAAGCAGGTGGACGTGATCTACCGCCGGGTGGACGACGATTTCCTCGACCCACTCGCCTTCCGCCGCGACAGTGCGCTGGGGGTGGCCGGGCTGGTCGAGGTCTACCGTCAGGGCCGGGTCGCCATCGCCAACGCCATCGGGACCGGGGTGGCCGACGATAAGGCCGTGTACGCCTACGTGCCCGACATGATTCGCTACTACCTGAACGAAGAACCGAAGCTGAACAACGTGCCCACCTACCTCGGGATGAACCCCGATCACCTCGGCTACATGCTGGAGCACGCCAGTGAGCTGGTGTTCAAGGGCGTGGGCGAGGCGGGCGGCTACGGCATGCTGATCGGCCCCGCCGCGACCCGGCAGGAAATCGCCGAGTACGTGGAGAAGGTCAAGGCCGCGCCCCGCGAGTTCATCGCGCAGCCGGTGGTGGGCCTCTCGCGCCACCCGACCTTCTACGGCGACAGCGAAGCGTTCGAGCCCGCCCACATCGACCTGCGGCCTTACATCCTGGCGGGGCCGCACGACGTGACCATCGTGCCCGGCGGCCTGACGCGGGTGGCGCTGCGGCGCGGCAGCCTGGTCGACAACTCCTCGCAGGGGGGCGGGTCCAAGGACACCTGGGTGCTCGAGCACGACGGGCCGGGGCAGCCCAGTGGCATGAGCCAGCTGCTTTCGGGCAGTGACACTTGGGGCGAGTCGCAGCGGCGAACAGAGTGGGGGCGGCGGGCAGTCACAGTCGCAAAGCCAATCGCAGTCGCAGGGGGACCAGGGACAGCAGTCGCAGAGCCAGTTGCAGAGCGGCTTCGGGACCGCGCCGCCCGAACTGGAGCCCACCGAGCACCACGAGTCGCCGGTCGAGCACCCACTGGTCGAGCACCCACTGGCCGAACATGCCCTGGTCGAGCACGCCCTAGCCGAGCAGGCGCTGGTGCACGCCTACGAGGAAAGCCAGCAGGAGCCGGGGCAGGCGCCCGCGCCGCCCGCGCAAGACACGCCGCCGGACCGACGGAGCCAGGAGCAGCACTCCTACCAGCAGGAGCTGGAAAAGCCGGAACTGTTTGGGGGAACGGACCGGCCCGAACAGTCGGAGTTGCCCGAGAAGTCGGACCTGGAGGTCGAGATGGAAGCGCAGGAGGCGGTGCACCCCCCGCTGATCGAGCCGCATGACCTGGAAGCCCAGGGCGCGGCGGGCGAAAGCACCGCGCACACGACCGACAAGGAGGACCGCTGATGCTGCTCTCCCGACTGGCCGAGAGCCTGTTCTGGATCGGACGCTACGTCGAGCGCGCCGAAAACACCGCCCGGTTGCTCAACGTCAACTACTTCGCCAGTCTGGAAATGGGCGGACGGGCGCGGGAAATCTGGTTGCCACTGCTCGAACACACCGGCGGGGGCGCCGACCTGCGCGCCAAATATGGCCGGGTGGACGCCCGCTCGGTGAGCGCGTGGCTGGCCTTCGACCGCGATAACCCGGCGAGCATTGCCAGTTCGGTGACGCGGGCACGCGAGAACGCCCGGGGCCTGCGCGACCGCATCCCGAGCGAGATGTGGGAGTCGCTCAACCGCAGTTACCTCACGCTGTGCTTCGAGAGCAACTCGCTGCTCGAGCGCGACGGGCTGTTCGAGTACTGCAACGCGGCCCGTGACGCCTCGCAGATGTTTTTCGGCATCGCCTTCGCCACCTTGCCGCGTGATGAGGGCTGGGCCTTTATGCGGGCGGGGCAGATGCTCGAGCGCGGCGACAACGGCCTGCGGGTCTTGCAAAGCCGCCTGCGCGGGATTGACGCGGCCCCGGTATCGGACCCGGCGGGGCGTGCTATACAGACCCAGCGCTGGGTGAGCGTCCTGAAAGGGTCGAGCGCCTACGAGGCCTACCGCAAACAGGTGCATTCGGGCATCGAGCCGCAGAAGATCAGCGAGTTCCTGCTGCTCGACGAGTATTTCCCCCGCAGCGTGCGCTACAGCGCCGAGAACCTGCAAGACGCCCTGACGCAGATCGAGCGCTGGCATCCGGGGCAGCACCCCGACATCCTGCGGCTCTCGCGCTGGCTGGTGGCGCGGCTGCAATACGCCCACATCGGCGACATCGTGACCGACGACAACCCGTCGCTCGAGGAACTGCTCACCGAGTTCAACCGGGTGGGGGCCGCGATCACTGCCGCGTATTTCGCGCAGGAATAGAGCACAATTCCCCAAACGGGCCGGAGTGGTCGCTGAGTGTTTGTCAGCCGGCCCGCTCCGGCCCGTTCTATACTCGGTTCATTCATGCCGCACGTCATCAGTTTCATCAATCTCAAGGGCGGCGTCGCCAAAACCACCACGGCGGTACAGCTCGCCGACACCTTCGCCTTCATGCGGCAAAAGAAGGTGCTGGTGCTCGACCTCGATCCGCAGACCAACGCGACCCTGGCTCTGGTGGGTGAGGAGCGCTGGGAGCAGGCCGACGAGCGCGGGCAGACGCTGGCGCACCTGTTTCTCGACCTGCTGAACGGCACCCGCAACTTCAATCCCGAGCGGGCCATCGTGCGGGGGGCGAGCAACCTCAACACCATTCCGCCCGAGGTGTTCGACCAGTTGCCCGAAAGTGCCCAGTACGGTCGGGTGGACGTGCTGCCGAGTTCCATCCGCCTGATCGACGTGCAAGACCGCATGCAGGACATCGCCAACCGGACCAACTACAGCCTGAGCCCGATGGCGGTGGTGCAGAAGTACATCGGGCCGCTGTTTGGGCGCTACGACTACGTGCTGATCGACTGTCCGCCCAACCTGGGCTTCATTACGCAAAACGGGCTGGAGGTCAGCGACCACTACCTGATTCCGACCATCCCCGACCGCATGAGCACCTACGGAATTCCGCAGATCGCGGGCAAAATCGACGAGCTGCGGCGCGACCGCGACCTGAAGATTCGCTGCCTCGGCGTGGTCGTGACCAAGTTCCAGAGCAATTCCTCGCAGCACAAGCAGGGGCTCGAACACTTACCCGAGTACCTGCGCTCGGCCTTCGCCTACACCAACGAGGACACCCCGCCGATTCTGAACACGGTGATGCCGCAGACCAACGCGAGCGCCGAAGCAATGCTCTTTGAGCGCGATGTGAGGAACTATCCGGTCAAGTACGGCAGCGGGGCGGTGGCCGGGCAAGCGGCCTACAAGTACGGCCTCGACCTCGCCGCCGAGGTGCAGGCGCTCCTGGGCGACGAGGATGAGGCGTGACCCATGACCCGGCGTGAGCGCTATGCCCGTTCGGAGTTTGCGCCCTGGCCGGATGAGGGGTTGAGAGAGGCGGCGCAGGAACTGACCTGGCCCTTTTTCATTCTGCGGACCGACCTACGCCACCACCACAGCAAAACGCTGATCGTGGACGTGAGCTATGAGGGCTTTCAGCCTGCGGGTGATGTCTCTGTCCCAGAGAACCAGTGGCCGCTTTAGCACAGCCGCGCTCTACGCCTCACCTGGAAAGGCCGCATTTTTGCCCTGGAAAGTTATGAAGAGTTCTATGCCGGGCCGATTTTCGCCGCTGAAAAGGGCTATCAGGCCGCCCGCGCCGCGTCCGGTCCTTTCGTGGAAATAGTCAGTGACCCCAACCCCTGGATTGAGCAGATTCTGGAACAGAACGGGAATACCGACGTTTTCCCGCCTTATGGTGAGCCGGTGCTGGACTGGGCGACGGGAAAGGGCACGGGCCGGTTTTTTTCACCTGGCGCGGGGCTGGAGGAGAGCGGCCATCATCCAGTTTTCTTCTGGACAGGTGAAGCCGGGCCGACGCCAGAGCAGCAGGCCGAATTTGAGGAGGAGGTGGCACGGCGCAAAGAGGACATGCGCCAGCAGATGCTTGCCAAACCCCGGTATCGCCACCTGCTCATCATTTCCGAGTCGCATTTTCTGGAAGTCCTCTGCGAAGACCTGCCGCGCTGGGAATGGATAACGGTTTCGGCAACCGAGGACTGATAGCCTCGGCCCATGCGTGAACTGCTGACCGACCTCTGGCGCATCTTCAAACTGGTGGCGGGCATCTGCATCGGGCCGCTGCTGATCTGGGGCGCGCTGGTGTGGATGGGCGTGCTGAAGTAGTTGGGCCACAGAAAGCGCCTCCCTGCCGCTGGAAACAGGCGGGGAGGCGCTTCTTTGTTTGGCTTCAGACGTACCGCGTCCGATTCCCTAAAATCCAGAACAGAACTGGATTTCAGTCCATCTCTGCTTCGCAGCTTTACAAGTCCCGCAGCACGTCTTCTTTGCTTCTCGCTCCGCTCTGCTGAGCAGCTTTACAAGTCGGGTTTCATCGCTCAGGGTGAGCGATTCAACCGCAATTGGCTTCAATTCAACCGCAGCCAGTAATAGTCGTACTTGCCCATCACCACCGGGTACTGGCCGTTTCCAGTGACCACCGGCAGCGGGCTGGCCCCGGAAAGTGTGACCGGGGCGCGGCCCACGAAGGGCGCGAGATCGAGCAGCCCGGCCTGGGCGTTGCCCGCGAAGTTGCTGACGATGAGCAGCGTTTCGCCGTCGTACTGGCGGGTAAAGGCGAGGATGGCGGGGTTGCCGGTTTCGATGAAGGTGAGGTCGCCGTGCGCAAAGGCGGGGTGGGCGCGGCGCAGTTCGAGTTGCCGGGCGGTCCACTTCAGCAGGCTGCTGGGGTCTTGGAGCTGGCTCTGCACGTTGACGCGCCCGAAGCCGTACACCGGGTCCTGAATCGGCGGGAAAAAGCAGTCGGAGGGCTGCGCAGTGGAAAAACCGCCGCTGGTGCCCGCGTTCCACTGCATCGGGGTGCGCACGCCGTTGCGGTCGGGCAGGCCGAGGTCGTCGCCCATGCCGATTTCGTCGCCGTAGTACAGGATGGGGCTGCCGGGCAGGGCGAGGAGCACAGTGTTCAGCAGCTCGATGCGGCGCCGGTCGTTGTCGAGCAGCGGCGCGAGGCGACGGCGGATGCCCACGTTGATTTTCATGCGGGCGTCGGGCGCGTAGGCGGCATACATGAAGGCGCGCTCGTCGTCGGTGACCATTTCCAGCGTCAGTTCGTCGTGGTTGCGCAGGAAGGTGCACCACTGGCCGAAACTCGGGATTTTCGGCAGGCGGCCCATGATCTCGCGGATGCTGGAGGTGTCCTCCCTTTTCAGGCTCATGTACAGCCGGGGCATCACCGGGAAGTTGAAGCACATGTGGAACTCGGGCTCGGCTTCGGTGCCGAAGTACTCGACGACTTCCTCGGGCCACTGGTTCGCCTCGGCAAGCAGCAGCCGCCCCGGATACTCGCGGTCCACCATCGCCCGGAAGCCCTTGAGAATCTCGTGTGTTTCGGGCAGATTCTCGCAGCTCGTGCCCTCGCGCTCGATGAGGTAGGGCACGGCGTCCACCCGGAACCCGTCGAGGCCGAGGTCGAGCCAGAAGCGGGCGGCGCCGTGAAGTTCTTCCACCACTTTCGGGTTGTCGTAGTTCAGGTCCGGCTGGCTGGCGAAAAAGCGGTGCCAGTAATACTTGCCTGCCTGCTCGTCGAGCGTCCAGTTGCTGACCTCGGTGTCGGTGAAGATGATGCGGGTGTCGGCGTATTCCTTGCCCTCGTCGCTCCAGACGTAGTAGTCGTGGTACTCGTTGGGCGAGCCGTCGGGCAGGGTCGGGCCGCGCCGCGCCGCCTGAAACCAGGGGTGGTCGCTGGACGTGTGGTTGGTCACCAGGTCGCCGATGACCCGCAGGCCCCGGGCGTGGGCTTCGCGCAGAAAGACCTTGAAGTCGTCGAGCGTGCCGAGGTCAGGGTGAATCCCCCGGTAGTCGGCCACGTCGTACCCGTCGTCGCGCAGTGGGCTGGGAAACCAGGGCAGCAACCACAGGCAGTCCACGCCGAGGTTTTTCAGGTAGTCCAGCCGCGAGGTCAGGCCGGGAAAATCGCCCTTGCCGTCGCCGTTGCCGTCCTGAAAGGTCCGCACGGACAGTTCGTAGAAGACAGCGCTCTTGTACCACTCCGGGTGTGCCTGGGTCATGCCGGGGATTGTAAGGGTTCCGGGGATTGGAAGCGCTTCAGGGTCGGGGGGTGGGCCTTCTCCTCAGCACCCCGCCGCCCGTACCAGCATCCGCGCGTAGTGCCGTGCGCCCCGCCGCTGCGCCGCCCCCACGAGGGGTTGCGCGAACCGCGAAAAGGGCAGCGCGGCGCGGGAAAAGGTGGTGAGGTCGAACCAGACTGCGCCCCCGGCGTCCCGTTCGAGCAAAAACCGCTCCTCGCCGCGCACGAGGTGGCCCGGCAGGGTGCCGTAGCCGAAGCCGTAGCGGTCCGGTTCGTCCACGAGGTACAGGACCCGGTTGGTCATCAGGCTGTACAGGCCCCATTTCCTGCGTCCCCACGGCCCGAAGTGGCGGACGAGGAGCACCACTGTGGCACCCTGCCGGGAGAGCGGTGTGGACGCCTCCCCGTGTGGCCTCAGCACCCAGTCCTGAAACATCTGGCCGCCCCGCAGCGCGGCTTTGGCCCGCTCCCAGCACGCTTCTCCCTCGCCCACCCGGACGCGGTGACGCCCGGAGCGTGCCCAGTCAGGCGTGCGTCCGTCCAGGCTCCAGCCGGTTTCGGCGTAGCTCGGCGCCTGCTCGCGGCTGCGGGCCACGAAAGCGGCGACCTGGGCGGGCGTGGGCGGACGCAGCAGGAACATGGCTGAGGGGCTAGAGCAGACCCTGGTGATGGCGGGGGCGCAGGCCGTTTTCGCGGACGAGTTCGCGCACCTGCTGGCAACGGCAGCCGCGAATCTGGCACAGCAGCGCTTCCGGGTTGTGCGACAGCAGCCGCACCGTTTCGTCCACCAGGTCGCGCACCCGGTAGAGCCGCAGCGTGGCGGGGCCGACCTGCACCTCGCGCCCGCGCACGTAGGGTTCGAGATTGGCGAAGTCCGCCGAGCAGTTGGGAAAGGCGGTGGGGGAGACCTGACCGTCCAGCGGCACCCAGCGCGTGAGCAGCGGCATTCCGGCAAGGTGTTCGCCGTAGTGGACGGTGGTGTTCGACCCGAAATCCACGCCCATCAGCAGCGCGTAGCCGTCCAGGTCGTACAGCGCCCCGATGGGCTGGTAAGGGCTGTCGAGGGTCTGAGCCGCTGTGACCCGCTCGGCCTCCTGACCGAGCGCCACGAAGCTCAGCGCCGGGTGAAAGGACCGCCGCGCCGCCGCCCGCTCGACCATTTCCTGCGGCACCCGGCCAATGTCGCGGCTGACCCGCGAGTCGCGGTTGAAGCTCGCCCGCACCGGCGAACTCGGGCGCGAGAGCAGCGTCGCGTAGGTAAAGGCCGGGGCGACCAGCGTCGAGGTCCGCCGCTCCAGTTCGTCCACCACCGTCCGTGCGCCGCCTTCGAGCTGCCCGAACGAGCGCAGGCTGGCGTGGACAATCACGTTCTGCGTTCCGTCGAGGCCGAGCGAATCCAGTCCCCGGTCAAGGTCGGCGGCAGTCACGGCGGGGCGGCGCAGCAGGTTCAGCACGCCCCCGAGTGTACGCCTCCGCCGCTCATGAAGAGGCGTTCTGCTCACTCTGTCGCCGACACAGCGCACCGAATGACGGCCACTCACGGAGTTGTGCGAACCAAACTGCACATCCTGTCACTCAATGGCGAACAATTTGCAAAAAGCCTGCCTTTTTCTGCGAAATGTTGCTGTTTGGGTTAAAGTTGTGCAGGACAATCTTCGCCGCTGCTCAGACGGGCGCCTATACTTCAGCCCGCAGTCAGGTTTCCCGTCTTTGAGCCTTTTTCCCTCTGTTTCCCCTTACAGGAGTCCCATGACCCAGCAGAACTTCGACGTGAACTCGGTGGCGCGCAACTGGCGCGTGGACGCCAAGCAGACCGCCAGCCCCAAGGAACTGGTGGAGACCCTTTTCGCCAGCGACGTGCTGACGCTCGACCAGCTCAAGGCGCGCCTGAGCAAGTCCGATTTCCGTAAGTTGCAGGCGACCGCCGCGCGCGGCGAAACGCTCGACGCCTCGATTGCCGACACCGTGGCGCTCGCCATGAAGACCTGGGCCATGGAAAAGGGCGCGACCCACTACACCCACTGGTTCCAGCCGCTGACCGGCTCGACCGCCGAAAAGCACGACTCGTTCCTCAACCCGGCGGGCGACGGCGTGGCGATCATGTCGTTTTCCGGCAAGGAACTGATTCAGGCCGAGCCTGACGCCAGCTCCTTTCCCTCGGGTGGCCTGCGGGCGACCTTCGAGGCACGCGGCTACACGGCCTGGGACCCGTCGAGCCCAGCGTTTATCGTGCGGCATGCCAACGGCGCGACCCTGTATATCCCCAGCGTATTCGCGTCGTGGAAGGGTGAGGCGCTCGACCTCAAGACCCCGCTGCTGCGCTCCGTCGAGGCGCTGAACAAAGCCGTGTCCCCGGCGCTCGAACTGTTCGGTGCCAGCGAAGGCACCCGCGTGGGCTCCACCCTGGGCGCCGAGCAGGAGTATTTCCTGATTACCGAGGAGTACTTCTACCGCCGCCCCGACCTGATCATGACCGGGCGCACCCTCTTCGGCGCCCGGCCCCCGCGCGGACAGGAACTCGAAGACCATTACTTCGGCGCCATCCCTGACCGCGTGCTGAGCTTCATGACCGACGCCGAGACGCAGCTCTACGCGCTCGGCATTCCGGTCAAGACCCGCCACAACGAGGTGGCGCCCGGCCAGTTCGAAATCGCGCCGATCTTCGAAGACTCCAACATCGCCGCCGACCACCAGCAGCTCATGATGCAGGTGCTGCGGACCACCGCCCGCAAGTACGGTCTGGTGTGTCTGCTGCACGAAAAACCTTTCGCGGGCGTCAACGGCTCGGGCAAGCACTGCAACTGGAGCATGGGCACCGACCACGGCGAGAACCTGCTCGACCCCGGCGACACCCCCAGCGAGAACATGCAGTTTCTGTTTTTCTGTGCGGCGGTCATCAAGGCGGTGGACGACTACCAGGCGCTGCTGCGCGCCTGCGTGGCGAGTGCGAGCAACGACTGGCGCTTGGGCGCGAACGAAGCGCCGCCCGCCATCCTCAGCGTGTTTCTGGGCGACGAACTGACCGACATCTTCGAGCGCATCCTCAGTGGCGAGGGCGGCAGCAGCCACTCGGCGGGGCTGATGGGCCTGGGCAGTCAGGTGCTGCCCGAGATTCCGGTGCACGCCGGGGACCGCAACCGCACCAGCCCCTTCGCCTTTACCGGCAACAAGTTCGAGTTCCGCGCGGTGGGCAGCTCGCAGAGCATTTCCTTTCCAGTGACGGTGCTCAACGCATCCATCGCCGAGAGCGTCGAGCAACTGACCGGCGAACTCCAGGGCAAGCTCCGCAGCGGCGCCGACCTCGCCCACGCCGTGACCGAGGTGGTGCGTGACACCTACAAGAAGTACCAGCGCATCGTCTTCAACGGCGACGGCTACTCCGAGGCGTGGCACCAGGAAGCCGAGAAGGAGCGCGGCCTGCTCAACCTGCGGACCACCCTCGACGCGGTCGAGCGCCTCACTGACCCCAAGAACCTCGAACTGTTCGAGAAGCACGGCATCCTGAACGAGCGTGAACTCGTCGCCCGGCAGGAAATCATGTACGACATCTACTTCAAGACCGTGAACATCGAGGGCGAAACCACCCAGTACATGGCCCAGACGCAGATTCTGCCCGCCGCCGTGACCTACCTCGGTGAACTCGGGCGGGCGGGCGAAAGCCGCGCCGTGCAGGGCATCAGCGGCGAAGTGACCCGCCTCGCCGACGAACTCTACGACGCGCTCGACGGCCTGCGAACGGTCAACAATGACCTCGGCGGCGAGGAAGTCCACGAGAAGGCCTACCACATGCGCGACCGGGTGCTGCCCGCCATGCACGAGGTCCGCGCCGCCGCCGACAAGCTCGAGGGCATCATGAGCTTCAAGCACTGGCCGATGCCCACCTACCGGCAGATGCTGTTCGTCAAATAATCCTTTCCGACCAAAGAGGCCGCCCTTCCGAACGAGGGGCGGCGTTGTGGTGTCTTGCCCCGGCATGCCTAACGCCCGTTAGAATGCCGGAGAAACCAAGCATCGACAGGAGGAAGACAGATGGACGGGACAGACCGCCGCATACGGGTCCTGATTGCCAAGCCCGGCATGGACGGACACGACCGGGGCGCCAAAGTGGTCGCGCGGGCGCTGCGTGACGCGGGGATGGAAGTGATCTACACCGGCCTGCGCCAGACTGCCGACATGATCGTGAACGCCGCTGTGCAAGAAGACGTGGACGCCATCGGCCTGAGCGTGCTTTCGGGCGCGCACATGCACTATTTCAAGGAAGTCACCGAGCTGCTGCGCGAGCAGGGCGCGGGGGACATCATCGTGTTCGGCGGAGGCATCATCCCCGACCAGGATCTGCCCAAGCTCAAGGAAATGGGCGTGGGGCAGGTCTTTACGCCCGGCACCAGTACCGAGGACGCCGCCGCCTACCTGCGCGAAGCGGTGCGCGAGCGCTGGGCCCGGCTGGGTGAAGATTGACCTGAACGCCCGCCGGACTACACTGGCCTCGTGACCGATTCCGCCGCCGCCCCAGCCGCCTCCCTCAACCTGGGGCGGCTGTTTCCGCTCTACGCCGCGCAGGCCCTCGCCACGGGCGCGGTCAATGTCAGCACCATCCTGGCTGCGCTGGTGGTCGGCAACCTCGGCTTCGAGTCGCTGGTGGGGCTGCCGTCCACCCTCATCAGCACGTCGGCGGCGCTCTCGGCGGGGCTGTTCGGCGCGCTGATGCTCGCGCGCGGGCGGCGACTGGGGCTGGGCCTCGCTTTTACGGTGGGGGCACTCGGCGCGGTGGTCGGGTTTGCCGGGGGTAAGCTGGAGTCGCTGCCGGTCTTTCTGGTCGGGGCGGCGCTGATGGGCGCGGCGCAGGGCGGCTACCAGCAGGCGGCTACGCGGTGGCCGAGAGCGTGCCCGAATCGCGGCGCGGCACCGCGCTGGGCGCCCTGATGCTGATGAGCGTGGTGGGCTCCTTCCTGATGACGGGCTTCTCGCACCCCATCGAGCGGGCAGCGGCAGCGCTCGGCACCACGGCGGAGGTCTTCGGCTGGCTGCTGGGAGGCGCCCTGCTGGGGATCGCCGCCCTGCTGATGCTGGCGTGGCGGCCTTTGCGGGCGCCCGGCACGGCGGCACACGCCCGGTTGCCGCTGCGTGAAGCGTTTGCCCTGCCCGGCGTCCGCAGCACGGCGCTCGCGCTCGCGACCGCGCAGGGGCTGATGGTCACGCTGATGAGCCTGACGCCCCACCGCGCCCACGACATGGGCATGGACCACACCGGTATCGCGACCATCATCACCGGGCACGTGGTGGGCATGTTCGGCTTCGGCTGGCTGACCGGCCCCCTCATCGACCGGGTGGGCGTGCGTCCGGGCTACGTGGCGGGCGCCCTGCTGCTCGCCGCCGCCGCCCTGACTTCGGTGCTGCCGGGGCACGCGTGGCTGGGCGTGAGCATGTTCCTGCTCGGGCTGGGTTGGAACCTCGTCAACGTGAGCGGCAGCAAGGAAATGGCCCGCTTTCCCGCCGCGCAGGGCGTCACCGATGGCCTGGGATACGTGGCGGCAGGCGCCGGAACCCTGCTCGGCGGCGTGGTGATTGCGCGGTCGGGCTTTCCGGCGCTCGCCTATGTGTGCGCGGCGCTGGCGCTGCTGCCACTGCTGAGCGCGTGGCGGGCGGGCGCCGTGGGGGCGTCGAACCGGCAACCCGTCGGCTGATACGGTTTTAATCCGATTCCCGAACATCCGGAAAGGCGCCGGATGACCGTCCATCTCCTTAAAACCGTATTTTTTCCATGCGCTCCGCGCAAAATTGCGCCCGGACATGCCCGGGACTCAATTTGAAACCGTATGAGGAGAGGAGCACGGCACAAAGAAAAAGACCGCGCTCAAACAGGCGGTCTTCTTTCTCTTTTCTCTGTTTTGGCGGAACGAGAGGGATTCGAACCCTCGATAGAGTTGCCCCTATACACGCTTTCCAGGCGTGCTCCTTCAACCACTCGGACACCGTTCCACGGCTGATTGGGAAGTCATCCCGTTCACAGCAGCGGCAGACACATTAGCCCAGAGGCAGGGGCCAGGTCAAGGAAAACCGGCCCCTGGCCTGACTCACTTATTTGTCCTGCGGGCGGCGGCGCAGGTACCAGTGCGCCTGCGCTTCCATCACCGGCTTGTCCTCGCCGTCTTTGACCGTCACCTTGACGGGCAGCCGGGCGCGGCCATCGGCCTGGTACTCGGCGTAGGCGGCGGGCAGCGCGGCGGGGTCGATCTCGGCGCGGGCGGTCAGGTCGCCCACGGCGCGGCCCACGTAGTGCGTTTCGAGCTTCTCGATGAGCGGCACCGCCTCGCCGACGTACTGCACGAAGGCGCCCGCGAAGGCTGCCCCGCTGACCGCCTCGGCGAGCAGGAACTGCGCTCCAGCATGAATGGTGCCCAGGTGGTTGCGAAAGGGCGGGGTGTCGGGGCACTCGCCGCTCGCCCAGCCGAGGCCGACATCGGTGATCTGGACGCCCACGGTGGCGTTCATGGGAATGGCGTGCAGGGCGGCTTTCACGGCCTGAACGGCGGGAGCGGGCAGGGTAGCTTGCGTCATAGGGAACCTCGCTGGGATGAATTTGGACTCGGTTCAAGTATACGGGTCGGTCAGGTAACCGCGCACCACGTCCACTGGCCCGAAGGTCTGTGCCTGCAACGCTGCCTCTACAGCGCGGGCCTCCGCCCAGGCGAGGTCATACTGCGCGGGCGTGACTTGACCTTCGCGCAGGGCGTCTTCGAGTTCGTCCACGTCGATGATTTCCGTCTCGGTGACATGCCAGCGGCCATCCGGTTGCACGTCGCACAGGGCAATGACATCGAGGTAAAGGTCTTCGATAAAAGCGATGCCGTCCGGGTCAAGTCCAGTCGACAGGCCGATGTCCACGTAAAGCTGTTGCGGCACGTTGCGTTCGTCGAGTTGCACCATCAGGGCGTGGTGTTTGTCGGTAGGCGCGAAATTGACCCAACGGTAGCCGTCGGCCAGAATCAGCCGCTGCTGTCCACAGCAGGCCACCCGCAGCGGCTTGGTCACTTCCGCCGCCTGAAAGTCGGTGAGGACGCCGCCCGGCAGCGACAGCACCGTTTGCTCGCCGCTGCCCTCGCGGATGCGGTGCCAGTGCAGGTAATCGAAGCGTTTGTGTTTCATGCCTGAGCTTAGAGCAGTCCTCCGAATTACGCGTGCGTCGGAACAGCACCGCCACCCGCTCCATTCTCCGTCCTGCTCAGTGTTTTGTCCTCGCTCCGCTCGCCAAAATGCTGTGCCATCTTTTTGGCAAATGCTCTATTGATAACGGTGTAGGTATGAATTGGTAAGCTGGCCGTATGCCCGGATGGCAGCCGACCCAGTATTCCCGCGCTCAGCTTGAGGAGCGCCGCTTGGCCGCGCTTGAATGGATTGAACGAGGGACGCATCGAAACCGAGAGATTGCTCAGCACTTCGGCGTGTCGGTACACACCGTGTACACCTGGAAAGCCCGCCTGAAGCGTAACGGTGGCCTTCAGGCCACCGTTGCCCGTGGCGCTTCTGCACGTCTGAGCGCGACGCAACACGAGCAGCTTCGCACCTTCCTGCGGGAGGGCGCCCTGCACCATGGCTTCCCTGATGACACCTGGACGACCCTACGCGTCACCAACCTGATTGGGCGGCACTTTGACGTGTGGTACCACCACGACCACGTGCGGAAGATTCTCAGACGCTTGGGGTTTACGCCCCAGATGCCAGATGGCCGAGCGGCCGAGCGCAACGAACTTCGGATCGCATCCTGGAAAGAACAGGTTGCACCGGAGTTGGAAAAAAAAGGTCGCTGAGGGCGCAATCCTAGTGTATCTGGATGAGGTCGGCTTCTCGCTGAAAGGCGTGCGAAGGCGGACTTGGGGAACCAGGGGCGTGACGCCCCTGGTCAAGCTTCCGGCGAATTGGGAGAAGCTCTCCACCATCGGGGCAATAACCTCGGACGGACGATTCTTCCAAAACACAAGATCTGGAGCGATTCGGAGTACGGATGTCACTCAGTTCTTTCGACACCTCCTGCGGCACATCCAAGGGGAGCTTGTGGTAGTGCTGGACAACGCGGGCATTCATCGATCTAAAGCCACTCAGGCGTTCGTGGAGACCCACGAACGCCTCTCACTGGTGTTTCTACCGCCGTACGCCCCGGAATTGAACCCGATTGAGCTGGTGTGGGCATACGTGAAGCGGAATGCGTTGGGGAATTTCTGTGCGCGTTCGATCGTTGAACTCAAAGGGCGACTGGTCAGCGCGTGGCAGCGCCTTCGGTATATCGAACTGCCTCAACGACTTATCGACTCAAATCTACGCCGCGATCAATAGGACACGCGCCGGCGGGCAAAGTGGGGCCATGCCTGCTCCTGGACCCCTTGCCGCCCTGCGCCGCCACCATGACCTCGGTGAAACGGGGCCGGTGCGCCGCATCGTGACCCACGCGCCTGCCGAAACCCGCACGGTGGAGTGGGCCGCCGACGGCCTGAGCCTGATTCAGCGCTTCCCCCGCCTGACGAGCTACGAGTGGGCCGACCCCGGGGCGCGGACGCTGACCCTTTCCTACACGCCGCATGAGGAGCAGGCCCCCGACACCTGGGTCCACCTCACCCACTTCGACGAGGCCGGGCGCCCGGTGCGCGAGGAAGAAGGCCCCCGCCACGCCCTGCGCGAGGTGGCGCAGCGGGTGTTCGACGGCGAGCAGCTGGTGTCGGCCAGCGTCTATGAGCAAGTATCGGACGGCGACCTGGGCTGGGTGGAAAGCACCGTGCTGCCCCAGCCCCCGCAGGAAGGCGGCGTGCGCCGCGAGGAGGTCACGTCGTCCTACCCGGATGGCCTGATCACCATCGAACTGCGCGAATACGACGCGGCGGGCCGCGAAGTCTACAACGAGTCCTACAGCAATCTCGACGACATCTGCGAGGTCAGCCGCACCACTTACCAGGACGACGACTACGGCCACTGGACCGAAATGAGAATCGAGGCGTCCAGCAACCGGCCCGGCAGCGAGAAAACCTATATTCACCGCCGTGAAATCGAGTACAGGGCGCCAGACACCGGAGAGCAATAAAAATGGAAGGCAGCCGGGAGCCACCTTCCGCCTCTGAATGCTGGATGTTAGAGCATTTGACAAAAGAATGCCCTGCATTTTTGACCCTCTACCTTGATGGGAGAGGGCCTGCCGAAGGCAGGGGTGAGGGTGTCTTTTTCTGTCAAATGCTTTAGCCGTGCCGCGCCGCGAGGCTCTGCACCGCCCGCAGCATCAGCGCCGCTTCCTCGGCCTGCACGCGGGCCTTGAGGGTGTCCAGCGTGTCGCCGGGCAGCACCGGCACCCGCACCTGCTCCAGCACCGGCCCCTCGTCGATGCCCGCCGTGACGAGGTGCACCGTCGCGCCGGATTCGGGGTCGCCCGCCGCCAGCACCGACTCGTGGACTCGGTCGCCGTACAGCCCGCGCCCGCCGTGCCGGGGGAGCAGGCTGGGGTGGATGTTGAGCACCCGCCCGGCGAAGGCGCCCAGCGTGCGTGGCCCGAGTGCTTTCATGTAGCCGCTCAGGACCAGCGTGTCGGCCCCCGAACCCACCAGAAAGTCATGGATGGCCGCGTCGAGCGCGTCAGGGTCGGGGGATGTGGCGCTGCTGAGGTGCGCGGTTCGCAGCCCCGCTTCCCGCGCCCAGGCGAGCGCCGGGGAACGGCTGTTGTTGCTCGCCAGGGCCAGCGGCTCGGCGTCCAGCTCTCCGGCGCGGCACGCCTGCACCAGAGCCCGCGCCGCGCTGCCCCCGTGCGAGGCGAGGAAAGCGAGGCGCAGGGTCAACCCTCGGCCCCTGTACCAGCCGCGCCCAGTTCTTGCAGCAGGTAGGCGCTCGTCAGGATGCCGTTGTGGTAGTCGGCGACGGCGAAGCTCTCGTTGGGCGAGTGCGGCGCGTCTTCGTTCAGCCCGAAGTCCACGAACAGCACCGGGGTCTGGAGGATGCGGTCAAAGTCGGCCACGATGGGAATGCTCCCGCCCGTGCGGGCAAAGGCGGCGTCGCGTCCGTAGACCCGCTTCAGTGCCCGGTTGGCGCCCTGCACCCACACGCTGCCGGTGTCGAACTTGACCGGCTGCCCGCCGTGGTGGCTCAGCACCTCGGCCTTCACGCCCTTGGGGGCGATGGTGGGCACGTACTCCTGAATCAGCCGCGTAATGCGCTCGGGGTCTTGCCCCGGCACCAGCCGCATGGACACCTTGGCGCCCGCCTTGGCGGCAATCACGGTCTTGGAGCCTTCGCCCTGGTAACCGCCCCAGATGCCGTTCACGTCCAGCGTGGGCCGGCCCCAGAGGCGTTCGAGCGTGGTGTAGCCCTCCTCGCCGGGCAGCTCGGGCACGCCGATGCTGGCGGCAAATTCCTCGTCGGAGTGGGGGAGAGCGGCCCACATCTGGCGCTCCTCGTCGGTCAATGGCTCGATGCCGTCGTAGAAGCCGGGGATGGTGACGCGGCCCTGGTCGTCCTTGAGCCCCGCGATGATTTCGCACAGCGCGTTGATGGGGTTGGGCGCCGCGCCGCCGTAGCTGCCCGAGTGCAGGTCACGGTTGGCGCCCTGCACGTGGATTTCCACGTAGCTCAGCCCACGCACGCCGTAGGTGATGGTGGGCACGTCGGGGGCGAAGCGGCTGCCGTCGGAAATCAGAATCACGTCGGCCTTCAGCTCATCCTTGTGCGCGGTGAGGTAGTCGCCGATGCTCGCGCTGCCGATTTCCTCTTCGCCTTCGAGCAGAAATTTGACGTTGACCGGCAGTTCGCCCTGCGAGAGCAGCAGCTCCACGCCCTTGAGGTGCGCGAACGCCTGCCCTTTGTCGTCGGTGCTGCCGCGCGCGTAGATGCGGCCATCACGCACCGTCGGCTCGAAGGGCGGGGTGTGCCACTCTTCCAGCGGGGCCTCGGGCTGCACGTCGTAGTGACCGTAGATCAGCACGGTGGGCTTCCCGGGGGCGTGCAATCTCTCGGCGTACACCAGCGGGTGACCGGGGGTGGCGTCCACGCGGGCGGTGAAGCCGAGCGACTCCAGTTTGCTGCGCAGCCACTCGGCGGCGCGGGTCATGTCGCCTTTGCGGGCGGGGTCGGCGCTCACCGAGGGAATGCGCAGCAGCTCGAACAGTTCGGTGTTGGCCTGCTCACGGTCGAGCAGGGCGGAGAGGTCAGCTTGAGTCATCGCCGGTCAGGATACGCCCCGGAGCCGGGCAGCACTGAGCAAGGCCGGGGCAAAAGCTCAGGCGCGCCGGGCGCAGGATGGAGACGTGAAGCCTTCAGACCGCTCCGCCCTGCCCCTCGCGCTGGCCTTTACCGCCATCGGGATTCGCCATTTCACCCACCCTGAGCCGTTCGACCGCATCGTGCCGCCCTCAGTGCCGATGAGCCCGCGCACGGCCACCCTGGTCAGCGGGGCCGCCGAAATCGCGGGTGGGCTGGGCCTGCTGCTGCCCACCACCCGGCCCGCTGCCCGCTGGGGCCTGATCGCGCTGCTCGTGGCAGTTTTTCCGGCAAACATTTACATGGCGCGCCACCCCGAGCAGTACCGGCCCCTGCCGCGCTGGGCGCTGCTGGCCCGCCTGCCCCTGCAACCGCTGCTGGCGTGGTGGGTTTACCGCGCTGGACGCTGAAAGGAGAAAGGGTTAAGGCTCCGGCACTTCCTCGTCAGGCAAGGCACGGCGTCGCCCGGCGAGGGTCACGCCGACGAACGCGCCGAGCAGGTCGAACACCCAGTCGGCGAGTCCCGCCTCGCGCCCCGGCACGAACGCCTGGTGAACCTCGTCGAGCGCGCCCCACCACACGGCGAGCACCAGCGCCGTCAGCGGGCGCCCGGTGGCGCGGCCCAGGCAAAAGCCCAGCGCGAGATAAGTCAGGAAATGGGCCAGCCAGTCGAGCGGGTGAACGAGCGGCGGCCCTGGCGTATCGGGCGAACTGCTCAGCACCCAGATGACCGCCAGCAGCACCAGCGCGGGCAGCCACCAGCGCCGTTGGGGAGGGCGGCGGTTCAACGCGCCGCGCCGTTCTGGGCCGTGCTGTCCTGACCGTGTGCGCCGTGATCACCTGCGGGATGCCCGGTGGGATGCTCTACGAGTTCGATCAGCGTCCCCTGACCCCATTTGGGGTGCAAAAAGACCACGCGGGTGCCGGCGCGGCCCGGCCCAGGCGTTTCGGAGAGGAAGCGGGCGCCTTCTCCGCGCAGCCGCTCGATTTCGGCGTCGAGGTGCTCGACTCGGTAGGCGGTGTGGTGCAGGCCGGGACCTTTTTTCTCCAGAAAGCCGGCAATGGGGCTGTCGGGCCGGGTGGGCATCAGCAGCTCGATCAAGGTGTCGCCCACCACGAAGGCGCGGACCCGCACACCCTGAGTTCCCACGTCTTCGTCGGGGCCTTCGGGGCGCAGGCCGAGCGCGACATAAGGTGCGGCGCCCTGATCCAGATCGGGGGTGGCGATGGCGACGTGGTCGAGGAGCATGGCCTCAGCTTATACCTGCTGACCAGGACGCGGCAGCACAAAAATGAACCGGGAACAGGTTTTTTCTGGACGCCGGCCCCGCCCGTTACACTCTGAAGTGTGACCCTGACCGCCCTGCTCGCCCTGCTGCTCTCGTACCTCATCGGCGCTATTCCGGCGGCGGCGTGGCTGGCGCGCGCGCGGGGCGTGGACATCCGCAAGGTCGGCAGTGGCAACAGTGGCGCGACCAACGTGCTGCGCTCGCTGGGCAAGGGGCCGGCGCTGCTGGTGGCCAGCTTCGACATCCTCAAGGGGGTGCTCGCGGTGCTGCTCGCCCGCGCCCTGGGCCTGAGCGCAGAGTGGGCCGCGCTGTGCGGCGTGCTGGCCGTCATCGGGCACAACTTCAGCCCCTTTCTGGCCTTCCGGGGGGGTAAAGGGGTGGCGACGAGCTTCGGCGTCATCGCTATTCTCGACCCGGTGCTGGGCCTGACGACCTTCGTGCTCGCCATCGCCTGCATGTGGCTGACCCGCTTTGTCAGCGCCGGCAGCATCATGGGTGCTTTTATTGCTGGGGCGCTGGTGCTGGTGCTGCCGCGCCCGACCTGGGACCGCGCCGCCGTGCTGTTTCTCGCCGCGTTGCTGGTCTGGCAACACCGCGAAAATATTCGCAAGCTGCAAGCCGGCACCGAGCGGCGGCTGGGTGAAAAGGTGTCCTGACACGGGAGCGCTGGGGGCAAAAATAAAAATAAACAGCACCTTCTGCGGGAGGCGGTCACCGCGCTATGCTGGGGGCCGCTCGACAATCTACTCGTGGCCCGGTCAATCGATGGCCTACCCCGCGAATCCGCGCCTGTCCCTGTTCATTTCACGGAGGGTCCATGCCTGTCAGAATCCGCATTTACGGCATCGAAGCCAGTTTTTCCCAGGGCTGCTGGGACTGCGAGGACGACAGCCTGCGCTCCATGTTGCAGGCGATGGCCGACCCTCGCGCCGACACGCCGGAGGAAGAAGAGAGACACGCCCTGTACGCGGCGGGCCGCTACGGTGGGCTGATTGCGGTGGGTGAGATCTGGCAGACGGCGCCGCATCCCGACCCTGAAATCTCGCTGGAAGACATGGCCCCCGCCGCTGCGCCCGAGAAGGCCGGCTGGCTCAACTTTCTGCGCAAGCGGCGCTGACGGGGCCCACTGGCCCGCGCCGCCTTGCGCTGCCCGGTCACAGGTGCTATCTTCCCCCTCGCTGCTTCGGCGGCCTGTCCTCCTGGGTTGTTAGCTCAATGGTAGAGCAGCTGACTTTTAATCAGCGGGTTCTCGGTTCGAGTCCGAGGCGACCCACCAGAATATCCCCCGCCCGGCGCGGGGGTTTTCTTTGGTCACGCTCAGCGGAAAGACTTGAAACGCGCGGCGATGACGCTGGCGGCGCTGGGCTGGGCGCGGGTCACCGCCTGCACGCTGGCGAGTTCCTCATCGCTAAAGGAATTCAATTTGACCCCGTTGAGGTACACAGTGGGCGTGCCGCGTAGGTAAGTTTTTCCGGCACCCTGTATCTGGCGTTGCACCTTGGCTTTCAGCTGGTGCGTGTTCAGGCAACGGTCGAAAGCGGTGCGGTCGAGCTTGAGCTTGCCCGCGTAGGTGCCGAACAGCCTGGTGGCCTGCGGCGCGGACGCCCGGCCCCACTCCTCGACCCCGCCGAACAGCCGGTCGGCGTAGGTCCAGAATTGCCCCTGCTTGGCGGCGCACTCGCTGGCCTCTGCGGCGGCAAAGGCGTTGGCGTGGTAGCTCAGCGGAAAATGATGGTAGAAGAGGCGGTATTTGGCCGGCTGCGCGCGCCAACCCGGGATCTGCTCCGCCCACAACTGGCGGCAGGCCGGGCACTGAAAATCGCTGAGGACGTGAATCACGTTGGGCGCCTTGCTTTGCCCGGTCACGTTGCGGGTGACGGGAAAATCGCTCTCGGGCAGCACGTTCACCGCCGCGTACACCCGCCAGCGCTGCTCGGCGCCCCGGCCCGTCAGCCGGATGGCCAGCAGGTCCGTGCCGTTTTCATCGCTGGGCTGCACGCTGCCGAGCCGGGCGCGGTCTTGAAAGGCGGGGCGCGCAAACGCCTGTTGCAGGGACGCGGCGCCCTCAGCGGTGCTGTCCCAGACGGCGGCCAGGGCGCGGGCCACGCTCGCCGTGTCGCGGCCTTCGATCAACACGCCGACCACCCGGCCCGCCACCACGTCGAGGGTGAGGGTCGTGCTGCCCAGCCGCAGCACCTTGCCGCCCGGCTGCACGCTGACGCCCCGCAGCAGCGGCTGGCGGGCGGTGGTCTGCGGCGTTTCCCAGAGCTGGGCCTGCGCCGGGGCACCGCTCAGGGCCAGCAAAGCGGCAGCGACGAGCGGGCCCCGGCCAGAAAGAAAAGACAGAAAAGAGGGCACCAGGCCAGTGTAGTGCAGCCGGCTGTTTCTTTCGGGCTCGGTTGATTTCAGGGCTGAGGATGGGCGCGGTCCGGCACCACCAACAGCCGTACGGCCCGGTTGCTGGTCCAAACGCCCCGCAGCCGCTGCTGAATGATCGACTGCTGCACCGCGCTGTGCAGCGGCTCGGGCAGGTCGCGCGAGGGGTAGCTCACCTGACCCTTTTGCCGTTCCATAGGGAAACTCAGGGCCAGCGCCGAGACGAGCAGCGTGCCGAGCAAAAAGCCCCCCATGCCCCCCGCCACCTGAAACCAGGGCTGAGCGTAAGGCCGGGTGACGATCCTGGCGGTGGCGTAGGCCGCCGCGCCGCTGAGCAGCAGGGCGAGCAAGGCTGCAAGGGCCGCGTTCGGGGTCAACGCATTGACCAGCAAGCACAACAGCAATGCCGCGAGCCCCCAGATCAGCCCGGCCAGCCCGCGCCGCGCCCCCAGCGCCGTCACGATGGCGAGCAGGGTCACGAGCAGGGCATCGAACCAGGTGTACACGCCCCGCAGTCTAGCGGCCTGCCTCTGCCCCGGAGGCCGGTGCCCCCGCCGGGGGAGACATCTCGCCCAGCCGCGTCAGCAACTCCACCCCGAACGCCACGCCCCGGGCGAAATGCTCGCGCACGATGTTCTCGTTCGGCGCGTGGACCCGCCCGGCGTGGTTGCCGATGCCGACGGCGACGCAAGGAATCCCCAGGCCACCGCCCCCGGCGCCGCCAGTGAAGGGAAACATCGGCCCGCTGGCGCCGCTCGACGGGTGAACGATGGGGTCCTGGCCGTGCGCGGCGCGGGCAGCCGCCACGCACGCCTGCACGAAGGGGTGCCCGGCGTCGGCGCGGGCGGGTTTCTGGTGGGCTTCAAGTTCCACGACTTCGATGTCGCTCAGGCCCTGCGCCGTCAGATGCTCACGCAGCAGGGAGAGGACGCGCGCCGGGTCCTGGTCGGGCACCAGCCGGAAATCGAGCTTGACGAAGCCCGCGCCCGGCAGCACCGTCTTGCTGCCCTCGCCCTGGTAACCGCCGCCCCAGCCGTTCACGTTGACCACCGGGTGCAGGTTGGTCCGCTCGTTGTACGCCGGTCCCGTCGCCAGCGGGCGCCTCACCCCGAAGGTGTCGCGCACCGCCTGTCCGTCGCCGGGAATCTGCGCGATGGCCTGCCGGTCGGCCCCGCTCGCCGCCCGCACGTCGTCGTAAAAGCCGGGGATGGTGACGTTGCCCTGCTCGTCGCGCAGGCTGGCGACCGCGCGGGCGAGGCAGTAGAGCGGGTTGTCAATCACGGCCCCGAGGCTGCTGTGGAGGTCACTGTCGGCCACCCGGCAGCGCAGTTCCAGGCACATCACGCCCTTGAGCCCCAGCGAGAGAATGGGCCGTCCCTCGGGGCTGATGCCGCCGAATTCCCACCAGCAGCCGTCGGCCTGCAACTCGGCGGCGTGCTCGGCCACGAAGCGTTCCAGGGTCGGGCTGCCGACTTCTTCCTCGCCCTCGATCAGCCACTTGATCTTGACCGGCAGGTGCCCGAGCTGCTCGCGCACTGCCCGCACCGCCGCCAGCCGCGAGGCGAGTTCGCCCTTGTCGTCGCTGGCGCCACGTCCGTAAAGCCGCCCGCCTCGCTCGGTGAGTTCGAAGGGCGGCGTGTCCCACAGTTCCAGCGGGTCCTCGGGCTGCACGTCGTAGTGGTTGTAGATCAGCAGGGTGAAGGGGCCCTCGCCCGCTTCGGCGAGCAGCACCGGCGCCACCGTGCCGGGGAATTGCTGCACGCCGAAGCCCTCGGCCCGCAGCAGCCCGGCCACGGCGTCGGCGGTTTCGGGCAGCATCCGGCCCTGCGCCGAAACGCTCGGCAGGGCGACGAGCGCCCGCAGGTCGTCCAGGCCCCGTGCCACATGGTGTTCCAGCTTGTCGGTCATGCGGCGAGGCTAGCACCGGGAAAGCGGAGCCGCTCCCACCAATTTATTTCTGCCGCGTCCAGCCGAACGAGCGCACCGCGTCCACCGCGAACCACAGGGCGAAGAGGCCCGCGATGACGCCGCCCACGATGTTGTTCACGCTGAGGGCCTTGTAACAGATCAGGCCGCACACGACCGCCAGCAGCAGACTCAGCATGAAGACGACGTTGGGGGGAACGCGGCGACCGAACATGGGCTCAGGGTAAAGGCCCGCTTCTGACAGAACTATTCTCCTGCACTTCATCCTTTGATACCGGGGATCCTCTTATGCTGGGGCGCATGTTGGACGGACTGGTGGTCGGGGGCGGGCTTGCGGGCCTGACGGCGGCGCGGGTGCTCACGCGGGCCGGGCGGCGGGTGCGCGTGCTGGAAGCAGCGCCCGAGGTGGGGGGCCGGGTGCGCTCGCGTGAGCTGGAGGGCTTTACCCTCGACGCCGGGTTTCAGGTGCTGTTTCCTGCGTATCCGGCGGTGCGGCGGCAACTGAACCTCGACGCGCTCGACCTCGTGCCTCTGCCCTCGGCGGCGGCGCTGCGGCGCGGGGCACGCGAGGACGTGCTCGGCAGCCCCCTCGACGACCTCGCCAGTCTGCCCAGCACCCTGAAATCGGGCGCCCTGACGCTGGGCGACAAGCTGCGGGTGGCACGTCTCGCTGCGTCGCTCCGCACGCCCGCCGCCCACGAATTGCTGATTGGTTCCGACGAAAGTACCGAGAGCTTTCTGCGCGGTCAGGGCTTTTCGGAAGCGGCGCTCGACCATTTTTTCCGGCCCTTTTTCGGCGGCATTTTCCTGCGGCGTGACCTGGCGACCTCGGCGCGGCTGTTTCGCTACTACTTCCGGATGCTGATGGACGGCGGCGCGGCGCTTCCCCGGCGCGGCATGGGCGAACTCAGCCGGCAGCTCGCGCAGGGGAGCGATCTCCTGACCGGCGTGCGGGTGTCGCGGCTGCTGCCCCGGCCCGGTTACGTAACCGCCGTGACGAGCGCGGGCGAGATAGACGCCCGGCAGGTCATCGTGGCGACCGAGGCACCGACCGCCAGCGACCTGACCGGCGAGGCGCTCAGCCGGGGCGCCCTGTCGAGCACCTACCTGTACTACGCGACTCCGCAGCGCATTTCCGGGCAGCACCGGCTGTTGCTGAACGCCGAAACGGGCCTCATCAACAACGCCCAGTGGACCAGTCTCGCGGTGCCGGGCCGTGCTCCCACCGGACAGCACCTGCTGACGGTGACGGTGCTGGGGCTGCCGGACCTCGACGATGCGTCTCTGGACGCCCGCGTGCGCGGCGAATTGACCCGCTGGTACGGCGCGGAGGCGGTCGGCACGCTGCGGCTGCTTATGCTCGAACGCATTCCCTACGCGCAGTTCGAGCAGCCCGCCGGGTACGCGGCCACGCTGCCGGGGCACGCCACCAGTCTGCCGGGCGTGCTCCTCGCTTCCGAAATCACGTCCATGAGCGGCATTCAGGGCGCCCTGGAAAGCGGCGAAAAGGCGGCGGCCATCGTGCTGGGCGACCTCGCGGCGCTGAGCCGCCCACGGGGGGCCTGAGATGCCCCAGGAGCCTGCCATGACCGACACTTCATACACACCAGCCCACCTCGACCACCTCGTCATTGCTGCCCGCACGCTGGAAGAAGGCGTGGCGTGGCTCGAAGGCCGCCTGGACGTACCGCTGCAACCCGGCGGCGAGCATTCCGCGTTCGGCACCCACAACCGGTTGCTGTCGCTGGGGACGGCTTATCTGGAGGTCATCGCCATCAACCCGGTAGCCCCCGCCCCGCCGCGCCCGCGTTGGTTCGGGCTGGACACCCCGCAGATGCGCGAGCGGCTGGCCGATGGCCCAGCGTTGATTCACTGGGTGGCGGCGGTGCGCGAGTTGCCGCAGCGCCCCGACGTGTTGTCCGTGAGCCGGGGCGAGAATCGCTGGCGGCTGACGGTGCCGGCAACTGGCGAGCTGCCCGGCGGCGGAGTCGAGCCTTCCCTGATTGTCTGGGACACCCCCGCGCCTCCGGCCCGGCTGCCCGACGCGGGCGTGCGGCTGCTCACGCTGCGGCTGGGTACGCCTCACCCTGATGCCCTGCGCGGGCAGCTCAATGCCCTGAACTTCGTGGGCGAGGTGGAAGTGTACGAGGCGCCGCAGCCTGAACTGGCCGCGCAACTGGAAACGCCGGGGGGGCTGGTGACGTTGTGAACGGCATGTCCAGCTCCAAGTTGCCGTGCCCGACGCTTCTTTTTATATCCGACCCGCTGGCCTTCCTAAAGCATTTGACAAAAGAATTGCCTTGCACCGGTTGACCCTCTACCAAAGGGAGACTTGCAAAGCTGCGAAGCAGAGGGCCTGCCGAAGGCAGGGGTGAGGGGTCTCAGACGCGGCTGGTGGAGGAAGTGCGGCGTGGGGTAGCGGCGGGGCGCTGGGCGTTGTAGACACGAAAAAGGGAAGGTCCCTTCGCCTCCCCTCTCTTACACTTTCTGCTTTATGGCCTCAGACGCGGATGGTCACGCGGGCGTTGTCTTCTTCGAGGTGCACGGTGTCGATGAAGCGCACCACCCGGCTGGCGTGGCCCATGACGAGGGTGTGGGTGCGGGCGCCGCCCGCGAAGCGCCGGACGCCGTTGAGCAGTTCGCCGTAGGTGATGCCGGTGGCGCTGAAGACGATCTGTTTGCCGGGGGCGAGGTCATCGGTACTGTAGATGCGGTGTTCGTTCACGCCCATTTCGGCGAAGCGCTCGCGCATGGCGTCGTCCTCGGCGATGACCTCGCCCCCGGATTTCGGCGCCCAGGCACTTGCACGCCGCCGCCGAGAGCACGCCCTCGGGAGCGCCGCCCGAGCCCATCAGCGCGTGAACGCCGGTGCCGCGCACGCCAACGGCGAGGCCCGCCACCACGTCACCGTCGCCGATCAGCTTGACGCGGGCGCCCGTCGCGCGGACCCGCTGAATCAGGTCGGCGTGCCGCTCACGGTCCAGAATGGTGATCATCAGGTCTTCCACGTCGCGCTCCAGGCTCTGCGCGATCACGCTCAGGTTGGCCTCCACCGGCCAGTCGAGATTCACGCGGCCCGCGGCGGGCGGGGGCACGATCAGCTTTTCCATGTAGCAGTCGGGCGCGTGCATCAGGCCGCCGCGCTCGCTCAGGGCGATCACCGCCAGGCCGTTGGGCAGGCCCTTGGCGGTCACGTTGGTGCCCTCGACCGGGTCCACGGCGATGTCCACCTCGTACTGGCCGTTGCCGACCTTTTCCCCGATGTAGAGCATCGGCGCCTCGTCCATCTCGCCCTCGCCGATCACCACGGTGCCGCGGATGTCGAGGCTGTTGAGCAGCGAGCGCATGGCCTCGGTGCCTGCGCCGTCCACCGCGTTCTTGTCGCCCAGGCCCATGAACCGGCTGGCGGCGAGTGCGGCGCCCTCGGTCACGCGAGCGGTTTCGAGCACCAGAGCATGCTCGAAAGAGATGTCGGCGGAGTCGGGTGTGCGCTTGGTCATGCCCTGAACGCTAACACGCCGGCGCCTGCCGGGAGGCGCTGGGAGCGGTTCCACCCTTGAAAGGACCCTTCGGGTGACAGCGCGGCGGTCCTCACGCCGGGAAACCCTCACGCCCCCGGGCGCCGCAGCCGGTATGCTGACGAATCGAATGGTTCTTCTGTCCCGGAGCGCACGGCGCTCTTCGTCTTCCTGCCGCACCTGTCTTTGCCGCACCCGGCCAGTGCGTTTCCTGAGCCGCCTGCGCCCGTGACCACGGCGTGGCGTTCTTCACCGTCGCTGCTGCGCCGCCTGGGGCTGGTGCGGCTCGACAAGGCGCTCAATTATTTCGCCCGCCAGACGGGCTCGCAGCCCGGTCTGCGTCAGCAACTGCTCGACTCGCCCTACGAGCTTCCCGGTCTGCCCGAGCACGGGGCGATGGCCCTGGTTCGCCCCCACGAGGCGGCGCTGGCCGGCGTGGGGGTCGGCGCCCTCTCGCCTGCCCTGCCGAGTGCCCACGCGCCGGTCACGGTGTCGCGGCAGGCCGTCTCCACGGCGCGGCTGAGTGCGGTGGATTTTTTCCGGGGGCTGGCGATTCTGGAAGTGGTCACCCACCACACCACCGCCGTGACGCTGCGCCACCTCCCCGAAGGCAGCACCGCGTATCTGATCACCGCTGGGGTCAACCGCACGCTGCACTTCGCGGTGCCGGCGTTTATTTTCCTGTCGGCAACGGTGCTCACGCGCAGTCTGCTCAAGGACTTCCGGCCCCTGCGCTACTACTCGCGGCGGCTGATTCGCGGCGGCTGGCCTTACCTGCTGTGGAGCGTGCTGTACGTGCTGTGGTATGTCGCCAGCGGACGCCGGCCCCCGGAAGTGCTCACCGACCCCGAGCGATGGTCGTTTTACCTGCTTTACGGCAAGGCGAGTTACCACCTGTACTTCATGCTGGTGGCGCTGCAGGTGTACCTGATTTTGCCGCTGCTGCTGCCCCTGGCGCGGCGCCGCCCGCCCATCTGGCTGGCCTTCGTGCTCGGGGCCGCGCTGCAGGCGGGGGCGTACCTACTCAACCGCAACGTGTTGCAGACGCCGTATCCGGGCAGCACCGTGCTGTGGTATGTCCTGCCCATCGTGCTGGGCGTGAGCGTGGGCGCGCGCCTGGGCGAATTTTCCGAGTGGTTCCGCAAGTCGCGCTGGTGGGTGCTGGGCCTGCTGGTGCTGGTGTTTCCGCCCTACCTGACGGTCACCACCCGGCAGATGCTGGGAGAGTCGGTGGACTCGGTGGCCTACCACGCCCTGAGCTGGGGCTACAGCGCCCTGATGGCCCTGGGTCTGCTCGGCCTCGCCTACCAGTGGCAGCGCTCGACGCACCCACTCCGCATCCTGATCGCCACACTGGGCACGGTCAGCTTGCAGGTGTACCTCATTCACCCCTTCCTGCTTCAGGTGCTGGAAAACTGGTACGCCCCCGAGCGCAGCGACCCCGTCGGGCTGACCATCGCGCTCTCGGTCCTCTACGGCCTCGTCGTGCTGATGATTCCGGCAGTGATTGGACGGCTGTTGAGCGGGCGTCGTCTGAGTACGCTGCTGTTTGGGCGCTGATTCTTACTCGCTAGAAGTGTCCGTCGGGGCCTTGTCCTCAGCCGACGGCTTCTTTTTGCGGCGAACCTTTGGCGCGGGTGGGGGCGGCGCGTCCCAGATGCTGAGCTGTTCGGGGGTCACGCCCAGTGCCAGCAGGGCCGCACTGTCCTGCGGCGTCAGGCCGGCGCCGGGCAGCAGGTCGGGACGGCGGCGCAGGGTGCGTTCCAACGCCTGGTCGCGCCGCCAGCGGGCCACCGCCGCGTGGTTGCCGCCGCGCAGCACGTCGGGCACGCTGTGGCCTTCCCACTCAGGGGGACGGGTGTACTCGGGGTAGTCGAGCAAACCGCTGGAAAAGGAGTCCTGCTGGTGCGACGCCTCGTCGCCGAGCACGCCGGGCCGCAGCCGGGCCACCGCTTCGAGCACGCAGGCCGCCGCCGCCTCGCCGCCCATCATCACGAAGTCGCCGAGGCTCAGTTCGCGGGTGACGAGTCCCTCGACCCGCGCGTCGAAGCCCTCGTAACGGCCACAGAGAAAGACGAGGTGCTGTTTGTTCGCCAGCTCCTCGGCCACCTGCTGGGTAAAGCGCTCGCCCGCTGGGGTGAACAAAATCACCTCGTCGGGCCGCGGCCCCGCCTGACACGCGGCGTCCAGAGCGCGCGCCGCCACGTCCACCCGGATGACCATGCCCGCGCCGCCGCCATAGGGCGTGTCGTCCACCTTGAGATGCTTGTTCTGGGCGTAGTCGCGCAGGTTGACCAGCCGCACGTCTATCAGACCCCGTTCCCGCGCCTTGCCCACGATGGCTTCCTGCGCGAAGGGGGTGAGCAGTTCGGGAAAGAGCGTCAAAAAAGAAAAGGTCAGCACTCGCTCAGGACTCCGCCGCGCCGTCTTCTTCGCCGGGCTCCGGCCCGATCAGCCCGGCGGGAGCGTCGGCGGTCAGGTGAACCGCGCCCGGTTTGCCGCCAGCCAGCGGCACCTCCACGTAAGGCGCTTGCAGCGGCACGAACGACGTGCCCCCGCCGTAGTCCACCACCAGCAGGTCCTGGTGCCCGGCGTCCATCACGTCGCTGACAGTGCCGAGGCGTTCGCCGCCCGCGCCGTACACTTCCAGGCCGCGCAGGTCGTGGTAGTAGAACGTGCCTTCTTCCAGGTCGGGCAGCTCGGCGTCGGTAGCGTAGACCTGAAGGCCGCGCAATTCTTCGGCTCCCTCGCGTGAGGACACGCCCGCGAGGTACAACACGAGGTTCGGGGGCATCCCCTCGGCGCGGCGAAGACTCAGCCAGCCGCGCGACTCCACATAAACTCGTTTCAGCGCCAGCACCTGCGCCGGGTCGCCCAGCACGTAGAGCTTGATGCCGCCCTGCACGCCGTGCGGCCCCAGCAGGTGCCCCAGTCTCGTGGCGTCGGGCGGGCCGCTCGCTTCGGGGCGCGTCATGCCTTGCGCGGCGCGTCGAGGTCCACGTTCACGCGCTCGCGGGGGTCGCCGGCGGCCCGAACCAGGGTGCGAATCGCCTGAATCACCCGGCCCTGTCTGCCAATAAAGCGGCCTTCCTCGCCGGGGGCCACCCGCACGAGCACGGTCGGGCCACGCCGACTCACGCGCACCAGCGCGGGCTGATCCACCACGCTCTGCGCCAGAAAAAGGGTGAGGTCTGCGGGGTCAGTTTTCATGGCGGGCATTGTAGAGCAGCCGGCCCCCGGCGGCCCGGAAGGTCAGCGGACCCACCACAACCAGAGGCCAGGCGGCAACCTACGCTGCGGCCCGGCCCCATGTTGTAAGCGTTAGCCCCGCTGAACTTTCAGCCCCCCGCGCCGCTGAAGGTCTTCGGCAATCTGCACGGCGTTCAGAGCGGCGCCCTTGAGCAGTTGGTCGCCCGCCACGAACAGTTCGATGCCGCCGTCGAACACGAGGCTCTGGCGTATGCGCCCCACTTCCACGTCGTACTTGCCGCTGGCGGTCAGGGGCATGGGGTAGAGCTTCGCGCTAGGGTCGTCGCGCACCTCCACACCCGCCGCCGTCGCCAGCAGCTCACGGATGGCCTCGGGCGTAGCAGGCCGCTCCAGCTCCAGCGTGATGGCCTCGCTGTGGGTTCGCAGGGTGGGAATACGGACTGCCGTGCAACTGATCTGCAAGCTCTCGTCGCCCATGATTTTGCGCGTCTCCCAGACCACCTTCATCTCTTCCTTGGTGTAGCCGTTGT
Organism: Deinococcus radiodurans R1 = ATCC 13939 = DSM 20539; assembly: GCF_000008565.1. Taxonomy (GTDB): domain Bacteria; phylum Deinococcota; class Deinococci; order Deinococcales; family Deinococcaceae; genus Deinococcus; species Deinococcus radiodurans. The sequence continues at coordinate 2,027,483 of NC_001263.1, read as the reverse complement.
CCTGAAACACGTCGATGTGCGGAATCACGTTGAAGGGAATGGGGTGAACGAATTCATGGTGGCCCGCGTCCTGGCCGTGCAGCACCTTGTGCGTCTCGGTGAGCAGCTCGTCCATGCCCTTTTGCCCGGCGCCGCTGGTGGCCTGATAGGTGCTGACGATCATGCGCTTGACGCCGTACTTGCGGTGAATCGGCGCGACGGCGACCACGGCGATGGCGGTGGTGCAGTTGGGGTTGGCGATAATGCCCTTGTGCCCCAGGGCCGCTTCACCATTGACCTCGGGCACGACGAGCGGCACGTCGTCGTCGTAGCGAAAGGCGCTGGAATTGTCGATGACGACGGCGCCGCCTTCCACCCAGCGCGGGGCCTTTTCCTTGCTGATGGACCCGCCCGCCGAGGCGAGCACGAGGTCGGCGGGCAGGGCGCCGTCCGGCGTGGCCTGCACCGTCAGCGGCTGCCCGCGAAACTCCAGCGTGCTGCCCGCGCTGCGCGGCGAGGCGTAGAGTTGCAGTTCGCTGAAGTCGAGACTTGAGGTTTCAAGCACCTTCAGCAGTTCGTGGCCGACGGCCCCGGTGGCTCCCACAATGGCGACGCGCATCTTTGCTCCTCCTTACGACAAAAAAACCGCCCGCGTATGTCCTACGGGGCGGCTGCCTGACGCACCGCCCTCAAGGGGTCGTGGTGGCAATCAAGGCACTCATGCGGTCAGGGTAGAGGGTGAGCTGCGGGGGGTCAAGGGGACACCGGGCATCAGAAGAGAAGCAGAGCAGGCAGCGAAGGCGCGGGGCGTACAATGGCGCTCATGGCTTTTGCAGAGCTGCCCCCCGAACTCTCGCGGCAACTGGAAGCGCTCGGCGGGCAACTGGTGTGGCGCATCGGCAAGGACGAACTCAGCGACAACGTGGTGGTTCGCCTGGGCTACGCCTCGGCCACGCCACGCTTTGCCCACCTGCCCCGGCTCCGGAGCGCGGGTGACGCCGAGGTGCAGGAAGCGGCACAAACCGGGCGGCTCGTCATCGAGTGGGTGGACTGAAGGTGCGGGCGTGATTCTGAGTGCCGAGCAGTCGTTTACCTTGCGCCACCCCCACGGGCAGGCGGCGGCGCTCGCCTTCGTACGTGAACCCGCTGCCGCGCTCGCCGGGGTGCGCTTTTTGCGCGGGCTGGACTCGGACGGCGAGCAGGTCTGGGGCGAACTGCTGGTCACGGTGCCGCTGCTGGGCGAGGTGGACCTGCCCTTTCGCAGCGAAATTGTCCGCACGCCGCAGGGCGCCGAGTTGCGTCCGCTCACGCTGACCGGCGAACGCGCCTGGGTCGCGGTGTCGGGGCAGGCGACGGCGGCTGAGGGCGGCGAGATGGCCTTCGCCTTTCAGTTTCAGGCCCACCTCGCTACGCCCGAGGCCGAGGGCTGGGGCGGCGCGGCCTTTGAAAAGATGGTGCAGGCGGCGGCGGGCCGGACGCTGGAGCGCGTGGCGAAGGCGCTGCCGGAGGGGCTGGCAGCGGGACTGCCCCCGGCCTGACGGCGGCTGACCCCGCGGCCCTTGTTCTGCCAGGGCTTCATCGTGTAAAATCTTCGCTTGGTCAAGTGGGGCAGGGCGACCAACGGCTCTTTGAGAACTTTCTCAACAAGAGAGCGGCCCGAACCCCAGACAGAAGCCTCCCCAGGGAGCGCGACTGGACTACGAAGGAGGGCTCTCCATGCCCAAGATGAAGACTCACAAGATGGCCAAGCGCCGGATCAAGATCACCGGCACCGGCAAGGTCATGGCGTTCAAGAGTGGCAAGCGCCACCAGAACACCGGCAAGAGCGGCGACGAAATTCGCGGCAAGGGCAAGGGCTTCGTGCTCGCCAAAGCCGAATGGGCCCGGATGAAACTCATGCTCCCGAGGGGGAAATAAACCATGCCACGCGCCAAAACCGGGATTGTCCGTCGCCGCCGCCACAAGAAGGTCCTCAAGCGCGCCAAGGGCTTCTGGGGCAGCCGCTCTAAGCAGTACCGCAACGCCTTCCAGACGCTGCTCAACGCTGCCACTTACGAGTACCGTGACCGCCGCAACAAGAAGCGCGACTTCCGCCGCCTGTGGATTCAGCGCATCAACGCGGGCGCCCGCCTGCACGGCATGAACTACTCGACTTTCATCAACGGTCTGAAGCGCGCGAACATCGACCTGAACCGCAAGGTCCTGGCTGACATCGCCGCCCGCGAACCCGAAGCCTTCAAGGCGCTCGTGGACGCTTCGCGCAACGCTCGTCAATAAGACCTCCTCGGATTGAATCGCCAAGGTGATTCAATCCGAGCGAAGCGAGTAGGAGCCAAGCGGGTTCCGGACGTGGAGTTGGTCAACTGGCGCTGTTCCAGTTGGTCAACGGAGCAGACGGAACCCGTAAAAGCTGGCCAGGAACTGCCTCCCAAGTGGGGGCAGTTTTTTTGTGCTTCCGGTCCGTCTCCGGCACCCGCCTCTGGACTATTCTCCTTGCCATGAGTCTTGCCCGCTTCCTTCTCTCGCTGATTGCTGGGGCGTCCGCCGCCCTGATCGCCTTTTCCGCGTTCTACACGCGGGGCGACACCGGCGGCGTGTTCCGCTTTCTGCACGCGCGCGGCGATGTGCGGCGACTCGAAGCAGCGGGCGCGGGCGCCGAGCAGATCGCGGCGGCCAAAGCGCGGGCGCTGGAAATCGCCCAGAGCGTCGCGGACCCGGCCTTCGCCACCCAGATGCTGCCGGTGGCTCTGCTGATTGGCATAGGGGTGGCAGCGCTCGTCTGGACGCTGTTCGGGCGCCGGCTGGAGCGGGTCGAGCAGGGCGGCGAGCGGGCCGACGTGCAGGAGCGCATGGTCCTGAAATACGCCTACCGCAGCGGCGGGCACTTCACCCTGCGTGACCTGGAAGAAAAAAGCCCACTGAGCTTCGAGCAGGCCCGCGAGGTGACGGGCCGGATGCTCGAACGCGGGCAACTTCAGCGCGACGGCGACGGCTACCGTCTGCTGCGTTGAGGCAGGCATGAATGCCGCCGACCTCGCGTTGCTGCTTCAGGAGGCCAACAGTGCCCCCTGGGAAAGTGTGCAGAGTGCGTTGGACATGGTGGACGGGGCAACTCACCCGCGTATCGGCTGGCTGACCACCCACCTGACACAGACCAAGCGGGGGTACTGGGCCGCCATTGCTGGGGCGACGGGCGACCTCCCACCCCCCGACGACGCCGGATTGCGCCGCCTGATGGGCTGGGAAGTGGAGCAAACGCGGCAGCTCTCGCCCGAGCAGTTGTCCACCGAACTCACCTACAGCGAGCAGACCATGACAGTGGCCGAACTTCTGCGTCTGAATGCCCGCCACAGCGTGTGGCACGCCGGGCAACTCGCCGCGCTCGCGGGCCGGGTGCGGAGCGCTTAGGTGCCCGAGGAGCGTCCCTTTCTCGCCCTCTCCGAGCCGAATCCGGCGGGGGAAGACGCGGCGGGGGCGGTGCCGGACACGCTGTTTGACCTCGCGGTGAACCGGGCTACCGCTGCCGTGCGTGGAGTGGGTCTGTCCTCACAGGCGGGGGCCGACGCGCTCGCCGCGTGGCACGCCCGCACCCGCTTCGCCCGCCGGGTGCCGCTGGCCGACATTCGCGCGGCGCTGGACCTCAGACCTGCTGGCGGGCAGTGGCACTGGGCCGGGGGGCCGGAGGGCGGCTGGCAGCCGGGGAAACCCGCGTTTCCCTGATTCTGGGGGTTAGGGCCAAACTGTGACCCGCCCTGCCACCGGGTCCAGTCGCACCTGTGCGCCCAGCGGCAGCGTGAGCTGGGGCGAGGTGTGACCGAAATCCACATTGGCGACGACGGGCAGGTCTTCGCGCCCCGCTTCCTTCAGCACCCGGCGCACCCAGACATAAAGCTGCGCGGTCATCTCCGGCGTGTAGTCACGGGGCCGGGCGAGCAGCAGCCCACTGAGGCGCTGCAAGACGCCCTTGGCCGCCCAGTTGCGGAGCCAGTAGCCCACCTGCGCGGGGCTGGGCACGTCTTCGCTTGTTTCCAGCGCCATCACCGCGCCGTGCCACAGCTCGGGCGGCAGTTCGCCGGGCGTGCCGCTGAGCATGTCCAGAATCTCCACGCAGCCGCCGAGCAGGTGCCCTTCGCCGGGGGCGTCGCCCTGGAGCCACGTCCAGCCGTCGCCGGGCTGAAATTCGCGGCGAATCTCCTGCGCCGCCACGTCCTCCCAGTCCTGCCCCGCCTCGGTCCACTCGGGGGCGGGGGAGAGGTCGTAAGGCTCGGTGCCGAACGCCTGTTCCAGCCCGCGCCGGGTGAAGGGATGAATGCCGCCGTTCTCCGCCAGATCAGTCAGCACGGCGGGGCCGTGGTAGGCCATCACGCCCGCTTTCAGGAATTGCATCAGCGTGACGGTGCTGTCGGAGTAACCCACAAAGGCTTTCGGATGCGCCCGAATAAGGTCAGCGTCCAGCAGGGGCAGCAGCCGAATCGAATCGTCCCCGCCGATGACACTGACCATCCCGTCAATCTCGGGATTTTGCAGCGCCCAGTGCAGGTCGTCGGCGCGGGCTGCGGATTTTCATAGAGGTAATCGGGGCCACGAAAGGCGTTCGGCGCAGCGACGATCTCCCAGCCGAGAGACTCGGCGGCCTGCCGCACCCCGGTCGCGTACCGGTGCGGCACCTCGGTCACGAAGCCCCCACTGAGGCTGAGCGCCGCCACGCGGGCGCCGGGGCCGAGGGGCTGGGGCCTGACGAATGGGAGCCTGATGGACTGAGCGGAAGGGGACATGTCCACCGTTTTACCTTTCAACCGCGACGTAAGTGCCCAGGGCGATCATCGCCCCGCCGCTCGCCACCTTTTGCCCGCGTTGAAAGCGGGGGTTGCCTTGCAGTCGCGCGCCCAGAAACCCGGCCAGCGTGGCGACGAGCATGGCATTGAGCGTGTTGACCACCACCGAAGTCGTGCCCAGCAGCAGAAATTGTCCGAAGACGTGCCCCGTTGCAGGCTTCACGAACTGGGGAATCACCGCCAGGAAAAACAGGGCCGTTTTGGGATTGAGCAGTTCGGTCATGGCGCCCTGCGTGAACAGGCGGCTCTGACGCTCGGGCGCGGCGGCAGCGAGGCTGGCTTCCTCTTTGGACGACAGGGCCTCTTTGGACAGCAGCACGCGCAGGCCCAGATAAATCAGGTACGCCGCCCCCGCGTACTTCACGACGCTGAAAGCGAGCGACGACGCCATGATGAGCGCCGAGAGCCCCACCGCCGAGGCCAGCACATGCACCATGCCGCCGGCTCCGGTGCCGAGGGCGCTCTGAATCCCGGCCCAACGCCCACCCCCCAGACTGCGGGCGAGAATGTACATCAGTCCGGGGCCGGGGAGCAGGGCCAGCACCACGGCAGCGACCAGAAAAGCACCGTACTGGTGGGGGTCGATCATGGTTGATTGTAGCGGGATTCGGGGGCTTTGGGCTGTTTGCTGGGAAATGAAAAACAGCTTCAGAGGACCATAAAAAAAGCCGCCCACACCGGGGCGACTCTTTCAGTTTCCGTGCTCAGCTTGTCTCAGTACAGGCTGCTCGCCTCGGTGCCGTAGACGGGGGCTTCCTGCTTCTGGCCCTTCATCTCGGCTTCCTTGGCCTGAATGCCCTCGCGCACGCGCTGGCCGTAGTCGGCGTCGGCGGCGGTGAAGTATTCGAGCATCTTGTCCTGAATACGCTTGTCCACGCCCGCCAGAGCGCCGGAGAGGTTGCTCACCAGTTCGTCACGCTCCCAGTCGGCGAAGTTGCGGTACTGCATCCCGGCCTGCCCGAAGGGGTTGGGGCGTTCGATGGCGGCGCGCACGAGGTTGCCTTCCACGCGGGGGGTGTGCTCGGGGGCGCGGCGAGGCGCTTCCTTGGGACCGCTGAGAAGGCTCGGCTCGTAGTTCACACGCTGGTCCTGGCCCTCAAAGGTATCCACCCGGTAGGCCATCTGCCCGTCGCGCTGGTTGGTGGCGACGTGCTTTTTGGGCGCGTTGATCGGCAGTTGCAGGTAGTTGGGGCCGACGCGGTAGCGCTGGGTGTCGGAGTAGCTGAAGGTGCGGCCCTGGAGCATCTTGTCGTCGCTGAAGTCCAGGCCGTCCACCAGCACGCCGGTCCCGAAGGCGGCCTGCTCGGTTTCGGCAAACACGTTTTCGGGGTTGCGGTTCAGCGTCATCTGGCCGACGTGCCGCCAGGGGAACTGCTCGCGGGGCCAGATCTTGGTGTCGTCGAGGGGGTCAAAGTCGAGTTCGGGGTGCTCGCCGTCTTCCATGATCTGCACGAACAGGTCCCACTGGGGAAAGTCGCCGCGCTCGATGGCGTCGTGCAGGTCCTGGGTCGCGTGGTTGAAGTTGGTCGCCTGCACCTCGTCGGCCTGCATCTGCGTCAGGTTGCGCACGCCCTGCACGGGTTCCCAGTGGTACTTGACCAGCACGCCTTCACCCTGGTCGTTGACCCACTTGTAGGTGTTCACGCCGCTGCCCTGCATGAAGCGGTAGCTCGCCGGAATGCCCCAGGGCGAGTACAGCAGGGTAATCATGTGGGTCGCTTCGGGGGAGCCCGCGAAGAAATCGAAGATGCGCTCCTGCGACTGGATGTTGGTGGTCGGGCTGGGCTTCTGGCTGTGGATCAGGTCGGGGAACTTCAGCGCGTCACGGATGAAGAAGATTTTGAGGTTGTTGCCGACGAGGTCCCAGTTGCCGTCTTCGGTGTAGAACTTGACGGCGAACCCGCGCGGGTCACGCAGCGTTTCGGGCGAGTGGGTGCCGTGACCCACCGTCGAGAAGCGCACGAAGACGGGCGTTTCCTTGCCGTCTTCCTGAAACAGCTTGGCGCGGGTGTACTTGCTCACCGGCTCGTCGCCGACCTTGCCCGTCGCTCTGAACACGCCGTGGGCGCCGACGCCGCGGGCGTGCACCACACGCTCGGGAATGCGCTCGCGGTCGAAGTGCGAGAGCTTTTCGATGAACTGGTAGTTTTCCAGCGTCATCGGGCCACGGCTGCCCACCGTGCGGCTGTTCTGGTTGTCGTGAACGGGGTGGCCCTGGCGGGTGGTCAGGGTGGTGCCTTGCTCGCCGGGGGCGGTGCGCCCGTCGCGGGGACCGCCCACGCCCTGCACCGCCGTGCCGACGCCCTTGTTGTTTTCGTCGCTCATACACTCTCCTTCGCCTCGCTGGCTCTGCTGCGCGGCAAGAGGCCCGAAGCTCCCTGCACCATATTGAGAATCATTCTCAATGTCCAGGGCCCTCGGTCTCCATGGCCCTCAGGCCCTCGCGGCGGCTGTGCAGTGGGTTCTGTCCAGTGGGTTCTGTGCAGTGGGTTCAAGAAGAAGGCGCAGGGGGGGGCAGAGCAGCAGGACACCGCGCTGCGCCGGGGCATCCGCTATCCTGCGCGGGACAGGAGACTCATGGAACGTATTGCACTCTTTATTGACGGCGCGAATGTCTATGCCGCGGCCAAACGGCTCGGCTGGAACTTCGACCACCGCAAGATTCTCGAACATTTTGCGGGGCTCGGCGCTCTGTATAACGCCTTTTACTACACCGCCGTGCCCTGGCCGGTGGACGACAAACAAAAGCGCTTCGTGGACGCCCTGACCTACATGGGCTACACGGTCCGCACCCGCCCGCTGCGCGAGAACACCGACGAGAACGGCGACACCTCGCGCCGCGCCAGCCTCGACATCGAACTGGTGACCGACCTGCTCACCACCGAGAGCCGCTACGACGTGGCGGTGCTGCTCTCCGGCGACGGCGACTTCGAGCGCCCGGTGGAGGTGCTGCGCGCCCGGGGCAAGAAAGTCATCGTGGCGAGCATTCCCGAGATGACGAGCGCCGAACTGCGCAACGCCGCCGACGAGTACGTGGACCTCGCCAGCATCCGTGAGCAGGTCGAGCGCCCCGGCTACCGCCTGCCGAGCGAAGGCAGCGGGCGTGACGGGGCGAGCCGCACCCAGGACCGCGACCTGCGTGCGTCGTTCTACGGAGCTGGAGCAGGCGATGAGCGCTGAGGCGAGCCCGGCGAATCTGAGCGCCAAAGCGGCGGGGCGCCTGCCGGTGGCGCTCGACGCGATGGGCGGCGACCACGGCCTGACGCCCAACGTGGACGGCGCGGTGCAGGCCGCCCGCAGCGGGGTGTCGGTGCTGCTCGTGGGCGACCGGGTCAAGCTGCACGCCGAACTCGGCAAACACGAGGGAAGCAGCCGCCTGCCCATCGAGGTGGTGGACGCCCCCGACGTGATCGGGATGGAAGAGCACGCCAGCGACGTGCGCAGCCGCACCGGCGCGAGCATCAACGTCTGCACCCGGCTGGTCAAGGAAGGCCGCGCCGCCGCCGCCGTCAGCATGGGGCATTCGGGCGCGACGATGGCCTCGGCGCTGCTCACGCTCGGGCGCATCAAGGGTGTGGACCGCCCCGCCATTCTGGCGCACCTGCCCGCGCAGGGCGGCTTTACCACGCTGCTCGACGCTGGGGCCAACGCCGACGTCAAACCCGCCTACCTCGCGCAGTGGGCGCGGCTGGCGACGGTGTACCTCAAAGTCCTCGAAGACCGCGACAACCCCACCGTGGGCCTGCTCTCCATCGGCGAAGAGGACCACAAGGGCAGCCAGCAGGTGGTCGAGGCGCACACCCTCCTGCGGGCGCTCGACGGCCAGGGCATCACCTTCTACGGGAACGTGGAGGGGCGCGACATCTTCAGATCCACCACCGACATCGTGGTGACCGACGGCTTTACCGGCAACGTGGTCCTCAAGCTCGCCGAGGGCGAGGCGCGGGTGCTGCTCGGCTGGGTCAAGGAAGCGCTCAATTCCAACGTCAAGAGCAAACTCGGCGGCCTGCTGGTGCGCGACTCGCTGCGCGGGCTGGCCGAGCGGATGGACCCCAGCACCTTACGGCGCGAGCATCTTGATCGGGGTGCGGGGGCTGGCCTTTATCGGCCACGGCAGCGCCGACGCCCGCGCCGTCAAAAACGCCGTGCTGCGTGCCGCCCGCGCCCACGAAGCGCGGCTGGTCGAGCGCCTGGAAGCGGCGTTCGCGGGGCCGCAGGGCTGAGAACGGCTGAGCCGCCCGGCTCACTCTGAAAGGCGAGAGGTCATGGGAAATGCCCTTCCCGGCCCTCTCGCTTTTCTATCCCCCTGGCCTGCGCCGGACATGGCACAGTAAGGCCCATGCTCGATGTTCTGATGGTCCAGCTCGCCAAGCCGCAGGTCTGGGTGGGCCTCGCGCTGACCCTGGTGGTGGCCTACGCGCTCTACCGCCTGGGCCGCACGCTGCTGCGCAGCATTGAAGGCTACCTGCACCCCCGCCTGACGCTGGTGCTCAAGTGGCTGCTGCTGCTGACGATTTCGGTGGGCTGGCTGGCGAGTGCCACCCACATCGCCTACCTGCCCGACGTGCCCGTCTTGTTTGACCTCGGGGCCGATATCCGCGAGGGCTTTCGCAACAGCGCGGGCAAGGTGGTGGTCGTGCTGGCGATGGCGATGATCGCCTGGAACCTCATCAGCGTGATCAGTGGCCGCGTGGTGCCTGACGACGACTTCAACCGCCGCACGGTGCGGGTGCAGACCCTCAAGGGCGTGGTGGAAAGCACCCTGCGCGTCCTCATCGTCGTCATTGCCGCCCTCGCCATGTTGCAGACCCTCGGCCTTAACACGACCAGCCTGCTCGCGGGCGTGTCGGTGCTGGGCCTGGCGGTCAGCTTCGGGGCGCAGAACCTCTTCAAGGACCTCTTTACCGGCTTTTTTATCCTGCTCGAAGACCAATACGGCGTGGGCGACGTGATCACCATCAACACCGGGCAGCTCTCGGGCAACGTGGAGAGCGTCAACCTGCGCGTGACCACCCTGCGCGCGCTCGACGGCACCGTGCACATCGTCCCCAACGGCCAGATTCAGACCGTCAGCGTGAGCAGCAAGGACTGGTCGCGGGTGGTGGCGACGGTGGACGTGACCTACAACACCAACATCGATCAGGCGCTCGGCGTGCTCGACGCGGTCAGCCGGGAGCTGTATCACGACCCCGCATGGAAAGATCACTTCCTCGACGCGCCCGAGGTGCAGGGCGTCACCGATCTCGCTCCCGACGGCATCACTCTGCGCGCGCTGTTCAAGGTGCTGCCCAAAAGCCAGTTTGCCCTGGGCCGCGAGTTCAACCGCCGCATCAAAATTGCCATGGACGAGGCGAACATCGAGATTCCCTCGCCTCAGCGCAGCGTGAGTTTCGGCAGCGCCCCGCTGGAGGTCAAACTGGCCCGCGAGGTCAAGCAGACACAGGGAGCCGGTCAAGCGCCCGCCGCGCCTAACCCTGCCGCGTCTGCCCCTGCCGCGTCTGCCCCGCCCATGTCCGCGCCCGCTGCTGGTCCGAATCCTCAGACCCTCGCCGGGCAAAACCGCACCCATTCCCCCATTGCGCCGGGCTTCAGCCGTGACGCCGAGGAAGATGAACGCTAGCTCAGGGCGGCGGGGGGCAACCGCCGGGGCACAGGGCGCGTATTGAAGGCATGACCCGCTCCCCCTTTTCCACGCCCAGCGCACCCAGCCAGATTTCGGACATGTTCGCCCAGAGCACGGCGGTCCTGGCCCGGCCTGCGCCCAGCACCTTCGAGCGCTTTGAGCGGCGGGGCGGCACCGGGCAAGCGCTGATGTATGTCCTGCTCGCCGCTGCCGTCTCGGGCGTGATTGCCGCGCTGTTCTCGGTCTTTCACAGCGACGTGACCTTTTTCGGCCAGTTGTTCTCGCGCCTCATCGGGATTCCGGCGCAGTTCCTCGTCTTTACCGGCGCGGTGTACCTGATTGGCCGCTACCTGTTCGGCGGCACGGGCCGCTACTCGGAAGTCGCCTACACCTTTGCCCTGTTCTTCGTGCCGCTGAGCATCGTGGGCACCCTGCTCGGCATCATTCCCATCTTCGGCTGGTTCGTGCAGAGCGTGGTGATTGCGCTGGCGCTGGCTTTCTTCGGCTTTCTCGCCGTGCAGTCGAGCATGAACCTGCGCGACCCGGTCAAGGCCGGGGTGACACTGGTGCTCTCGGCACTGGCCTATAGCATCGTCGAGCCGGTGCTGCTCCGCTCACTGTTCGGGCTGTAAGTCTTCCTGAACACCCTCCCCTCGCTGACCGGCGGGGGGAGTTTTGTTTTACTGCTCCCCGTACACGTGCACCGCCACGTCCAGCTTGCCCTGGCCGCCGCCGTAGTAGGTGCCGCGCACCGGGGACACGTCGCTGTACTCGCGCCCGTGGGCGATCTTGATGTGTTTTTCGCCGGCCAGCCGGTTGTTGGTGGGGTCGTAGCCCAGCCAGCCGTAGCCCGGAATGAGCGCCTCCACCCAGGCGTGGGTGGCCTCGGCGCCCCGCATTTCTCCGCCGCTGTAGAGGTAGCCGCTGACGTAGCGGGCCGGAATCCCGAGCTGACGCAAGATGCCCAGCATGGCGTGGGTAAAGTCCTGGCACACGCCCCGTCCGTGCCGCGCGAACTCAGCGAGCGGAGTGTTCACGCCGGTCGCCTTGGCGTCGTAGGTAAAGCGGTGGTAGAGGAAGGTGTTGAGGTCGCTCAGAAAGCTCGGCAGGTCGTCCTTCGGCCCCGGACGGCGCACCTCGAAGATTTCCGGCCAGTCTCCGGCAGGCACGCGCGGAGACGGCACCAGAAACTCGATGTTCCTGGGCCGCACGTCTTCGAGCACACTCATGGGGGCGGGCAGCGGCAGCGTCACGGCGTGGGTGTCCACGATGGCCTGCGCCTCGATCCGCAGTTCGGTGTGCGCCTCATGCACGTGGACATGGTGCACCAGCGTCCCGAAATAGTCCTTGTGGGACGTGATTTCGGCTTCCGGCGTCACGTTCAGGTGAAAGGAACGCAGCGTCTGCCGCACCTCCTGCACCGGATGCAGGCGGACTTCATTGAACGAGTCCCAGGCGGGTTTGGGGTAGTGATACTCGGTGGTGTGTCGGATTTCGCAGCGCATAGGCAGGCCCCTCGGCAGGCTCCCCGGTCAGTGGCCGGAGACGTGCCGTGCAGTTTGACACGCTCCGGCTGACGGAACCGTCACGCCGTTTAGCCCACCCTTCATGCCCGACGCACCTTCCGGTGCAGCAGCGCCGCCGCGACCAGCCCGCCGATAAAGCCGAAGAGGTGCGCCTCCCACGAGATGGCGGGGTTGCTCGGCAGCACGCCCCACAGCACGCCGCCGTAGAGCGCGAAGGCGATCACCGCGATCACGACGGACAGCGGCGTCCGTTCCCACCAGCCCACGCCGAGCAGGTACGCGAGGTAGCCGAACACCAGTTCGCTCGCCCCCAGATGCACCGAGCCGCTGCGCCCTAACAGCCACACCAGCCCGCCGCCGATCAGGGCAATCAGGAAGGTGGCGACCAGAAAGCGGCTCACCGAGCGCACGGCGGTCATGAAGGCCAACACCGCCAGCGGTACCGTGTTGGCGATCAGGTGCGGAAACCCCGCGTGCAAAAAGGGCGCCGTGAACACGTGCCAGAAGGTTCCCACCTGGCGCGGCTCGATGCCGTACCCGTCCAGCCGGGTGCCGAAGAGAAACTGGTCGGCCACCTCCTGCCCCCAGAGCAGCGCGATCAGGCCCGCCGTCACCCCCGCCGCGGCCTTGACGTGCGGGCGGCCCGGCGCCAGCGGCGAAACGGCCCGTGGGGGCGGGTCCAGAAAGGAGGTGGGGCGTGGGGGAGGCGGGCGCGTCATGCCCCCAGTGTCCGCCGCCGGGGGAAAAGAAAAATGCGGCGCGGGCGAGGGGCCGTTCATGCAGCGCGGCGCGCGTTTGCCGGCAGCCCTGGCAACGGGCGCTTACAATCGGGCGCAATGAGCCTCATCTTTGACTGGTCGGCGCTGCGAGCGAACGACTTCTCCCGGCACCGGGGGCCGCCTGCGGGCCGAGCCTGCCGACTTTCAGGTGCAGGAGGTGCCCGCCTACCTGCCCGGCGGCAGCGGCGAGTACCTGTACCTGCACGTGGAAAAGACCCGCCACACCACCGCGCACGTGGTCCGCGAGCTGTGCGCGCAGCTCGGCGTGCGTGACCGCGACGTGGGGGTCGCCGGCCTCAAGGACCGCCACGCCGTGACCACCCAGTGGCTGAGCCTCCCCGCCAAAGTCGAGCCGCGCATGGGCGACTTCTCGCTGCCCGGCGTGCGGATTCTGGAAACCTCGCGCCACACCAACAAGCTCGGCATGGGCCACCTGCACGGCAACCGCTTCGTGGTGCGGGTGCGCGGCGCGGCGGGCATGGCCGAGCAGGCAGGGGAGACGCTGGCGACGCTCGCGCAGGGCGGCGTGCCCAACTATTTCGGCCCCCAGCGCTTCGGCCTCGGCGGGCTCAACGCCGAGGAGGGCCTGCGGGTGCTGCGCGGCGAGTCGGAACTGCGCGACCCCCGCGTGCGCCGCTTCCTGACGAGCAGCGTGCAGAGTGCCATCTTCAACGCACTGGTGAGCCTGCGGCTGGAGCGCGAGGTCTTCGACCGCCTGCTGACCGGCGACATGGCGAAAAAGCACGACACGGGCGGCGTCTTTCTGGTGGAGGACGCCGGGGCCGAGACCCCCAGAGCGCAGCGCGGCGAGGTCAGCGCGACCGGAACCCTCTTCGGACGCAAGGTCAAGCCCCTCACCGCCGACGCGGGCGCCCTGGAGGCCGAGGCCCTCGCGCTGTTCGGCCTGTCCCCGCAGGTCTTCGCCTCGCGCAAGGGCGACCGCCGCCTGATTCGCGTCTTTCCCGCTGAGGCTGAAGTGCGCCCTGAGGACGACGGTTACGTGCTCGCCTTCACCCTCCCCAAGGGCAGTTTCGCCACCAGCGTGCTGCGCGAGGTGATGAAGACCGAGGTGGACGCGCCAGGCGCCGGCCCAGACACGACCGACGAGGGCGAAGCGGGGGACGGCGAATGAAGCGCCCTGCCCGGATGCTGGCGCTGTCGGCGCTGCTCGCTGGCCTCCTTGGCGGCTTTCTCGGCACCGGGCAGGCCGCGCCCGCCGCGCAGCTCGGGCTGCGGCTCTCCTACGGCGGGGCGCTGCTGCAAGGGCAGGTGCGCGGCGCGCCGCACGACGCCCTGACCGGCGTCTGGAGCACTGTGGGCCGTGCCCGACTGCTGCGCTGTGCCCCGCGCTGCGTGACCACCGCCGCCCTGCCGCTTTCCGGCACGCTGATGCTGGGCAGCGGCTCGGCGTACCGGGTGGTGCTCGGCGGCAAGTTTCGCCCCGGACAGCGGGTGATGCTCACCCTGCGCCTGCGCAGCGGCCAGACGCTCAATGCCCAGGCGGTGGTCACGCGTTGACCGGCCCCACGCCCGACCCCGAGCTGCGGGCCGCGTTCCTGGCGACGCTTTACGGCCCGCCCGGCAAGCGTATGTGCCTCAGCCCCGTTCCCGGCCCTGCTCCCCGCTGGGCACACGGTCCCTGGGCCATCGTCACCGCCTGGAACCCGGACGCTCAGCAGGCCCCGGACGCCGAGAACCATGCCCGGCAGGGTGAGTTGCTGGCTGCTGTGACGCAGGCGGGTTTCTCCCCACATCCCGCTCGCAACGGCAACGGCGAGTGGGCCGAGGACAGCCTGCTCATTCCGGGGGCACCTCTGGAGAAGGCACGGGACTGGGGCGAGACGTTTGGGCAAAAAGCCGTGTTGTGGGGCACCGACTCTCAGGTGAACCTCGTCTGGTTGCCGGGGCCTGTCGAGCGCTTCTGGGCGGTGCTTGTAACAGAATCTTGACTCCGCCAGGTGGCCGATGTGCGGCTCGTTGCCGGGTGCCATCCTGCGGGCCGAGGGCAGCCTCGCAGCCGTAAATGTGGACCGGCATACCCAGGCCCGGCGCCCGGCGTCACACAATGGCGCTATCCGAATGCCTTTTTTCGCCCCCTTTCCCTCCCCGGCCCCTAGGGGAGGACTGTGCCCCTGCGGGGGCCAGGACAGGAGATAAGTTGACGGACTCTCAGACCAACATCGCCCCGCGTGCTGAAGACCAGACGGTGACCGCGACCGTGACCCTGAACGACCAGCGCGAGGCCTACGCCCTGCTCGGCGCCAACGACGCCAACCTGCGCCGCATGCGCGAGCTGACGCGGGCCAAGCTGATTGCGCGGGGCGAAACCGTAACTATTACCGGCGACGCGGCAGACGTGGAAGGCGCCGAGCGCATGGTGCGCGACGCTCTGGACGTGGTGCGCTCGGGCGGCGAACTCACCCCCGACAGCCTGCTGCGCTCGGCGCGCCTGAGCAGCGAGGGCCGCAGCCTCGCCGCCGAAACCCAGGTCAACGGCCTGACCCTGCCGCGCGGCCTCAAGCCCAAGACGCCGGGGCAAAAGCTCTACCTCGACCTCATCAACGAATCTGACATCACCTTCGGCGTCGGCCCCGCCGGGACCGGCAAGACCTACATGGCGGTGGCGATGGCGGTGCAGGCGCTCAAGGCCAAGAAGGTCAAGCGCATCATCCTGACCCGCCCGGCGGTCGAAGCGGGCGAGAAGCTCGGCTTTCTGCCCGGCGACTTGCAGGCCAAGATCGACCCGTACCTGCGGCCCCTCTACGACTCGCTGCAAGACATGCTCGACCAGGAAAAGTTCGAGGCATACCTGACGAGCGGGGTCATCGAAATCGCGCCGCTCGCCTTCATGCGCGGGCGCACGCTCAACGACGCCTTCATCATTCTCGACGAAGCGCAGAACACCACCGGCGAGCAGATGAAGATGTTCCTGACCCGTATGGGCTTTTCCTCCAAGGTGGTTGTGACCGGCGACGTGACCCAGATTGACTTGCCGCGTCACGTCACCTCCGGCCTCGCCGTCGCCAAGCGGGTGCTGAGCCAGATCGAGGGCATCGGCTGGCACGAATTCACCGAGGTGGACGTGGTGCGTCACCCGCTGGTGGGGCGCATCATCAAGGCCTACGACGCTGCCGAGCAGGCCGAGGAAGATCGCCGCGCCGCCCGCCGGGGCGAACTGGCGAGCATTCCTGAGCACGAGCACGACTGAACAAAACATCAGCCTCACCGCAGATGGACCCGCGCCTGACCCGCGCGGGTTCATCTGCTATGAAATGCCGCACAAGAAGGTGACGGGTGCTGGGTGAGCCCCCGCTCCTTAAACGGCGTCTCCCCGGCAAACCAAGCCACATTGTCTGAACTCTCATTTGAGTGGGAGGCGTAACTGTGACACTGACACCTATGAAGCACATTCTGTTTCCGACCGTGTCTGCCGCCGACGCCTTTATCGCCGACCTGCAAAGCCGTGGTGTGGTGCAGCCCCAGGTGGGCACCATGAACATGAGCCGCCGCGTGCAGCAGGCTGCCGGTGACACCATGAGCACCGGCACCACGACCGGCACCGTGACGACCCCCGCCGCCACCACGACGACCACCAACACCACCAGCTACGCTGACGGCGGCTACGTGGACGGCGGCGGCACCGCTGAAGACGCCGGTGCGGGCGCTGTCAAGGGCACCGTTGCGGGCGCCCTGACCGGCGCGGCGGCGGCTGTGATCGGCACCGCCGCCACAGTGGCGACCGGCGGCCTCGCCCTCCCCGTAATCCTCGGCATGACGGCCCTGGGTTCGGGTGTCGGCGCGGCGGTGGGCGCTGTGGGCGGCGCCGCGGGCGTCGATGAAACCGGCGGCACCAGCTATGACAGCTACAGCGACTCCTACACCACCAACTACGAAGCCGACGACGCCTACTACAACCGCGTCAACGAAAGCGTCAACGCTGGTGGCCGCGCGGTGGCCGTGGACGACAACGTGCCCCAGGACGTGCTGATGGACGCCGTCAACAAGCACGGCGGCGAAATCCTCAACAGCTAAAGTCCGCTCTTTTGAGCAAGCCGGTTCCTGCGGGGGCCGGTTTTTTGTGGTTCCTGGCGTCCGGGCGGCGCACTCCATATGTCAGGCCTGTGTTTGACGCTAACATCCGGTAATGTCGATTGCCATCGTCACGGATTCCACGAGTGACCTGACACCGGAACACCTCGCCGCCCTGGGCGTGACGGGTGTTCCGCTTTATGTGCTGTTCGAAGGTCAGCTCTATCAGGACGGTGTGCAACTCAGCGCCCGGCAGCTCGTGGAGGGGGTGCGCGCCGGCAAGGCGATCCCCAGCACGTCGCAGCCCAGCCCCGCCGAGTTTGCCCAGGCCTACGCTCAAGCGCTGGAACACGCCGACGAAGTGCTCAGCCTGCATATCAGCGGTCAGCTCTCGGGCACGGTCGGCAGTGCCCGGCTGGCGGCGCAGGAGTTCGGAGGCCGAGTCACGGTGGTGGACACCCATACCGTGACGCTGGGGCTGGGCCTTCAGGTGCTGCGCGCCGCCGAATTGGTGCGGGCGGGGCAGAGCGTGCCCCAGATCGTGCAGACCCTGGAACGCGTCTACCCGCAAGCCGACCTGCGGTTTACGGTGGACACGCTGGATTTTCTGCGACTTAACGGGCGCATCGGGGGCGCGTCGGCGCTGCTCGGCGGGCTGCTCAACATCAAGCCGCTGCTCGTCGTGCGCGGGGGTCGGGTGGACGCCGGGGGCCGGGTGCGCGGGCAGAAAAAGGCGCTGGCCGACCTCGCCGAGCATGTGCGCCGCTACGTGAGCCAGCATGGCGGGGCGCGGGTGGCGTTTCTGGCGACGGTGGGTGGGGAAGAGGACCGCGCCGCCGTCCGGGCGCAGCTCAGCGACCTGCACTTTCAGGACATGGGCGACCATGAAATCGGCGCCGTGGTCACGGTGCACGCGGGGCCGGGCGCGGTCGGGGTGGCCCTCGAACCCCTGAGCGCCTGAGCGTGCGCGGCACCATTCGTCTGACCCTGGCGCTGCTGCTGCTGGGGGCCGGCATCAACGCCTGCCGCAACCGGGAAGCTCAGGATACGGCCCCGCCCGCCGCCGCTGCGGCGCAGTCACAAGCTGCCCCACGGAAGGCTGCCTCCGCATCAAGTCCTGCGCCCACAGCAACAGAACCGGCAGTCTCAGCTCCGGCGGCTGACGGCTGCCTTCCCGCTGCCCCGGCTGTCACTCAAGCGCCGCGTCCGCCACAACCCCTCAGCGGGCGGCTGGGCCTGTGGGTGGCCGAGGTGGACCCCCGCACGCTGGAGCCGCGCCGGGCGGTGGCCTTCAACCCCGACGGCGTGTTTCCCCTGGCGAGCACCTACAAGCAGGCCGTGCTCTGGGCGCTGCTGCGCGAGTTCGACGCGGGCAGAATCTCACCGAACGAGCGCTTCGACGTGACGCCGCAAAACCAGAGCCTGGGCGATTACCCCTACGACGGCTCCAATGTGCGCGAGCTCTCGCAGCGCATGGTGCAGTTCAGCGACAACACGGCCACCGACATCCTCCACCGCCGCATCGGGCTGCAACGGGTGCAGGACGTGGCTGACCGCCTGCACCTGTGCCACACCCGCCTGATTCTGCCGACCAAGGCGTGGTGGGTGGCCGAGACGGGGCTCTCACCGGCCTTCACCAGCAACCGCGACTGGGGCACGACCAGTGGCTTGCAGCGCCTGCAACTCGCCCGGCAGATTGACGCCGACGCCCAGCGGCAGCGCTACGACCAGTTGCAGCGGCGGCTCGACGACTATTTCGACCACCGCTATGACCCCGCCGACGATCTGAAGGTCCACAACCTCAGCACCCCTTACGAGCTCGCCACGCTGGTCACCCACGAGTTCCTGCGCCCCGGCCTTTCGCCCCGCGCCCAGAACTGGCAGCGCGAGGTGATGGCAACCGGCTTCGGACGCTCGGCCCTCAAGGCGCAGCACGCGGGCAACATCGACTTTTTCGGCGGTAAGGGCGGCAACGGCTGGAAACTGCTGACCTACAGCGGCTATTTCCAGACCAAGGACGGGCGCCGGGTGGTGTACGCCTTTATGCAGCACGGCGCCGACGAGACCTACACCATGCCCAATACCCGCCGCGCCTTCGCCTGGATCAATGCCGCCGTGGACGAGGTGCTGGGCGAGCAGCGGCCCCAGAAGGCGCCCGCCATCCCGCTGCCCACCGACACCCCCGCCGAGCGTGCCAAGGCCGACGCCGTGAAGGCCGCCCAGCAAGACCGGCCCTGAGTGCCCTGCCCCTGAACTGCCCAGCCCCCCGGCGTCTCTGGCATACTCCGCAGGTGTTACGTTCTCCCTATTCCGGCGGCCACCTCGAAGTGGTTGTCGGTCCCATGTTCAGCGGCAAGAGTGAAGAACTCATTCGCCGCCTGACCCGCTCCCTGATCGCCCGGCAGCGGGTCGCCGTGTTCAAGCCGGCCATCGACAACCGCTACCACGCCAGCGAGGTCGCTAGCCATGCCGGGCGCACGCTCGAAGCGGTGGCGGTGCCCGATGCCCAGGCGATCCGCGCCCAGCTCTCCGGTCAGGGCGAACTGCTCAGCGCCGCTCCTGAAGGGGTAGACGTAATCGGCATCGACGAAGCGCAGTTTTTCGGCCCGGAGCTGGTGCCGCTGGTCCTTGAACTTGCCGACGCGGGCGTGCGGGTGGTCCTCGCCGGGCTCGACCTCGATTTCCGCGCCGAGCCGTTCGGGTCCATGCCCGAGTTGCTCGCCCGCGCCGAAAGCGTGGACAAATTGACGGCCATCTGCACGGTGTGCGGTGCGCCCGCCACCCGTACCCAGCGGCTCATCGGTGGCCAGCCCGCCCGCTTCGACGACCCGGTGGTGCTGGTCGGTGCTCAGGAGAGCTACGAGGCGCTGCCGCGTGCACCACATCGTGCTCAGGGAGGAGTGACGACACCTTCTCCTCTCGCCTCCTGAGCTTTTTCAGCGCCCAACAAAAAACCGCCTCACGGGGAGGCGGTTCTTTGTGCAGCGGCGAAGCTTATTCTTCGCTGCTGCCTTCGTCCTTCTTGTCGTTGCCCAGGCCGAACTGCGCGAACAGGTCCGCGTAGACGTCGCCGAGCTTGGTGCTGATCTTGCCACCCTGCTGGGCGTCCTTGGCGTTGTAGGCGTAGTCGGCACCGCCGCGTCCGCCACGGCCACCGCGCTGGCCACCGCCGAAGGTCGAGTCACGGCGGCTGCCGCCACCCTGGCTGACGTAGTCGCGCTGGCCGCCTTCACCGCGCTGGGGCACGGGGCCACCGCCGAGGAAGCGGCGACGGCTGAGGCTGGCGCGCTGCTCCACCGGGTCGATGTTCAGAATCACGGCTTCGATCTCGTCGCCCTTCTTGAACAGGTCGGCGGGGTTGTTGACGCGCTGGGTGTCGAGTTCGCTGATGTGAATCAGGCCTTCGATCCCTTCTTCGATCTCCATGAACACGCCGAAATCGGTCATGCCGGTGATCTTGCCCTTGACCGGGGTGCCGGGCGGGTAGCGGTCGGGCAAGGCGCTCCACGGATCATCCGTGGTCTGACGAATCCCGAGGCTGATCCGGCGCTCGCGGGGGTCGATGCGCAGGATGACGGCTTCGACCTCGTCGCCTTCCTTCATGACTTCGTTGGGGTGACGCACGCGCTTGGTCCAGCTCATTTCGCTGACGTGCACCAGACCTTCGAGGCCGGGTTCGAGTTCGATGAAGGCGCCGAAGTTGGTCAGGTTGGTGACCTTGCCCTTCACGCGCTGGCCGATGTGGTAGCGCTCGGTCGCACCTTCCCAGGGATCCTGGGTCAGGGCCTTCATGCTCAGGTTGATGCGCTCGCGGCCTTCGTCCACGTCGATAACCTGAACCTGGACTTTGTCGCCCACCTTGACCACGTCGCGGGGGTGGTTGAAGCGCCCGTAGGTCAGTTCGCTGCGGTGCACCAGACCGTCGATGCCGCCGAGGTTGACGAACACACCGAAGTCGGTGATTTCGACCACTTCGCCTTCGAACACGGCGCCGGGCTCGAGCTGACCGACCGTGGCTTCACGGGCCTTGGCCTTCTCGGCTTCCATGATGGCGCGGTGGCTGATGATCACGCGGTTGCGCTTGCGGTTGAGCTCGATGAGCTTGACCATCAGGGGCTTGCCCACGTAGGGGTCGAGGTCGTTGACGCGGCGGGTGTCCACCTGCGAGGCGGGCAGGAACGCACGGATGCCCTCGACCTGCGCGACCAGACCGCCGCGCACCTTTTCCAGCACCTCGACTTCGAAAGCCTCGTCGGCTTCCTGCATGCGCTCCAGCACGCGCCAGCCCTTGTCCTGCTCGGCACGCTTCTTGCTGAGCACGATCTGGCTGTTGGGCAGGTCCACGCGCACGACGTACGCTTCGATGGCGTCGCCGGGCTTGTACATTTCCTGCGCCTGCTCGAGGGTCACGGGCTCTTCGCCGAGCTGGTTGAGGGGAATGACGCCCTCGACCTTGGCGCCGATGTCCACGGCGATGCCTTCCTGGCCGATAAAGACCACGGTGCCGTCGACAATGTCACCACGGGTGACCGACTGGGGTTCCTGCGCCTCGGCGGCGAGGATGTCTTCCATGGTCATCTCGGGGTAGTCGCGCTCTTCCTGAGCCTGGGTCTTGGCGGCCTGCTCCTGCTGACGCGCCTGCTCGCCCTGGCTGACTTCGGTCTGCGCCTGCTCGGTCTGAGCGTTCAGCGCGCCCTGGTGCGACTGGGTCTCCTGGTCGAGCTGGGTGCCTTCGGCCTGCTGGGTGCTGGTGTCGCCCGTCGTGGGCTGAGTCCCGCCGTTGACAGCGGGGGTCTGGGTGTTGTCTTCCATGAACTCCTGTCCTCCTGGCCTGAAACCTTCGCGTTGGAACGCTCCGGGCCTTGCCTGATACCTGTGCTGCATTCCTCTCTGTCGGCGCCTGTCGGGGCACCTGCCTCCCGACCAGCGGATTCCTGGCAGGGAGCGGCGCCGGAAGGCGGCCCAGACAGCAGCGGCAACTTCGAGGGTATGCGCACGGCAACACCTCATTCTATCAGAAATATTTCACGAGGGGCAACACGGAAGCGCAAGAAGAGAGAGCACTGAAAAGGCGCTGTCCGGCTCGATTTTCTGGCGACTGGCCGTTCCTGAGGGGGGGACAAGGCGACAGCCGCAGGTGTCCCAAAGGCAGCGGCTCAGGGCTTGACGTTGCGCACGGCCTCCCGTTATACTTCCCCCCGCCTTGCAAGAGGCTAAGCCAGAGAAGGTCGTTGGGGTATCGTCTAATGGCAGGACGTCGGTTTCTGGCACCGTTAATCAAGGTTCGAGTCCTTGTACCCCAGCCAGAAGGAGGGAGAAGCTCACGCAGCTTCTCTCTTTTTTATTGTCTTTCGTCGCACTTCTTGCTTTAAAAAATAAACTGGAAATCGCTTTTGTGTCTCCCTCCCGGTGCTACCCTGAGACGCATGACGGCACCTACTGCACACGACTACGACGTGGTGATTATCGGCGGCGGCCCGGCGGGGCTCACGGCGGCGATCTACACCGGGCGGGCCCAGCTCAGCACGCTGATTCTGGAAAAGGGGATGCCCGGTGGGCAGATTGCCTGGAGCGAGGAAGTGGAAAACTTCCCCGGCTTCCCCGAGCCGATTGCCGGGATGGAACTCGCCCAGCGGATGCACCAGCAGGCCGAGAAGTTCGGCGCCAAAGTGGAGATGGACGAGGTGCAGGGCGTGCAGCACGACGCGACCTCGCACCCTTACCCCTTTACCGTCCGGGGCTACAACGGTGAGTACCGCGCCAAGGCGGTCATTCTGGCGACGGGTGCCGACCCGCGCAAACTCGGCATTCCCGGTGAGGACAACTTCTGGGGCAAAGGCGTGAGCACCTGCGCCACCTGCGACGGCTTTTTCTATAAGGGCAAGAAAGTCGTGGTGATTGGCGGCGGCGACGCAGCGGTGGAAGAGGGAATGTTCCTGACCAAGTTTGCCGACGAGGTGACGGTCATTCACCGCCGCGACACGCTGCGAGCCAACAAGGTGGCGCAGGCCCGCGCGTTCGCCAACCCCAAGATGAAGTTCATCTGGGACACCGCCGTCGAGGAAATCCAGGGGGCGGACAGCGTGAGCGGCGTGAAACTGCGTAATCTCAAGACCGGCGAAGTCAGCGAGCTGGCGACCGACGGCGTGTTCATCTTCATCGGTCACGTGCCGAACACCGCGTTCGTCAAGGACACCGTGAGCCTGCGCGACGACGGCTACGTGGACGTGCGCGACGAGATTTACACCAACATCCCGATGCTGTTCGCTGCCGGGGACGTGAGCGATTACATCTACCGCCAGCTCGCCACCAGCGTGGGCGCCGGCACCCGCGCCGCCATGATGACGGAGCGCCAGCTCGCCGCGCTCGAAGTGGAAGGCGAAGAGGTCACGGCTGCCGACTGAACTGTCTTGAGTTGTTTGACTCGAATGGAGCGCTGCGTGACCGTGGCGCTCCGGTTTCTTTGTCTGCTTGATCTGTCTACCATCTTGAGCTTCCGGTGAGCCTTGCGGGCGCGCTCGGCGGCAGGCGGTACGATGACGGTCATGTTGCGGCTTTCTCTTCCTGACCGGCTGCGGCGCAAGCTGGGGGGGTACGTGGGCAAGGTCCGGCGGCTGTCGCGCAGCTTGCGGGCCGACGCCGCCCACCCCGACGACCGCTGGGCCGAGCAGTTTCTCAACCCCGGCGAGCGGCTGGTGTACCGCAGCATGGACCCGCGTGACCGTGAACACGCTTGCCGCGTGACCCGGCACCTGCTGGGCGATCATCCCCTCGCCAGCCCCGAGCTGATCGCCGCCTCGCTGCTGCACGACTGCGGCAAAAGCGTGCGCCCCTACCATGTCGCCGAACGCGTGCTGGTCGGCCTGATTCCCCACCGCCTGAGCATTCTGCTGCCGCCTGCCGGGGCGCTGGGCATCCGGGCGGCACACCCTGAACTGGGGGCCGAGTTGCTCGCCTACGCGGGTGCCCGGCCTCGCGTCGCGCAACTCGTGGCCCGGCACCACGCCTCGGTGGGGGACCCGGAAGCGGCGCTGCTGCACCATTACGACGAGCTGGAATAGCCGAAAGAAACACCGCCCGGACGCGAATGTTCCGGGCGGTGTTTGCTGCGGGGT
The DNA here is from genome assembly GCF_000008565.1 of Deinococcus radiodurans R1 = ATCC 13939 = DSM 20539. Taxonomy (GTDB): domain Bacteria; phylum Deinococcota; class Deinococci; order Deinococcales; family Deinococcaceae; genus Deinococcus; species Deinococcus radiodurans. Next base: position 2,003,597 of record NC_001263.1, on the reverse strand, counting down.
TATTTCCGGTCCACGATGTACGGCAGCCGGTCCTGCAAGCGGTGCAGCGGCAGGTTGAAGGCGGCGCGGGCGGCGTCGTTCGGTGCGGTGTTGCCGGCCTTGAGCATCGCGTACTGGTCGCGGGTGATGGGCGCGGCGGGCAGGCGGCTGATGACCGGGACGGCGAGGTCCATCAGCTTCTGGGGCACCGGCACCACCTTTTTTTGCTGACCGAGCGCCTGCTGCTCCAGCGCCAGCAACTCCTTGAAGGTGAACTCCTGCGGGCCGGTGAGCGCATAAATCTGTCCAACCGTTTCCGGCTTGACCAGCGCCTCCGCAAAGGCCAGCGCCACGTCCTCCACGCTGATGGGGCGGAAAGGGAATTGCCCGTCTCCGATTTGGGGAACCACCGGGGCCGCCGACACCAGATTTTTCAGCACCCGCCCGAAAAAGTCGTCGCCCACGCCGAAAATCAGGCTGGGGCGGAAGATGGTCCAGGGCAGCCCGCTGAGGCGCACCAGCCCCTCGGCCTCGCCCTTGCTCCACGAGTAGGCGCTGGGGCTCAGGACATCGGCGCCGAGCGCGCTCATGTGCAGGTAGCGGGTGGGGTGGGGGCGCTCCATCTCGTCGCCCTTGTGGGCCTGTTGCCGGGCAGCGTCATAGTCGCGGAGGGCGTCCAGCACATGCCGGGTGCCCTCGATATGCACACGCTCGAAGGTCTGCTTGCCTTTCTCGGCGATGATGCCCACCAGATGAATGACGGCGGCGGGCTGCACGTCCTGAAGCGCCTGCCGCACGCTTTTTTCACTCGTCACGTCCAGCTTGATGCCGATGCCCCGGCCCACGCCCTTGCCCTGCCGTGAGCCTGCGACGACCTCGTAGCCGCGCCGGGTGAGTTCGGCTAGGGTGGCGCGGCCCACGAAGCCGCTCGCGCCGGTCACGAGGATGCGGGAGGGATGTTCTGCTTGCTCAGCCATACCCCGCATTGTCCCGTGCCGGCCCTCTCCCTACATGGGAAGGGGAATAAGCGGGAGTTGGGGAAGCAAAAAACCGCCACACCGAAAGGGGCGTGGCGGCGGACACCGGGCGGGCACATCAAGGTCACGGTGGTGAAGGTGATCGGTGCGCGGTCAAGGGTGAAGCGTGCTGGACGTGCGCTGTTCAGGGGTGGCCCCGTCCCGGAGCCTCATGGGTGCGGCTGCTTCCCCGCCGCGCGGTAGGCCTTCGCCTGTGCCGCAGCCCGGTGTCCAGGGTTCAGGGTGGGGGAGAGGCGGCGGAGTGTCAAGCCCCTGAGCCGGGCAAGTCGGTCTGCCAGTTGGCCTGCTGAATCTGCACTTCGAGTTCGCGCCGCTCTTTCGCCATCACGTCGGCCAGCTTTTGCAGCTCGCTCGGGGGAATAACGGCGACCATCCGCAGTTCGCTGTTGCTGTAGCGCGTTTGCCGTTCGGCAGCGGCGGTCGCGGCGCGGCGCAGGGCCTTCAGGCGGGCGTCGAGCAAGTCACGGCGGGTCAGGGCGTCGGTCAAGGTCTGACCGCTAGGCAGCGTGGCCGACAGATTGGCGCGGTGGATGCGGGGCAGCAGGACTTCGAGCGCCGATGAGACGGTCAGCAGTTCGTTGAGCAGCTCGCGCGGGTCCTCAGCGGGCACCTCACCTTCCTGCACCTGCATGTTCTGCACAAGGCGTTCTTCGAGTTGCGCGGCCCGCTTTTGCAGGTCGGCGCGTTCAATGAGGGCTTCGGCAAGTTTCATGGGGCCATTGTGGAGCAAGGCGGCGGTGGGGACGCTCAGCCAACTGGCCGATGTTCGCCGGAGCCCCGTTGTCTATGCTCCTTGCTATGCCGCACCGCCCCTACCGCGATGAAGCCGACCTGACCCTGCTGCTGCGCTGGCTGTCCGACCATGCGCCGACGACTTTTATGCACCCCGGCGACCTGGTGTGGTGGCTGTATCAGAACACGCAGGTGGACCCCCGGCAGGCGCTGGAGCTGCTTTTTGACGGTGAAGCTGGAGGGAACGAGTTGCAGGGCTTCGGCTACTGCGACGGCTCCTGGTCCGTCCTGCAAGGTCTGCCTGACCTTCCTGCCCACGTCTGGGACGAGATGGTGGCAGCTGCGGCAACCCGAGCTGGCGGTAAGCTGACCGTGCAGCCCCACGAATGGGACACTCCGCAACTGGCCGCGCTGAAACGGGCCGGGTTTGAGCTCACGGACAACCGCATGGTTCGGCTGGTGCGCGAAGTGCAGCCGTGCGACCAGGAAGCTGTCGCCCTGCCCGCCGGTTTCCATTTTGCCGATATGAGCGGGAGCGAAGTCAGCCCCGAGGACCGCGTGAAGGTGCATCAGGACGTGTGGCACCCCTCCAAAGTCACTCTGGAGGCATACGGGCGACTGCAAGCGGCGCCGCTGTACCGCCCTGACCTGGACGTGATGGTTGTCGCACCCTCCGGCGAAATCGCCGCCTACGCACTCGGCTGGTTTGACCCCGGTTCGCGCACTGGCCTGATGGAACCCGTCGGTACTCGTGCTGCCTTCCGGCGACAGGGCTTGGGCAAAGGTCTGATTCGAGAAGTCACGCACCGTTTTGCCGCACTGGGGGCGCAGAAAGTTACTATCGGCAGCTATGAAAAGAACGTGGCGGCGGTGGCGCTCTACACATCGGCGGGATACGCGGCGCGGGGGTTCTGGGTGGACTGGGAAACCGAAACCGCCGCCATGAAAGAGGGGCAAGACTCTGCTTGAGCCTGCCCCCTTCTTCTAGAGTCGCTCCTCAGCGCACGCGGATGCTGCGGACCACCGCGTCCTGAGTGCTCAGGCTTGCGGCGTTGAGTTTGCGAGTCAGCTCAGAGTTGTAGGTATCGTAGACCTTCTGACGCTCAGCCGCGCTCATTCCCGGTCGTTCGCCGGGGAAATTGAAGTTGCCGCTTTTGTCCAGTTGCGCCTGGGTGGGCACGCCGGCCAGCGTGTAGGGCAGGTGAACACTGACCACGTTCTTGCCGTCGCGGGTCAGGCCCTGAAAGGTGTATTCCAGAGCGTCACCGGGAATCTGACCCACGGCCTGCGCGTGGTAGGTCAGGTACCGCACGCCCACCACCTCGGGTGTCTGCACCTTCATGACGGCCCCGGCCACAACTTGAGTCGCGTTGACAGCGGGAAAATAAGGCAGCGGAAGCTTCAGGGCACTCGGGTTCACAGCGCCGCTGCGGATGCCCGTGAGGGTGCTGAGCAGCGTGTTCAGAAGTTCTCCAAACGTGTTCGGCTGGTTCGGGAACCGCGCCCGCAGGCTGGCAACCGGGTAAACGCTGACGTAAGCGGTGGGCGGCACGTCGGTGCCATCCGCTTTCCAGTGCTCGCCCGGCGCGTTGAGCACCGCCCGGACGTGGGCCGGCAGCGGTATGGTGGGGCCGTCTTGCCGTTTTTCGGCGGCCACGGTGCTGACCGCAGCGGTGCGGCCAATCGAACTGGCATTCACGCTCAGGGTGGGCAGCTTCACGGTCTGACCCGCCGAATGGGACTGGGCGACCGGGGGTTGGGCCGTTCCGCCAGCCTGAGCTGCCGTGAGGGAAAGGGCCAAAAGGAGAGAAATGACGTTGTGTCGTTTGGTCATGGCGGGCAGTGTGTACTCCGAATGTGATCGCCCGCTGAGCCGCCCCTGTGAAGTGACCTCAAAGCTCTAAATACCGAGGCCAAGAAACAAGTTTTCGCCAACGCACTAAGCCACCGTGCTTACTCACCGCGCCCACGATTTTCCGCCCGCCCCTCCCGTATGCTCAGTCTCAAGATGGCTTTCGATTCCCGCGCTCTTTCTGCACTTGATTTTCCGCGTATTACTGCGGCCCTGGCCGACCGCGCCGCCACCTCGCTGGGGCGAGAACGCGCCCTGGCCCTGCGCCCGAGCGACGACGCCTACCGCATCGCTCAGGAACTCGACGAGGTGGAAGACGCCTTGTTCGGCGTCAGCCTAAGTCTGGGAGGCATTCACGACATCCGCGACATCCATGCCCGCGCCGGGGAAGGCCGGGTGCTGAGCGGGCAAGACCTGCTCAACGCCGCCTACTCGCTCGACGGGGCGATGACGGTCAAGCGGGCCATCGAGACCAATTCACGCGGGCCACTGCGCGACGTGGCGACGGGGCTGGGCGACCACTCCGAACTGGTGCGGCGGGTGCTGCAAAGCCTGGACCGCGAGGGCAACGTACGCGACGACGCCTCGCCCCGGCTGCGTGACCTGCGCAAGCGCATCGAGCCGCTGCGGGGGCGCATCCGCGAAAAGCTGACGCAGACGCTGGAAAAGTGGTCGGACGTGTTGCAGGAACACCTCGTCACCATTCGCCGCGACCGCTACGTGCTGCCGGTGCTGGCGAGCCGGGTGGGCAGCGTGCAGGGCATCATCGTGGACGCTTCGGCCACCGGGCAGACCTATTTCGTGGAGCCCGCCGCCGTCACGCAGCTCAACAACGAGCTGACCCGCCTGATTCTGGACGAGGAAGCCGAGGTGCGGCGGATTCTGACCGAGCTGTCGGCCCTGCTCGCGCAGGACAGTGCCGTGCCGATGACCCTGGCGACGATTGGCGAACTCGACCTGATTGCGTCGAAGGCCAAACTCGCCCGCGACTGGCGGCTCAACCGCCCCGAGGCAGCCCCGGACGGGCTGTACGATCTGCACGAAGCCCGACACCCGCTGATCGAAAACCCCGTCGCCAATGATATTCAGCTCGGTGAGACCAAACTGCTGCTCATCACCGGCCCCAACATGGGCGGCAAGACAGCGACCCTCAAAACGCTGGGCCTCGCCGTGCTGATGCACCAATGCGGACTGTACGTGGCGGCGGCCTCGGCGCGGTTGCCCGTCGTGCGCGACATTCTGGTGGACATCGGGGACGAGCAGAGCATCGAGGCGAGTCTTTCAACCTTTGCCTCTCACCTCAAGCACCTGCGCTACGTGCTGCGGCACGCGGCCCCCGATACCTTGGTGCTGGTGGACGAACTCGGCAGCGGCACCGACCCCGACGAGGGCGCGGCGCTGGCGCAAAGCCTCATTGAAACGCTGTTGGAGCAGGACGCACGCGGCATCATCACCTCGCACCTCTCGCCGCTCAAGCTGTTCGCGCTGGAAACGCCGGGCCTGAAAAACGCCAGCATGGGCTTCGCAGTCGGTACGCTGGCACCCACCTATCAGCTCCAGGTGGGGCAGCCGGGCCGCTCCTACGCGCTGGCGATTGCCAACCGCATGGGGCTGCCGCGTGACGTGCTGAGCCGCGCCGAGGAGCTGCTGGGGCCGGAAGCGGGCCTGATGGAGCGGATGCTGAGTGAGCTGGAGCGCGAGCGCCGCGAACTCGGCGAGCAACTCGAAACCGCCGCTGCCGCCCGCCGCGAGGCCGAGGCCGAACTGGGCCGGGTGCGCCACGAGCGAGAAACGCTCGAAACCCGCCGGAATGAGATGCTGGCCGAGGCGTCCCAGAAGGCCGAAAGCCTCTATGCCGACGCTGTGGAACGTGTGCGGACCCTGCGCGCCCGGGCCCAGGAAGACAGCGCTCGCCCCCGCGTGATGCAGGAGCTGCGCGAACTGCGGGTGCAGGCGCAAAAAGCCCGCCCCGCGCCGCCCAAGCGCGAGGAACGCGGTGACCCCATCCGGGTGGGTAACAAGGTGAACGTGCCGGCCTACGGTGCTCAGGGACAGGTGCTGGAGATGCGCGGTGACGACCTCGTAGTGCAGCTCGGCCTGATGAAAGTCGGCGTCAAGCGGCGCGACGTGCGGCTGGTGCAGGAAACGAAGGTCAAGGCGCCCAAGCCCAGCTTTGTCGGCAGCGCCCCGAGCCGCTTCGACAACGAACTGCAACTGCGCGGCCTGAGCGTGGAGGCGGCGGTGGAAGAGCTGCGCGCCGCGATTGCCGAGGCCCGCGCGCTGAAAGAAACCCCGCTGCGGGTGGTTCACGGCAAAGGCATGGGCGTGCTGCGCCGCACCCTGCGCGACTACCTCAAGACCGACAAGAACGTGGAGTCCTTCCACGACGCCGAAGCCAATCAGGGCGGGCACGGCGTAACGATTGTGAACGTAAAGCGCTGAGCCCGTGCTGACCTTGCGGCCCACCTCTCCCGGCGACGGTCACGCACTGGCTGAGCTGCTGGCTGTTGTCTGGGCCGGGCAGGAAAACGGAGCCGCTTACCACGGCGGAGGCCGGCGCCCCGGCGTGGTGGCGGTCTGCGCCGGAAAGCTGGTGGGCTACGGGCAGCTCTGGCACAGCCGCCTGCATCCGACCTACGCTTACGCAGGCGTCCATGTTCACCCACAGTGGCGCGGACAGGGAATCGGTGGCGAACTCTGGAATGCCGTGACCAAAGACGTCGAGCAACCGCTGAAGGCCAAAACCTACGCCACGCAGTCCGCCGCCGTCCGCTTTTTGCAGCGGCGGGGCCTGCGTGTCAGCGTGGAAACCCTTGAGCCGATGCTGTGGCCCGCCGATTTGGAAGACGTGACGCCCTGGGTGCGGGCGGCAGAGCAACTGGGCTTCGTCCTGCGGCCCATGACGGAGCTGTCAGACGAGCTCCGAACACAACTGCTGCCGCTGCACCGCGAGGTGTATGCCCACGCGCACCTGCACGACCCGGCCTGCCCCGAAGTCATGGACGAGGACGACTTTCTGGGCGACGACCTATGCCCGGCGTGGCTGTACGTGGCCGAGCGCGGCGGCGAGCTGGCGGGCGTGTCCAGTGTGCGCCGCACCGCCGAGCCGGAGACGGGCGAACTGGCCTGGTTCGGTGTCCCACAGCGCTGGGCAGCGGCGGGCGCGCCCCTCACGCTGGCGCTGACGGCCCTGGCGGTCCAGGCAGCCGGGCGCGGCGGCGTGCAGTCGCTCAGCGCCGAACTTGACAGTGCCGACTCGAACGCTGTGCATCTGGGAGGCGTCCTGCTATGGGTACCCGGCCCGCGTTGGTTGACGCTGACCGGGACATAAAAAAGGCCAGCAGCTTGCGCCACTGACCATTCGAGAACTGTTTTCTGGGGGCTTATGCGCCCGGCTGCACCGACTTGCCGAGGGCGGGCGGCGGGGTTTGCTCGGCCTGCTCGGGCTTGGGCAGCAGCAGCAGCTCCAGCACTTCGCTGACGTGCTCCACGGCGTGCACCTTGAGGTCGCCGCGAATGCTTTCGGGAACTTCTTGCAGGCTCGGCTCGTTGTCTTTGGGGAAGATGACTTCGCGGATTCCGCCCTGGTGCGCGGCGAGCAGCTTTTCCTTCAGCCCGCCGATGGGCAGCACCCGGCCGCGCAGGCTGATTTCGCCGGTCATCGCCACGTCGAGGCGCACCGGGCGCCCGGTCACCGCGCTGATGACGGCGGTGGCAATCGTGATCCCCGCGCTGGGGCCGTCCTTGGGCGTAGCGCCGTCGGGGAAATGGACGTGGATGTCCATCGTCTTGTGGAAGTCGGGGTCCGCGCCATACTCGGCGGCGTGCGCCCGCAGGTAGGCGATGGCCGCGCCCACACTTTCCTTCATGACGTCGCCCAGCGAGCCGGTCATGACGACCTTGCCGGTGCCGGGGGTCGCCAGCGCCTCGACGAGCAGCATGGTGCCGCCCACGCTGGTCCACGCCAGGCCCTGCGCCACGCCGACCTGGGGCTCTTTTTCCATCTTCTCGGGGCGGTGCAGCGGCACGCCGAGGAAGTCGGGAATCTGCGGCGCGTCGATGACCTTCAGGCCCTCCCAGGGGGTTTCGAGCAGTTCGCGGGCGGCTTTGCGGGCCAGCTTGCTGATCTGGCGGTCGAGGTTCCGCACGCCGCTCTCGGCGGTGTATTCCTCGACAATCCGGTTGAGCGCCGCGTCGGTGATTTCGAGCTTGCCGGTCAGGCCGTGCGACTTGATCTGCCGGGGCACGCGGTAGCGCTTGGCGATCTCGACCTTCTCCTGCTGGGTGTACCCAGGAATCTGGATGACTTCCATGCGGTCGAGCAGCGGGCGGGGGATGGTCTGGAGGCTATTCGCCGTCGTGATGAACATCACCTGCGAGAGGTCGTAGGGCACTTCGAGGTAGTGGTCCTGGAAGGTGTGGTTCTGCTCGGGGTCGAGGACTTCGAGCATCGCGCTCGAGGGGTCGCCGCGCCAGTCGCTGCTCATCTTGTCGATTTCGTCGAGCAGGACCACCGGATTGACCACGCCCGCCGTCTTCATGCCCTGGATGATGCGGCCCGGCATGGCGCCGATGTAGGTGCGGCGGTGCCCGCGAATCTCGCTTTCGTCGCGCACGCCGCCGAGCGCCATCCGCACGAACTTGCGGTTGAGGCTGCGGGCAATGCTCTTGCCCAGGCTCGTCTTGCCCACGCCGGGAGGGCCCACGAGGCACAGGATGGGCGCACGCAGTTCGGCGTCGTCGGTGCGTTCTTCGGCGCTGCGTTCACGGCGCTGCTCCTCGGTTTCGCCGTCCTTGTGGGTGAGCTGCCGCACGGCCAGGAATTCCAGGATGCGGTCTTTCACGTCACCGAGCGCGTAGTGGTCGCTGTCGAGAATGTCGCGGGTGCGGCCAATGTCGAGGATTTCCTCGTCACGCTTGCTCCACGGCACGTCGACCAGCCAGTCGATGTAGTTGCGAACCACGGTGCTCTCGGGGCTGCCGCCGGGGGTGCGTTCCAGGCGTTGCAGTTCCTTGAGGGCCTTGTCCTTGACCGACTCGGGCATTCCGGCTTCTTCGATCTTCTCGCGCAGGGCGTCCACTTCGGCGGGGCTGTCCTCGCCGCCGCCGAGTTCCTTGCCGATGGCCTTCATCTGCTCGCGCAGGTAGTACTCGCGCTGGTTGGCGTCCATCTGCTCTTTGACGCGCCCGGCGATCTTCTTGTCCATGTTGAAGCGCTCGGTGTCACGGGTCAGCAGCTTGAGCACCGCTTCGAGGCGGGGTTGCAGGTCGCCGGCCTCGAGGACTTCCTGCTTTTCCTCAGGGGTCCAGGTGGCGTGGTGCGTGACCTGGTCGGCCAGGGCGCCCGCGTCGGTCAGGGCCTTGAGGCCTTCGAGTTGGTAGTTGTCCAGGCGCAGGTTCTTGTTCTGGCGCTGGTAGTCCTCGAATGCCGACTTGACTTCGCTGGCGAGTACACCGATCACGCGGGCCTGTTCACCCTGCGGCTCGGTGGCACTCTGGGTGTCGGCGCGCACGCGCATGTAGGCGCTCGGCACTTCGTCCATCACGCGGGCCCGTTCCTGCGCCTCGACGAGCACCTGATAGGTGTTGTCGGGCATCCGCACGACCTGCTTGACCACGGCCAGCACGCCCATGTCGAACAGTTCGGCGCGGGTGGGGTCGTCGGTGCGGGGGTCACGCTGCGTCAGCAACAGCACCCGGCGGTCGGCGGCCTGGGCTTCGTCCACCGCCCGCTTGCTCTTGGGGCGCCCCACGTCCACGTTCATGGTGACGCCGGGCAGAATCACGATATTTCTCAGCGCAACTACGGGAAGTTCCCAGATCATGCTTGCTCCTTGCCTGCTCTTTGAAAACCGCCGCAGGGGCGGAAAGATTAAAGGGGATGCGCCGCCAGGGGAGGGTCAAAACCCCACCTGCGGGTACCCTGAAGTCTAGGGTCACAGGCGGGGTTTTGGCTGTAAGCTAAATCGCTTTATGCAGACTTTTTGAGTCCCTTAGACTCAAGTGCCTTCAGTGGGTCGTCAATATACTCCGCCTCGAAACGAATTTCCTTCACGTCGTCGCGGGGTAGTTCGAACAGCAGATCGGTCATCGATTTTTCGAGGACGGCGCGCAGGCCACGCGCCCCGGTCTTGCGCTCCTTGGCGCGGTGGGCGACTTCTTGCAGCGCTTCTTCGCTGAAGGTCAGGTCCACACCCTGAAAGCCGAACAGCGCTTGGTACTGCTTGATGATGGCGCCCTGCGGTTCGGTCAGGATGCGGATCAGGGCGTCCTCGTCGAGGTCTTGGAGCTGCACCACGAGCGGCAGACGGCCCACGAACTCGGGAATCAACCCGAACTTCACGAGGTCTTCGGGAAGGAAGCGCACTTCTTCCTTTTCCTCGCCCTTGTGCTCGGCGCCGAAGCCCACGGCGCGGACGTTGGTGCGGGCGCGGGCGATTTCGCTCATGCTCTCGAAGGCGCCGCCCACGATGAACAGGATGTTGCGGGTGTCCACCTGCACGAGTTCCTGCTGTGGGTGCTTGCGACCCCCCTGCGGGGGAACTTGCGCCACGGTCCCTTCGATGATCTTGAGGAGCGCTTGCTGCACGCCTTCGCCGCTCACGTCGCGGGTGATCGAGGTGCCTTCGGACTTGCGGGCGATCTTGTCGATTTCGTCCACGTAGATGATTCCGCGCTCGGCGGCGGCCACGTCGTACTCGGCGGCTTGCAGCAGGCGGACAATCACGTTCTCCACGTCGTCGCCCACATACCCGGCTTCGGTCAGCGTGGTGGCGTCGGCGATGGCGAAGGGCACTTCGAGCATTTCCGCGAGGCTCTGGGCGAGCAGCGTCTTGCCGGTGCCGGTCGGCCCGATCAAGAGGATGTTGCTCTTTTGCAGTCCGGCGTCAGGGTTCGAGAGGCGGTGGTAGTGGCTGACCACGGCGACGGCGAGCGCTTTCTTCGCTTCGTCCTGTCCAATCACGAACTCGTCGAGGTACGCCTTGATTTCCTTGGCGCTCGGCAGTTCGTCGAGGCTGAACTCGCTGCCCGCTTCCTTGCGCTGCTGCTTGACGAGGTCAAAGGCGCGCTCGGCGCACTCGTTGCAGATAAAGGCGGCGCGGCCCGGCGCTTCGATGAGCTGGGCGATCTGCGGGTGCTGGCGTCCGCAAAACGAGCAGCGGTCGGCGGTGGCGCGGGTCATTCTTCGCCTCCCCGGTTTTCGCGGGTCTGGTCGATCACTTGGTCGATCAACCCGTACTTGAGGGCTTCTTCGGGCGACATGAAGTAGTCGCGCTCCATGTCACGCAGCAGCTTTTCCTGCGGCAGGTCGGTGTGCTTGTGGTAGATGTCCACCAGCGTGTCGCGCAGCTTGAGGACTTCTTTGGCCTGCACTTCGAGGTCGGGGGTGTTGCCCCGGAAGCCCGCCGAGCCCTGGTGAATCATGATGCGGCTGTTGGGCAGGGCCATGCGCTTGCCCTTGTCGCCGGCCATCAGGAGGACACTGCCCATGCTCATCGCCATGCCGACGCAGATGGTCGAAACGGGCGCCTTGATGTAGCGCATGGTGTCGTAGATCGCCAGGCCCGCGTAGACTTCGCCGCCGGGGCAGTTGATGTACATCTGAATTTCCTGCTCGGGGTTTTGCGAATCGAGCAGCAGCAGTTGCGCCACGATGGAGTTCGCCATCTGCGACTCGACGGGCGTCCCCACGAAAATAATCCGGTCTTTGAGCAGCCGCGAGTAGATGTCGTAGGACCGCTCGCCGCGTCCGGTCTGCTCGATTACGTAGGGAATCACACTCATAACCTCCATTATCGCACGGCTCCGGGAGGGGAAAGTGGGCCAGGGGGGGAAGGGGGCGGGGGAGTTGCCGAGTCCCGGCTGCTCAGCCTTCCAGCCCCGGCCCCACCCGCCGCAGCGTAAGCGCGACGAGCACCGCGAGCAGCGCCGCCGCCCCCGTGAGCAGCGCGGGCACCGCCCAGCTTCCCGCCCCGGTGAAGCCCAACCCCAGCAGCCAGGGCATCAGGACGCCGCCCACGCTGCCGCTGACCAGCAGCGAGGCGACGAGCCGCGCCGGAATGCGCCGGGCCGCCCAGGCGAGCGTGGTAGGAAAGATAGGCCCGCAGGCGACGCCGACCAGGACATAAGCGAAGGGCGCGAGCGCGGGCAGCGCCGTGAGCGCTGACCCGACCGCCGCGAGCAGCGCCGCCCCCAGCACCAGCCGCCCCGGCGCGACGTGGCTGGCAAACAGACTGGTGAGCACCCGCGAAACGGTCAGGCCGCCCCAGTAGGCACTCACCACCAGCGCCGGGCTGGCGTGCCCCACCGCGCCGAGGTAATTGGCCGCCCAGGCGCCCGACCCGACTTCGACGCCCACGTACAGCAGCAGCAAACCAGCAAACAGCGCCAGGGTGCTGCGGCGGGCCTGACTGCTTTCCGTGCCGGTGTCCTGCAACAGCCGGGGCAGCCCCCACAGCCGGGCGGCGAGCAGGCTCAAGCCCGCCAGCACGGCAATCGTCACGAACGCGAGCGGCAGTCCACCTCCTGGAGACCCCGCCTGCCGCGCGGTGAGTGCGAGGAGTAGCGGTGCGAGCATGCTGCCCACCCCGAACAGCGCATTGACGAAATTGATGGCGCGGGTGCCGACGCCCGCGTAGGCGGCATTCAGTGCCCCCGAGACTCCACCCAGGCCCAGTCCGCCGAGCAGCGCGCCCAGCAGTGCAAGCGGCCAGGTTGGGGCGGCAGCGACCAACAGCGCCCCGGCGGCAAGCAGCGTAAAGGCCCCGCCGACCACCCGCCCCACGCCCAGCCGCGCGAGCAGCAGTCCCGCGAGCGGAGGCGCCGCCGCCGACCCGATGAAGTGGGCACTGGCAATCAGGCCGACCCGCGCCGTCACCACCCCGAAGCGCTCCTCGAAGGCAGGAAACGCCGGGCCATAAATTGCCTGCAACACTCCCAGACACAAAAAAGCCACGGCGCCGGCACCGACCACGGCAAAGGTGAGGGGCTGGGGCGGCGGGGCCAGCGGTGGTGAGGAAAGCGGCGCGGGGGCAGGCTCGGCGACAGACATCGGGAGGCAGGGTAGCAAGCGGGCCGGGGCTGGCGAGGGCTTCAGCGCGTCTTCCGGCCCTGCTCCTGTCTTTCCAGCGCATTGTCAGCGTTGCGGGGCTGTGGCAGAATGCGCGGCGAATTCTAGTTCCGCATGACTTACCCATTTGCCGCACCCAGTGGCCCCGCCGAGGCAGCCACCGTAAGGAGCACCGAAGTGACCCAGACCAAGCAAGTCAGACTCACCCGCGAAGGCTTCGAGCGTCTCGAAAAGGCGCTGGAGCAGGAGCAGAACCGCCTGAACGAGGCCACCCGCATCCTGCAAGAGCAGATGGAAACCAGCGCCGACAACGAAGACACCGGCCTCGAAGACGCCAAGCGCGAGAAGATGAACATCGAGGCCCGCATCGACGAGCTTGAAGACACGCTCGCCCGCGCCACCCTCATCGAAGACCAGGAAAATGGCGGGCGCGTCGAACTCGGCGCCATCGTGCAGCTCTCCAACGAGACGAGCAAAAAGGACATGAAGGTGCAGGTCGTGAGCGCCGCCGAGGCCGCGATGGTCGGCGGCTCCATCACCCGCATCAGCGAGGAAAGCCCGGTGGGCCGTGAACTGATGGGCCGCAAGAAGGGCGAGTCGTTCGTGGTCACCCTCGAAGGCGGCAAGCAGATGAAGTACAAGGTCAAGGGCATCGAGTACTGACCGGCAAAACGATGTGAAGCGGAGGAAGTCCCGGTGATGGGGCCTCCTCCGCTTCTTTGATGGGGTGCTCTCAGCCCACGCAGCGCGTCGGCTCGGATTCGCTGAGGTGCGCGCGCGCCCAGGCGTCGATGGCGTCAATCACGGTCTGGAGTTCCTGTCCGGCAGGGGTCAGCGAGTACACGCTGCGGGCGAGCTTGCCGCCGCCGTCTTCGGTGCGCTTGACGATGATGCCCAGGTCTTCCAGGCTCTCCAGGCGCTGCGTCAGGGTGGCGCTGTTGCAGCCGCCCACGGCGCGGGCCAGCTCGTTGAATCCCTTTTCGCTCCCCAGCAGGGCGCGGACGATGTGCAGCACCCATTTTTCCTGCAACACGCCGATGGCGCGGTACACGGGACAGAAGGTCGGGGGGGCAACGTCATTCATATCTGACATCTTACACCGTGACGGAGCACAAAGTATGGCGAAAACCAGAGTGCTTGACTTTTTAAAGCGGTTGACCTAACTTGTCGCCCATGACTGCGACCCAGACGCCCCCCGCCGCCACCCAGCGCCCGCTGAGCATGACCGAAGCCATCGAAAGCCGGCGCAGCATTCGCCAGTTCGTGCAAGAACCCCTGAACCAGGACGACCTGCGCGAGATCCTGCGCCTCGCCAGCCTCGCGCCGAGCGCCTGGAACGCCCAGACCTGGCGCTTTGCGGTGGTGCAGACCCCCGAACTCAAGGAGCAACTGCGCGAAGCCGCCTACGGTCAGCCCCAGGTGACGAGCGCGCCCGCCGTGATTGTTATCTACAGCGACATGGAAGACACCCTGCAAACGGCGGAAGACACCGCCCACCCTGGCCTCGGCGACGCGGGCCGCACCCAGCAGCGGGCGACGTTCGACGGCGCTTTCGGGGCGCAGGACACCGCGCAGCGTGGGCAGTGGGGGTTGACCCAGGCCAACATTGCCTTCGGGTTCCTGATGCTCGCCGCGCGTGGGCTGGGCTACGATACCGTGCCGATGCTGGGCTTCGACCAAGGCAAGGTGCGCCAGATTCTGGACCTGCCCGAGCACGTGCAGTTCGCCGGGATTCTGCCCCTCGGCAAGCGGGCCGAGGAAGGCTACCCTCACCACCGCCACAGCGTGGAGCGGGTCGCCAAGTTCTACTGAGCCTTTCAGCGAAAAGCAGGACCGGACAACAGTGTGCCGGTCCTGCTTTTTCGTGTTGCCGGCGCCCAGCGTCATACGGTTTTCATCCGATTCCCGAACATCCGGAAGAGGCGCCGGATGCCCGTCCATCTCCTTAAAGCCGTATTTTTTCTATGCGCTCCGCGAAAAATTGCCCCCGGACATGTCCGGGACTCAATTTAAAGCCGTATCAGTCCTCGGCGGTTTCCTTCACGGTCATGATGCTCAGGCCCGCGTCCACATAGATGGTCTGCCCGGTGATGCCGCTGCTGAGGTCGGAGAGCAGGAACAGCGCGAGCTTGCCGACTTCCTCGGAGGTGGCGTTGCGCCCGAAAGCGGCGTTCATGGCCCCCTTGTTGTAGAGCTTGCCGAAATGAGGAATCGAGCGGGCGGCGATGGTCCGCATCGGCCCGGCGCTGATGGTGTTCACGCGAATCTCGCGCTCACCGAGGTCGGCGGCGAGGTAACGGGTGGCGGCTTCGAGGGCGGCCTTGGCCACACCCATCACGTTGTACCGGGGCACCACCTGCTGCGAGGCGTGGTAGGTCAGGCTGATGATGGAGCCGCCGTCGGGCATCAGCGGCTCGGCGCGGCGGGCGGCGGCGACCAGGGTGTAGGCGCTGACGTTGAGCGCGGTGTTCCAGTCGTCAGCGGTGGTGTCAATAAAGCGCCCGTCCATCGCGGTGCGCGGCGCGAAGCCGATGGAGTGCACGAGCAGGTGCAGCTCGCTGAACTCGTCTTTCACGCGGGCAAACAGCGCGTCCATGTCTTCTTCGCTGGTCGCGTCGGCCTGTTGAATCCAGGTGTTCGGCCAGTCTTTCGTCAGTTTTTCCAGCTCACCTTTCAGGCGCTCGCCCTGGTAGGAAAAGCCCACGCGGCAGCCCGCTTGCAGGAGTTGCTCAGCAATCGCCCAGCCCAGGCTGCGGGCATTCGCCACGCCCATCACCAACGCTGTTTTGCCCGAAAGGTCAATCGTCACACTCATGCGGGCGACTCTAACGCGTGGCGGGGTTCAGATGCTTGGAGCGGGTTCAAGCCGCGCCGCCGCGCTCCACTCTGGACCGCTACACTCTGGACAATGACTGCCCCCGGCCTTCCGCTGCTGCGCGCACCGAACCTCGCCGTGCCCCACGCCTTTACCACCCGCGCGGGCGGCGTTTCGGCGGGGCCGTATGCGGGCCTCAATCTGGACGACCGCAGTGACGACCCGCGCCCGGTGGCCGAAAACCGCGCCCGGCTCGCGGCGGCGCTCGGGTTCGCGGCGGACGATTTTGCCCGGCTGAATCAGGTCCACGGCGTGCAGGTCGTTCACGCGCAGGCGCCGGGGTTCTGGGAAGGCGACGCGCTGGTGACGGCCACCCCTGGCGTGCTGCTCGCCATCGGCACGGCGGACTGCTACCCGCTGCTGCTCGCGGACCCGGAAGCAGGCGTCATCGGCGCAGCGCACGCGGGCTGGAAGGGCACGGTGGGGCGCATCGGGCAGCGGACAGTCGAGCAGATGGTGAACCTCGGCGCCCGCCCCGAGCGGATTCACGCCGCCGTCGGCCCCGGTATCTGCGGCGAGCAGTACGAAGTGGGGGAGGACGTGGCCGCGCAGTTCCGTGCCGCCGGACTGGGCGAGTGGGTGCTGGAGCGGGAAGGCCGCACGCACCTCGACCTCGCCGGGGCCAACCGCGCCCTGCTGGAAGGAGCCGGAGTGGGCGACCTCTGGGTCAGCGGGCGCTGCTCCACCGAGGCCGACTTCTATTCCTACCGCCGCGACGCGGGGCAAACCGGGCGGATGTGGGCGGTCATCGGCCTGCCGCGTAGGGAAGGGCAGACCGGGGAGGCGCGCGCATGAGCCTGCTGCGGCCCGACGACCTCATCGCGCACGTCTCGCAGATCACGCCCGAGTTTCTGGCGGCGCGGGGCCTGCGCGGGCTGGTGCTCGACCTCGACAACACACTGATTCCGTACAAGAGTTACGAGGACGCCGCCGAAATAATCGCCTGGGCCGCCGACCTGCGCGGCGCGGGCATCCGGCTCTACCTGCTGAGCAACGCCACCGCCAAACGCGCCGCCTTCTGGCTGCCGAAACTGGGCTTCGACGGCGTGGGCATGGCAGGCAAGCCCAATCCCCGCGCCTTTCGCCGGGCGTTGGAGGTGCTCGGTCTGCCTGCACCGCAGGTGGCGATGGTGGGCGACCAATTGTTCACCGACGTGCTGGGCGGCAACCTGGCGGGGATGCACACGGTGCTGGTCGAGCCGCTGATCGACAACGCCCTGCCGCATACCCGCCTGACCCGGCGGCTGGAGCGGCAAGTACTTGGGCGCTACGGCCACGACTGGCAGCCGCGCCACCCCCGCAAGGGAGCGGGGTAACGCCTCTAGCTCTGGTTCAGCCGCTCTTTGTAAGCTAGCGCCACCTCCCTACAGGCCAAGTGGCGGCACTGTGTTCCCTGCGGCATAAAGTTGTGACAAGCGGGGGCTTACCCTGTTCCTCGACTATTTTCGACCCGCCTGTGCAGTGGTGGCAGGCAGGACGGCTGGAGGGATGAAACTTGGCTCTTTCGATTGGTGACCGCCGCCTGGGCGCGATTTTGCTGGACCAGGGGTATCTGGGCGACAACGACTTGCAGCGGGCGCTGGAGCGGCACTCCGAGGTGGGGGGCCGCCTCGCTGACGTGCTGATCGACTCCGGCATGGTGGGCGAAAAACGCATCGCCCGCGCCATCGAGGAAGCGCTCGGCATTCCGCTGGTCAACCTGCTGGCGGTGCAGCCCGACCCGGCGGCGCTGCGCTCGATTCGGCCCCAGACGGCCCTCAACTTGCAGGCGTTTCCCTTCGCGCTCGAAGGTGACCGGCTGCGGGTGGCGCTGGTGGACCCGCTGTCGAGCTTTTCGATCGAGACGCTTGAAGACGACAGCGGCTTCGACATCGAACCGTATCAGGCGCTGCGCGAGGAAGTGATGTGGGCCATCGCCACGCACTACCCCGAGCTTGGCCTGGAGATCGTGGTGCCCAGCGGGGCCAGCGACGCCGGGCGCACCGGAGGCAAGCTCGGTGAGCGGCTGATCACGCACGGCTACATCACCGACGCACAGCTTCAGGTGGCGCTCGACGCGCAGCAGCAGACCGGCGAGGCGCTCGGGGCGACCCTGATCTCGCAGCGGGCCATCACCGAAGACCAGCTCTACGAGGTGCTCGCCGAACAGGAAGGCACCACCTTCCTTCCCAACCCCAGCGGTTTTCACCCCGGCGAGGAAGTCCTCGGCAGCATGCTGCGCGCCGACGCCCTGCGCCTGCTCGCGGTGCCGGTGGACGAAACCGAGCAGGGCGTGACGGTCCTGACGAGCGACCCGCGCAAGCGCCCCGACATCGACGCGCTCATCGGGCGCCCAGTGCAGTTGATGCTCACGCGCCCGCGCGACATCGAGCGCCTGATTGAGCAGTTCTACCCGCAACGGGGCCGCCTCGGCGAGCAACTCGTGCAGGAAGGCACGCTGTCGCGCGACCAGTTGCGCGAGGCGCTTCAGGTGCAGGCCCGTGAGGGCAAGGTCAAGCCGCTCGGCGAGGTCATCACCGAACTCGGATTCGCCAGCCCCGACGAGGTGGATTCGGCGCTGCAAAAGCAGAACGTCGGCGGAGGCCGCCTGGAAGACACCCTGGTGCAGTCAGGCAAGCTCAGCCCCGAGATGCTCGCCCGCTCGCTCGCCGCGCAGCTCGGCTACGAGTTCCTCGACCCCATCCAGAACCCGCCGGACCCCAAGGTCGCGCTGATGATTCCCGAGGCCACCGCCCGCCGCTACGTAGTGGTGCCGGTCAGGCTCCAGGGCAACTCGCTCGTCGTCGCCATGAAAGACCCGCGCAACGTGTTTGCGCTCGACGACCTCAAGCTGATTACCGGCAAAGAAATCCTGCCCGCCGTGATGGCGGAAAAAGACATCATCCGCCTGATCGAGCGCTACTTCGGGGAAAAGGGCTTCGAGAAGCTCAACAAGGAACTCGCCGAGCGCAACAAGACCCAGCAGTCGCAGGAAGCCGACCTCTCGGTGGCCGACGAGAGCGCCATCGTGCAGGTGGTGGACTCGATTATCCGCGAGGCCGCGCTGCAAGACGCCTCGGACATTCACATCGAAACCACCGAGGACGCCGTCAAGGTGCGCTACCGCATCGACGGTGCGCTGCGCGAGCAGAACTCCTTTCCCAAGGGCGCGGCGCAGCAGATCATGGCCCGCCTCAAGATCATGGGCCACCTCGACATCGCCGAGCGCCGCGTGCCGCAAGACGGGCGCGTGCGCTTCAAGAAGGGCAGCATCGACCTCGACCTGCGTCTCTCGACCCTGCCCACCGTGTACGGCGAGAAAGCCGTCATGCGTCTGCTGCAAAAGGCGAGCAACATCCCCGAACTCGAGCAGCTCGGCTTTTCCGAGTACAACTACGCCCGCTACACCGAGATTATCGAGCGGCCCAACGGCATTTTTCTGGTCACCGGGCCGACGGGGTCGGGCAAGTCGTTCACCTGTTTTTCGACCCTCAAGCGCATCGCCAAGCCCGAGAAAAACACCACGACCATCGAAGACCCCATCGAGTACGAGGTGCCGGGCATCGTGCAGTCGCAGGTGAACAACTCGACCGGGATGACCTTTGCCCGCGCCCTGCGCGCCTTCCTGCGTCAGGACCCCGACATCATCTTCGTGGGCGAAATCCGTGACCAGGAAACCGCCAAGATTGCGGTGGAAGCGGCGCTCACCGGCCACATGGTGCTCGCCACTCTGCACACCAACGACGCGCCAGGCGCCGTGACCCGCCTTGAGGAAATGGGCATCGAGAACTTCAACATCTCGGCGGCCGTGATGGGCGTGCTCGCGCAGCGGCTGGTGCGCCGGGTGTGCAGCGAGTGCAAGCAGCCCACCAACGCCGACCCCGAGGTGCTCCGGCGGCTCGGCATCAGCGAGCGCGATATTCGCGGCGCGAATCTGATGCGCGGGACCGGCTGTCCCCGCTGCGGCGGCACCGGCTACAAGGGCCGCATGGGGATCCACGAGCTGATGGTGATGGACGACTCGCTGCGCCGCACCATCGGGGCCGGGCGGCCCGCCGCCGAAATCCGCGACGTGGCGCTGGGCGAAAGCGGCCTGCGGAGCCTGCGCCAGGACGGCATCGAAAAGGCCCTGCAAGGCCTGACCACCCTTGAAGAAGTGCTGGCCGTCACCGCGAGCTGAGGCGCCTGCCGCGTCCAGAGAAGCCGATTCCAGAGAGCAAAAGCAAAAAGGAAAGCTGACCCATGACCATGACTTCCGGCATCGACATCACCGATATCCTGCGCCTCGCCGCCGACAAGGGTGCCTCCGACATCATCCTGGCCGCCGGGCTGCCGCCGCAGTTCAAACTCTCGGGCGACTACGACGCGCAGGGCTTCGAGCCGCTGAGCGCGAGTGACACCCGCAAGCTGATGTACTCGATGATGAACGAGCGCCAGCAGCGCATCTTCGAGGAAAAGCGCGAACTCGACTTTTCCTTCGCGCTCGGCGACAAGGCCCGCTTCCGCGTGAACGCCTTCATGCAGCGCGGCAACGTGGGCGGCGTGATGCGCCTCATCCCCACCACCGTCCGCACGATTGCCGAGATGGGGCTGCCGCAGACGGTGATCGACATCGCCAACGCGCCGCGCGGGCTGGTGCTCGTCACCGGGCCGACGGGCTCGGGCAAATCGACCACCCTCGCCTCGATGATCGACCACATCAACACGACCAAGAAGCTGCACATCCTGACCATCGAAGACCCCATCGAGTTCATGCACCCCAACAAGGCGAGCATCATCAACCAGCGCGAGGTCGGCAGCGACACCCTGAGCTTCGACGACGCCCTGCGCGCCGCGCTGCGTCAGGCCCCCGACGTGATTCTGGTGGGCGAAATGCGCGACTACGAGACCATCAAGGCCGCCGTGACCGCCGCCGAAACCGGGCACCTCGTGATGGGCACGCTGCACACCAACTCCGCGCCCGAATCCATCGACCGCATCGTGGACGTGTTTCCCGAGGAGCAGCAGGAACAGATCCGGGTGCAGCTCGCCAACAACCTCGTCGCCGTGATGACCCAGCAACTGCTGCCGCGCGCCGACGGGCAGGGACGCGTGCTGGCCTACGAAATCCTGCTGGCGAACCCGGCGGTCCGCGCCCTGATCCGCGAGGGCAAAACCTTCCAGATCACCAGCGTGATGCAGACCGGCGCCCGCGAAGGCATGGTCACGATGGACGCCTACCTCGCCGGGCTGTTCCGCCGCCATCTCATCACCTACGACAAGGGGCTGGAACGCGCCATCGACCCCAAGGAATTCGCCCGTCTCGCCAACGACGCTTCGGCGGGCCTCGGCGGCGCCAGCATGACGCCCGCCGCGCCGCCCGTTCCCGCCTACAACAGCGCTTCGAGCAGCAGCACTGGGCGTGGTGGTGACTTCGGACGCGGCGCGGCGGCCCCAGCGACGCCCGCTGCCCCTGCCGCAGGCCGCAGCGAACCGGGACGCGCCGGAGGCTTTGGCCGCCGCTGAGCCGAGCAATAAAACGCCGCCTGCACCGGGATTTCCCAGGCAGGCGGCATTTTGTTGAAGAATCAGCGGTTTTCGATCTGCGACTTGAGCTCCTCGGATTCGCCGGGGGGCAGGTCGCCAGGCTGCTCGCTGACGTGGGGCGGGCCGCTGAGGGCGGGGGCGGTGTAGCCCGCGTTGGGGTCGCGGTTCAGGCCGACTTCACGGCCCACGGCGGTGCCCGAAAGTCCGTCGGCGGTGGTCATCAAGGCGAGGTCGTTGGCGCCGAGCACGCTGCCCGCTGCGCCGTCAACGAGGCCCGCCGTCGTCTCGGCCCCAGCGAATTCCGGGGTCTGGAGACGGTGCTCCATCGCTTCGGGGTCGCGGGTGGCGAGCTGGTCAAATTGCTCGGTGACAGCGGCGGGATCAGGCATGTCGGGCGACACGGCGCTGCCCAGGCCCTCGTCGGAGCTACTCACGCGGCTTTCGAGCGGCGTGGTCGTGTACATCGGCTGATGCACGTCGCGGGCGCTGTCGGCTCCGGCGTCGGTGTTGGTGGTCACGGTGCCGGTGGCCGTGGTTTTATTCAGTTCGTCCATACCGGCATTGTGGCTGCTCGGCGGCGGCGGTGGGTTGGAAGTTTCTTACCGATTGCGGTGGAATCGTTAATTGCGGCTCAGTTTGGGCGAGGTGGGGCGTCCTGGCTCTCGGTGCCCGCCTGGGCCAGCACCGGGAACTGCCGCAGCAGCCCCTCGTGCTCGTTGTCCCGCGCGAGGTCCGCCGCGCTCTCGCCGTCGTTGGTGCGGGCGTGGGGGTCGGCGCCCCGCGTCAGCAACTCGGCCACCAGGTCTGCCGCGCCCTCGCGCACCGCCAGCAGCAGCGGGGTCCAGCCGCCGGGTTGCGCGGCGTGCGAGTCGGCGCCCTGCTCCAGCAGCAGCCGCGCCGTCTCCCACTGTCGCCCGCCGAGCGCCGAGTGCAGGGGAGAGGCCGCTGCGGGTTGCGGCTCAGCGCGTGCAGGTCCGCCCCGCCGCCGAGCAGCGCCCGCGCCGCCTCCGTGCGCCCGAACATGGCGGCGAGGTGTAGGGGCGTGAAGCCGTCGGGGTTGAAGGCGTTCACGTCCGCTCCTTCCGGTAGGGGCTGGCCCGTCGCCGCCGCCTCGAACACGTCCAGTTCCGGGCCCGCCGCCAGCAGCACGTCGAGCACGTAAGGCCGCTGGTAGTACGCCGCGAACATGACCGGCGACAGGCCGCTCGGGCTGCGCGCTTGCAAGAGTTCCGGCTCGGCCCGCACCAGCAGGCGCACGCCCTCGGGGTTGTTGGCGTGAATGGCGGTGAAAAGGGTGGTCACGGCGTCGGACATGGGGACAGGGTAGAGGGTGCAGCGGCAAAAGGAAGGGCGGAGAGGATTCTGTTCCCCTCCGCCCTTACCTGTTTAAAGACCCCCTCACCCCTTGCTGCGCAAGGCCCTCTCCCACAAGGGTAGAGGGTCAAAAACGCCAAGCACTCTTATGTCAAATGCTCTACGCCCCCGGTGTAAGCGGGTCGGTGTCAGCGGGCCTGCAACACCAGCGCAATCCCCATGCCGCCGCCGATGCACAGGCTCGCCACGCCGGTTTCCTTGCCGGTGCGGCGCAACTGGTGAATCAGCGTGGTCAGCACGCGGGCACCCGACGCGCCGATGGGGTGGCCCAGCGCAATCGCGCCGCCGGTCAGGTTGACGTGGGCGGGGTCCACCTCGGCCCCCTGCTGCCCCAGGTCGCGCAGCACGGCGAGGCTCTGCGCGGCGAAGGCTTCGTTGAGTTCGAAGAGGTCCACGTCGCTCATCGACAGCCCCGCCCGCTTGACCGCCAGCGGCACCGCGTAGGCCGGGCCGATACCCATGATGGCCGGGTCCACGCCCACGTTCGAGTAGCCCTTCACCTCGGCCAGGATAGGCAGCCCGCGTTCCTGCGCGTAGCTCTCGGTGGTGACGAGCACCATCGCCGCGCCGTCGTTGATGCCGCTGGCGTTGCCTGCCGTGACGGTGCCGCCGTCCTTCTTGAAGGCGGGCCGCAGCTTGGCGAGCGCTTCGAGCGACGTGGCGCGGGGGTGCTCGTCCTTGTCGAAGGTCACCGGGCCCTTGCGGGTCGGGACTTCCACCGGCACCACTTCGTCGCCGAAGTATCCGCCTTCGATGGCGGCGGCGGCGCGCTTTTGTGATTCGAGCGCGAAGGCGTCCTGGTCCTCACGGGAAATGCCGTATTTCTCGGCGAGGTTCTCGGCGGTCGTGCCCATGTGGTAGTTGTGGAACACGTCGGTCAGGCCGTCGGTCAGGATGGTGTCGAGAATCTCGCCGTGCCCCAGCCGGTAGCCTTCACGGGCCTTGGGGAGCAGGTAGGGCGCGCGGCTCATGGACTCGGTGCCGCCCGCGAGGTAAATCTGGCCGTCGCCGGACTTGAGGCCCTGAATGGCGCTCACCACCGACTGCAAACCACTGCCGCACATGCGGTTGATGGTCTGTCCCGGCACCGCGTCGGGCAGCCCGGCGCCGCGCCCCACCTGCCGCGCCACGTTCATGCCCTGGCCCGCCTGGAGCACGCAGCCCACGATGACGTCGGCAATGTCGGCCTTCACTTCGTCGCTCACGCCGCTCAGGACTGCGCCCGCCGCCGTGACGCCGAGGTCGACCGCCGACACGTCTTTCAGGCTTCCCATGAAGCTGCCGATGGGCGTGCGCTTGGCCGCCACGATGACAATTTTTTCAGACATACCTAGAGTTTAACGGGGCCGTCCTCCATTTCGCTGTTCACCGGGCGACACTTGCCCGGTATCACGCCGCTGCATCACACAGGCACATCTCGCAGCCAGGGCCAGCGGGCGCGGTAGCTCTCCGCTTTGGCGGCGTACAGCCCCGGCGAGTGGTTCAGGGCGTTGCGTTTCAGCAGGCCCGCCGCCATGTCGTCCAGGCCGTAGGGCGCGTAAACATTCCCCTGCGCGTCGATGCCCAGGCAGGTGCACTCGATGAGAAACTGGTCTATGCCTTCCTGCACGCTCCGGATGGGCGGGCGGTTCAGGCCGTGCTTGGGATTGAACCACAGGTGCACGCGGGCCTGGTTGCGAAGCTCGATGGGGGCACTGAGGTCGGCGAAAAGCAGCGCCGCCCGCCGAATCACGGCGTCCTCGGCCTCGTAGCTGAGGTCGGCGTCCCAGTAGAAGAGGTCGTAGTCCTTGATGTGCGCCGCCGGGTCGTTGCTACTTTGCACGTTCCAGACGGTGCCGAACAGTGAGCCTGCCACCAGCAGGGCTCCCGGCGCAAAGGCAGCGAGTTGCGGCAGCCGGTCCAGCAGGGCCGCGTTGACCGGGTTGTGCCGCACCAGCGCCAGAAACTCCTCTTCGGTCATGCCAGCAGTTCGGGGAAATGCTCGGTGCAGGCCCAATCCCGCTGCCACCCCGGCCAGGAGTGGCCCAGCCGCAGCTCCGGCAGCAGATGCTCCGGCACCTCCAGTTCGGGGGAGGTCAGCCCCCGTGCCCCGCAAAGCGCGCCGACCACGCAGGCCACCGTGTCGGAATCGTCGCCGAGCAGCACAGCGGGCTCCACGCACCCCAGCCAGGTGCCCGCCTGTGCGTGTGCCAGCGCCGCCTGCAAGGTGTCCAGCACGTAGCCGCTCTGCGACCTCACCTGCCCGCTCAGGCCCGCGCGGGCTGCCCGGCGCACGTCGGCGCGGGCCTGACGCTCGGTGGCCTTGAAGGCGCCAAAAGCCGCGCGGGTGTCCACGCCGAACAATCCAGCATCAAGCAGCACGGAGCGGGCGTCGGAGGCGTCCATCACTTGCAGACTCTCCTCAGCGGCGGCCTGGAAGGGTTGACCCGCCGCCAGCCGCCCCAGCAGCGCCGTAAAAAACACCGACGCGAACACGCAGCGCGGGTCGGCGTGGGTCAGCGCGGTCACGAGGGCGCTTTCGCGGTTCAATTCCTCGCCCTGAAAGCCGCGCAGCCACACCGCCGCGATTCTCATCAGGCCGCCGTTGCCCGCGCTCTGGAAGCGGCTGTGTTCCCAGGCGCGCACGCCGCCGTCGAGGGTGCCCAGGCGCAGCGCGGCGCGGGTCAGCCCCCCCACGTCGGGCGGCGCGGTGGACAGCCAGTCGCGCAGGCCCGCGAGAACGCCCGGTAGCCCGTCGCCCTTTCGGTAGCCGAGCAGGGTCGCCGCCACCATCTGGCTGTCGTCGGTGGCCTCGCCGGGCGCGAACCCGAAGACGCTGCCGGGCTGATAGGTCGAAATGCTCTCGCCGTAGCGGGCGCGAATCGCCTCGGGCGTCTTGAATTCGGTGGCGGCCCCCAACGCGTCGGCGGCGCTCAGGGACAGCAGGGCGATGAGGGCCGGGGCGGGCGCGGCGCTCACGCCTGCACTCCGCTGTGTTCCTCGGCAGGAAGCGTTTCCTCACGCATCCGGCGGTGAAAGTCGCGCACCCCCGTGAGCAGCAGGTCGATGACCCGGCCCAACACGCCGCGAAAGGCGGCTTCGTCTTCCAGAAAGCCCTGGTAGCTCATCCACACCGTGTCGCTCAGCACGACTACTTTCAGGCCCTTGTAAAGCATTTGCAGGTGCATGGCGATGTCGAGCGCCTGCGTGCGCTCCCCGGCGTCTTCCAGCGCCCAGACATTGGGCGCGGCGAGGTAGAGGTACTGCGGGTCGTCCTCGTTGGCAAAGCAGCACAGGTAAAACCCTTCGGCCTTGAATTCCACGTCGCCGTCGCCGTCGAACTGCGGGCGGTAGCCCTCTGCGGCCAGGTACTCGTGATACGCCCGCGCCCTGGGGCCGGGAGCTGTCGCCTCTGCGGTCATGCCGCAGGGTAGCGCGGCCTGGGAATGTTTCGCCTTTCGACCCTCTACCCTAGTGGGAGAGGGCCTGCCAAAGGCAGGGGTGAGGGGGGCATTTTCTGGCAAGTGTTCTAAGGGTCCAGCCAGGGAAAGCCCCACGGGTCCGCTTGACAGCGGGCGTCCACCGTCTCCCGGTCATGCAGGCGCACGGGCAGGGGAAAATCGGCGGCCTGCACGGGCACGGCGAAAAGGGGCCGGACGGGAGTGGGGCAAACCCAATGACTTTCCTGAACTTCGCCGAGGCCAGGATTGTGGTAAGGCGATGAATTTTGAAATCCCTCCCTGCTCAGGACGTAGACCGTGCCACTCACGAGCAACTCTTCCACCCTGTTGACTTGCCCTTGCCTCGGCGCCAGAGACATGAAATAGCACATTTCGCCCCACTGCCCATTTTTCTGGAGGCGCAGGCCCATATCGCTCATCTGAGTGGTCTGCGGATTGCGGAGGGCGTACATCATGGCCCAAATGCCGTCCGATGCGGCGTAAACGCCGATGGTGTTGCTGAACTCGTCGGGCTGCCGGTAAGCCTTCTCTGCCGGGCGCAGTTCCGTGAGTTCGCCAACAGGCGACCCATGCAGCAAAAAACCCTGTTCCGTCAGCCAGCGCAAAAAGACCCATTTCGGCAGTGTGGCGGGTACCTGCGCCGCCGTTCTCCCCCTCAACGCCGCCCGGCAAGCCGCCTCGTCAGCAGGGGAGAGAACGTCAGCGGGCGCCCGCAGCATCCAGGACTTCATGCCCTCAGCTTGTCACCCCTCTGGGTAGCCGTGACACTGCGCCGGGAACAGGCTGAAAACTCTAGAGCTCTTTCTCAAAGCTGATAAAATTTATCAACCATCATGCAGGGGTCTGTTCGGCATCTCCCCCGCGTAAGGAGTTTCAGATGCAAAAAGGTTTTTTGACGTTGCTCACATTGACGCTGCTTTCTCAGGCGGGGGCTGCGGGCACGCTTGTCTACGGCGCTCCCGGCGAACCGGTCAACCTCAACGCGGGCAACGGCGGCGACAGCCCCAGCTTGCAGGGTGACGCGCAGATTTATGACCGTCTGATTGATTTCAAGCCCGGTACGGCGGAACTCGTTCCCGCGCTGGCGACGAGCTGGAAAAGCAACGCGGCGGCGACGGTCTGGACCTTCACGCTGCGTAAGGGCGTCAAGTTTCACGACGGCACGCCCTTCAACGCCGACGCCGTGATTTTTAACGTAAGCCGCTGGTGGGACAAGAAGAATGCCTACCGCTACGGCGCGACCTTCGATGTCTGGCCGCAACTCCTCGGCGGCAACAAGGGCGAGGCGGGCAGTTTGCTGCGTTCGGTGAGCAAGTCGGGCGACACCGTGGTGTTCACGCTTAACAAGCCCGTGACCGCGTTTCCGGCACTCATCGGCAGCTACTATTTCGGTATCGCCAGCCCGACCGCCGTCAAGAAACAGGGCACCAGATACGGCACGCCAGCGGGCAGTGCGGTGGGCACGGGTGCGTTCATCCTGGAAAGTTGGAAGGCCGGTGACCGCCTCAACTTCCGCCCCAACCCCAACTACTGGGGCACCAGGAGTACCCTGGACCGCCTCGTCTTCCGCTTCATCAAAGACCCGGCGCAGCGCCTCAACGAAGTCCGCGCCGGAACGGTGGACTTCACCAGCAACCTCAACCCCGAAGCGACGGCCCAAATCAAGGCCGACAAGCGCCTGACCCTGGTGCTGCCGACCTCCTTCAATGTGGGCCTGCTGAACATGAACGTGCGGCACCCCGCGCTGAAAAACGCCAAGGTGCGCGAGGCCATCCGTTTCGCTGTCAACCGCCCCGCCATCGTGGACGCCTTCTGGGGTGAACTGGGCAGCGTGGACAACAGCATGTTGCCGCCGAGCATGGCCTGGGCCAACAGCAAGAACGTGCCGCCCGTCAAGGTCAATGCCCAGGTCGCCAAACGGCTGCTGACCGAAGCCGGCTACCCGAACGGCTTCAGCATCGACCTGTGGTATCCGTCGATCAGCCGCAACTACCTCCCCACCCCCAAGCCGGTGGCCGAAGCGATTGCCGCCGACCTGGGCGCCATCGGCATCAAGGTCAACCTGAAGACCGAGGACTGGCCCAAGTACCTCGAAGACCGCCGCGCCGGGGTCTTTCAGATGTACCTCTACGGCTGGGGTGGCGACTACAACGACCCCGACAACTTCTACAGTGCCTTCTACGGCGACAAGGGCAGCGACGACATCGGCTTCAACCCCGGCAACATCCTGAACACGCTGAACAAGGGCCGCGCCGCATTGACCCAGGCCCAGAAAGCCCCTTACTACAAGCAGCTTCACGAACTGACCTACAACGCCAACGTGCGGCTGCCGCTGGTCCACAGCACCGCCCCCGCCGCCGCCCGCACCTACGTCAAGGGCTGGATTACCGGGCCGCTGAGTACGGTGGGCTCGCTCAACTTGGTGACAGTGCAGAAATAAATCGATGCCATAAAAGAGGGCTGCGGCGACGTGGCCCTTTTTTGATCTCTAGAACCATAGGCAGACTAGGCTTGACATTCGAATAACTTAGGCAGACTATGTAGACAGACATAGCTATGTGGGGCCGCAACCGCGTGGGACGCCGCGTGGCCGAGGCCCGAAGAGGAGTGACCATGAACCCTGACCTGTTGCGCGGCAATCTCGACCTGATTCTCCTGAGCATCCTGGAACGGCGGCCCCTCTACGGCTTCGCCATCATTCAGGAGGCCAAGGACCGGACGGACGGGTACTTCGAGTTCAAGGAAGGCAGCCTGTATCCCGCGCTGCACCGCCTGGAAGTGGACGGCCTGCTCGCCGCGCAGTTTGGCGAGGCCGGGCGCAACGGCAAGCCGCGCAAGTACTACGCGATTACCGACCTCGGCCGGCAACGGCTGGCGCAGAAGCGCGAGGAGTTTCAGACCTTCACCGGGGCCGTGCACCGTCTCGCCGGGAGCTGAGGGCCATGACCGCCGTGACCGCCCCGCCCCCCGCCCTGCAAACGTACCTGCGCCGCGCCACCGCCGGACTGCCCGCGAGCAGGCGACAGGAAGTCTGGGACGAACTCGAAGAACACGTCTACTGCCGCGCCGAGCAGCTTGAGTGGCGGGGCGCGGCCCCCGAACAAGCTCTTGCCCAGGCACTCGCCGAGTTGGGCCCGCCCCTGCGCGTGAGTGCTGGAATGAACGGAGTGCATAACATGCCGAAATTGATTTCTATAGGTGGAATCGCCGCGCTCGCCGTGACCGCTGGTCTGTACGCCTTGGCAGGCGGTGGCAACCCGCCCCTGACCTTACCCATTCGCACGACGCAGCCTGTGACACCATCGTGCGTGCGCGGCACCAAGCCGAGCGGTTCCAACATCACCATTGTGAGCGAGAAAAACGGTGTGACCTGCTATACCTTCAACGACAAAAAGACGTATGAGGGCGCATTTATTAGCCTCAGCACGCTGAAAAAAGCAGTCTCTGCTCATGGGGGCACCGTCGAACATCTTTCCGGTAGTCTCTGGCAGGTAACACTGACAGGCGGTGAGCGTATTCGTATGGTGCCTTTTTTCACCGTGGGCAACGACCTCTATTTCCTGGCTTCAGGCTTGGCATCTGACCTGATGAATAGGCCAGTCAAGGGCGGCGCTGCCCCACAACTCAGCGGCTACGCCCAGCCCACGCTGACGGTGGGAGACCTGAAACTCAGGTTTGGCGAGGGTCATCAGAATATCGGCCCGGCCTTTTACCGGGGGTTAGGGCTGGAATTGGTGAGCAGCGTGGTCTACGGGCAGCCGCAAAACCACAGCCTGAGCGGTGGCGAAACCGGCCCGCTCGTTCGTGTGGCGCAGACGGACCTTCCACCCGGCGAAGTCGTTCTGGTCTTCACCAAGAAGGCGGGTGAGGTCTACGACACCGACATCGTTCCCGTCGGCCAGGACGGGAAAATACAATTCAAGACGGCACATGAGCAGTTGCGGTTCGTGGCAGACCCCGCCCAACTCGGTCCCTATCCCACCGGCGGACGGATCAATGCCATGGCCGTGCGGGTGAGCCACGTGCCGTTGAACAACCTCAAGTCCGGCATCTTCCTCCCCCGAAGCGCCCAGTAACTTTCCCCCGAGGTCCCCATGCACGCTGCCCTGTCCTCTCCGCTCGCCCAAGCCAATCTGGACCGTTACCTGCGCCGCGCCACGCTGGGTTTGCCCCCCGAGCACGCGCAGGAGGTTCGGGACGAGCTGGAAGAACACGCGCTCGGTCTGGTTGACCGTTACGTGCTGACGGGGCACGCGCCGCAAGACGCTTTGCGCCTGGCCCTGGCGGACCTCGGCTCGCCCTGGCAAGTGGGCCTGAGCCTGAATGGAGTACACAACATGCCGAAATTGATTGCTTTGACTGCTGGCGTTGCTCTTGCGGCAAGTGCTGCTTTTTACGCGCTGGCGGGGGGCGGCACTTTCCGCGAAGTGACCGCGGCACTGCCGGCCCTGTCCCAAAGTCCCCTGGAAACCAAAAAGCTTTGCGTGCTTGACGCTGAGGCCCCAACAAGAGACGTGGTTATCATCAGCCGCGAGGCGGGAAAAACCTGTTACGCGCCCAGTCAGAAGGCTTTATATCAAGGGGCTTATATCAATGGTTCGTGCAGTTTTGTGGTCGTTACAGAGGGCGATCAAGATCTTGCTGTCTAGGACGCCATTTGCGCTCCCCCATCCCAACCTCCCCCGCAAGGAGGGAGGGACAAAAAACGCCGTGTTTATCGCAGCTTGGTTAGCTGAATTCCAAAACTGCACGGACTATTGTTATATCGGCCTCAACGACGTACAACAAGCCTATGAATCAGCGGGCCTGAAGACCAAATTCAAGCCTGACGGCACCTTGTACATCACTTTTCCTGATGGTCAGTGGCGTGTCCTCATGCCCCGATTTACTACTGGTGGTCAGGGCTACGTACCCGCCGAAATGCTCATCATCAACACGTTGCGCGAGCCGCTGACCCCGGAAATCAAGCTCTCGGGCTACGACAATCCTTTGCTTTCCTTCGGACCGCTCAAAGTGCGTTTGGGAACGCAGGCGCAACCGGTGGCGGGCATGAACTTCTACCATCAGATGATTGGCCTTCTCGTTGGTGCGTTGACCTCGCCCAAGCTGGAGCAGGGTTGGAGTGCCAGCTACGGAGGCATAGACCGGCGCTTCCCTGAAACAGATACATGGCCCCAAATGACGGTCAAGACTGGCCTCAAGGCGGGCGAAGTGGTGATGCTGCTCACCAAGAAGGATGCCGACACCTATTTCGTTGACCTGGCCCCGGTTGCCCAAAACGGCAGCGCAACGCTTTACCGTTTCCCCCAGCATCATTCTCTCAAGTTCGTGAACGATGTTCGCGCTCTCAGTCCTTCACTCAGCGGCGACGAAGTACCTGCCCTGCTGGTCAAAGTCACGGGCGTCAACCTACGTGACCTCAAATCCGGCATCTTCCTCCCCAAATCCTGACCGCCTGCGTTCAGAGTTCGGAGACGTACACCGCCCCGCCTTCCACCTCAGTCTTATAAATCTTGACCGCTTTGACGGCAGGCAGCGCCCGCGCTTTTCCTGTCGTCAATTCAAATTTGCCGCCGTGCTTTTCGCAGGTGATTTTGCCGCTCGACACGTCACCGCCGAGCAGCGGAAAGTCCTTGTGCGTGCAGTTGTTCCGCAGGGCGTAGAACTCGCCCTCGTAGTTGATGACGACCACGCCCACGCCGCCCACCTTTACTTCGCCCTGAAAGCCTGCGGGCATCTCCGCCACCTGTCCGGCCATCACTCGTTCACTCATGGGCCGGAGTCTGCCAGATGTCGGCCCTCAAAGCAGCGGCTCCGGCGCCGCCAGCAGTGCCCGAATCGGCGCGTAGGAGCGGCGGTGCTGCTCGGTGACGCCCAGTTCGCGCAGCGCGGCGCGGTGGGCGGGAGCGCCGTAGCCCTTGTGCGCCGCGAAGCCGTAGCCGGGAAACTCGGCGTCCAGCTCGCGCATCAGCCGGTCACGCTCGGTTTTGGCAAGCAGGCTGGCGGCGGCCACGCTGTAGCTCAGGGCGTCGGCTCTGGGGGGCGCGCTCAGCGGCAGGTCGGCCCGCAGGCGCAGGTAATCGGTCACCAGGGCCTGCGGCGGCGGCTCCAGCCGGGCAATCGCCCGCAGCGCGGCGGCGTGGGTGGCGCCCAGCACGTTCAGTCGGTCGATTTCCTCCGGCCAGGCGTGTTCCACGGCCCAGGCGACGGCGACCCGGCGCACCTCGGCGGCGTATTCCTCACGCGCGGCGGGGCTCAGTTGCTTGCTGTCGCGGAAGGGATACTCCTGCGACGTGCCGGGCAAAATCACCGCCGCCACCGTCAGCGGCCCCGCCCACGCGCCGCGCCCGGCCTCGTCTACGCCCGCCACCCGGAAGTGCCCGCGCCGCCAGTGCTCGCGCTCGTAAGCCCAATCGGGAGTGGTGGAGGGAACGGTCATGGGGGCAGCATAGCGGGGCCGGTCAGCCCCCGGACGGCCCGCGCTCGCATGTGTGGCGCGAAAAGCCGTATCATCTCCGTTGGCTTGTCGCTCGCCCGCCGCGTCGTCCAGGTTCGGACCCCGGCCCGGCACAACAGGGCGACAACACAACCTGATAAGGACCGCCGCCCGCGCGAGGAGCCGGGCGGCCAGATGGGAGACTCATGGCAGAGCTGATCAGCAAGGAAGGCAACAAGGTCGAGTTCAAGGTGTCGGTGCCCGCCGCCGAAGTGAACCGCGCCTATGACCAGGTGTGGGCGGGCCTCGCCCGTGACGTGCGCGTGCCCGGGTTCCGCCCCGGCAAGGCGCCGCGCAAGGTGATCGAGAACCGCGTGGGCAAGGGCTACGTGGAGTCGCAGGTGCGCGACCGCCTGCTCGAAACCCACTACTCGCAGGGCCTGCGCGAGCTGGGGCTCAACCTCGTGGACGCCACCGTCGATCCCCAGGACGTGCAGAGCGGCCAGGCGTTCGAGTTCACCGTCAAGGGCGAAACCTACCCCGAAGTCAAGCTCGGAGACTGGCAGGGCCTCAAGGTCAGCGCCCAGGCGCCCGAAATCACCGACGAGGTGCTCGAGCAGACCCTCAGCGACCTGCGCGAGCGCAACGCCTCGTTCGAGAAGGCCGAGCGTCCCATCGAAGCTGCCGACCAGGTGACCATCCAGGAACTCGGCGAGGGGGACAGCGAGGAAGGCGGCAGCTACCCCATCTACCTCGACATGGCCGAAGAGCACGTCCGCAACGCCCTGCTCGGCAAGAGCGCGGGCGACGTGGTGGACATTACCGTGCCCGCCCACCAGCACGGCGACCACGAGCACGCCGAGCACACCGTGCGCGTGAAGGTCGTCGAAGTGAGCAGCAAGAAGCTTCAGGACCTGAACGACGAGTTCGCGACCAGCCTGAACTACGAGTCGATGGACAAGCTGCGCACCGACCTGCGTGAGGAACTCGAGCGCCGCGCTCAGCAGGAAGGCGACAACCTGCGCCGCGAGGAACTCGTGGGCCACCTCGTGGAAGGCATGACCGTCGAGATTCCCCAGGCCCTGATCGACCGCCGCCGCGAAGGCATGATGAGCGAAATTCAGGACGACCTGCGCCGCCAGGGCGTGCAGTGGAAGGAATACGAAGCCTTCATGCAGGAGCAGGGCAAGCTCGACGAGTTCGAGGCCGACCTCACCAAGAACGCCGAAACCCGCGTGCGCCGTGACCTCGCCCTCGAGCAGCTCGCCACCGACCTGAACGCGCAGGTGAACGAGGCCGAGTTCAACCAGACCCTGATGAACCTCGCCCAGGCCAACGGCATGAACGTGCAGCAGCTCGTGCAGCAGCTCGGCCAGGACGGCGTGCAGTCGTACTACATCAGCCTGCTGCGCGAACGCGGCCTCCAGCGGGCCCTCGCCCAGCTCAGCGGCGAAGGCCAGAGCACCGAAGCGGCCAGCCCCAAAGCGACCGGCACCGAAGCTGCGGGCACCGAGCAGAGCGAGCCTGCCCAGACTGAAACCGCTCAGAACGACGCGGGCCAGACCGAAACGGCTCAGAGCGAAGGCGAGCAGCAGTCCGAATAAGGCTGTTCAAGTGGGGAGAGGCGTGTCCTGCGGGATGCGCCTTTTTCTTTTGCGGGTGGGTAGCGCCCTTGAACCCGGTTCAGACAGCCCCATTTTCCTGTCGGGCGGGCCGGGCAGGTGTTACGGTCACGTCATGACGGCATCCCTTTCTGCGCCTGCCATCGGCATCCTGGCGGTGGGCGCCTACGCCCCGGCGGCAGTGATCACCAACGCCCACTACGCGACGCGCCTCGACACCTCCGACGACTGGATCACCTCGCGCACCGGCATCCGCGAGCGGCGCCACGCGGCTCCCGACGAGAGCAGCAGCGTGCTCGGCATCCGGGCGACGCAGGACCTCGCCGGGCGCTTCCCTGGCGCCTTGGACGGCGTGAACCTGGTGATCTGCGCGACGAGCAGCCCCGACGCCATGTTTCCCTCCACGGCGGCGCTGATCGCCGGGGGCACGGGCCTGCGCGGGGCCGCCGCCTTCGACGTGAGCGTGGCGTGCAGCGGCTTTCTGTACGCCCTGAGCGTGGGCTACGGCATGATCCGGGCCGGGCTGGCGAAAAAAGCATTGATTGTCGGCAGCGAGGTGATGAGCGGCGCGGTGGACCAGAACGACCGCAACACCGCCATCCTCTTCGGTGACGGCGCGGGCTGCGTGGTGATCGGGGAAGTGCCGCAAGGCTACGGTTTTCAGTCCTTTGTGCTGGGTGCCGACAGCGCGGGCGGGCCGCACCTCTACCTGCGCGGCGCGGCGCTGCGGCTGCCCGAGGGCACGGAAATGGGGCCGCACCTGACGCAAAACGGGCGCGAGGTCTTCAAGTTCGCCGTCCGTACCCTGGGCGACAGCGCCGAGCAGGCCATGCGGCAGGCGGGCAAAACCACTGCCGACATCGACTGGCTCGTTCCCCATCAGGCCAATATCCGCATCATTGAGGCCGCCTGCGAGCGCTTCGGGCTGCCTATCGAGCGGGCGGTGACCAATCTCGACCGCTACGGCAACACCAGCGCGGCGAGTATTCCGCTGGCCCTGGCCGAGGCCCAGGCGCAGGGCCGCTTCAAAGACGGCGACCAACTGCTGCTCGCCGGTTTCGGCGGTGGCCTGAGCTGGGGAGCGGCGGCGCTGAAGTGGTGGAGCGGGCCTACTGGGAAACAGTCGTCCTGACCGCCCCGCCTTCGTGCGACATTTGAACCCGGTTCAGCCTCCCGGAGCGCGGCGAAGCGGAGTGCTAGCCTGCCCCCAATGAAATCCATCGGCATTACCGCCATCGGCATGTACGTGCCCGAGCGGGTCGTTCACAACCACGAATTCGAGTCGCGCATGGGCATCGAGGACGGCTGGATCGAGTCGCGCTCCGGCATCCGCGAGCGCCGTTTTTCCGCCCCCGGCGAGTTCGCCAGTCACATCGGCGCGAAGGCCGTGCAGGACATGCTCGCGCGTGACCCGGACGCGCTGAAAGACGTGGACCTCGTCATCTACGCCACCTGCACCCCCGACGCCATGTTTCCCTCCACGGCGGCGCTTGTCGCCGGGCAGGTCGGGCTGACCGGGGTGGGCGCCTATGACCTGTCTACCGCGTGCAGCGGCTTTGTCTACGCGCTGAGCATGGCGCGCGGCATGATTCTGGGCGGCAGCGCGAAAAACGTGCTGGTCCTCGGCGGCGAGGTCCTGAGCAAGGCGCTCGACCAGGACGACCGCGACACCGCCATCCTTTTCGGCGACGGCTGCGGCTGCGCGGTGGTGGGCGAGGTGCCCGCCGGATACGGCTTTCAGGACTTCGTGCTCGGCGCGGACTCGGCGGGCGGGCCGGCGCTGTACATCTCCAACCTCGCCGACCAGTTTCCCGACGGCCAGATCATGCGCGGCGTTCCCACCATGAACGGGCGCGAGGTGTTCAAGTTCGCCGTGCGGGTGCTGGGCGACTCGGGCACCCAGGCGCTGCAAAAGTCGGGCCTGAGCAACGCCGACGTGGACTGGCTGATTCCCCACCAGGCCAACATCCGCATCATCGAGGCCGCCACCCAGCGCTTCGGGATTCCGATGGAAAAAACCGTCATCAACCTCGACCGCTACGGCAACACCAGCGCCGGAACCGTGCCGCTCGCGCTGTACGAGGCGGTCAACGACGGGCGCATTCAGGGCGGCCAGCAACTGCTGATGGTCGTCTTCGGCGGCGGGCTGAGCTGGGCCGCCTGCACGATGAAGTGGTGGGGCGGGCGGCCTTCGCTGCACGCGCAGGTCGCGCAGCCGGCGGAGGTGCCCGCTTGAGCGCTTCCAAGATTGCCGCGTTGTTTCCCGGTCAGGGTTCGCACGCCGTCGGCATGGGCGCGGACCTGGCAGGCGAGTTTCCGCAGGCGGGGGAGACCTACGCGGCCCTGGACGCCACGCTGCCCGGCCTGCGTTCGCTGATTGAGGGAGGCCCGCTCGACGACCTCACCCGCACTGCCAACCAGCAGCCTGCGCTCGTCGCCGCGTCGGTGGCGGCCTACCGGGCGTGGCAGGCGCACACCGGCCTGACGCCGATGGTGGCCGCCGGGCACTCGCTGGGCGAATACTCGGCGCTGGTGGCGGCGGGCGTGCTGACGCTGGAAGACGCGCTGCGCCTGACCCGCAAGCGCGGCGAGCTGATGCAGCAGGCCGTGCCCGAAGGCGTCGGTGCCATGAGCGCGGTGATGGGCGACCCGGCGGTGGTGGCCGAAGTCTGCGCCGCGCAAGCTGGCGTCGTGCAGCCCGCCAACTTCAACGCGCCCACCCAGACGGTCATCTCAGGTGAAAAAGCCGCTGTGGACGCCGCCAGCGCCGAACTCAAGACGCGCGGCCTCAAGGCCATCCCGCTCAAGGTGTCTGCCCCGTTCCACTGCGCCCTGATGCGCCCCGCCGCCGAGGGGCTGTCCGCCGAGTTGCACGCCGCCGCTTACGGCCCCTACCTGTTTCCAGTGGTCGCCAACGTGAGCGCCGAGTTGGTGGACAGCCCCACCCACACCGCCGACCTGCTCGAACGTCAAATCACCGGCAGCGTGCGCTGGGTCGAGACGGTGCAGACGCTGGCCGAACTCGGGACCGAGGTTTTCATCGAATTTGGCCCCGGCAGCGTGCTGAGCGGACTGGTCAAACGCATTGTGCCCGGCGCCCGAACCCTAAATGTCGGCTCAACCGAACAGGTGCGGGCTTTTGCCCTCTGAAGCCCAGAATAAGCGGTGCTATGAAACGCCTCGTTGTCCTCACGCTGCTTCCCCTCCTCGCGTCCTGCGGCTCTGCCGTATCTGAGCCTCCGGTCACGTCGCAGCAGATGCCGCGCACGCTGACCGGCGAATGGACCGCCAGCGTGCGGGAAGCGGCTCCGGCCCTGCGGCTGACGTTGGTGCAAGACGGCGAACAACTGCGCGGCCAGGCCGTTTTTCCGGAGCTGGCCTGGAATCAGGCGGGCACGTTCGAGGTGCGCGGGCAGCAGGTGGGCCAGCGGGCGGACGCGCAGCTGCTCAGCGGCGGCCAAAAGGTCTACGACCTGATGTGCCAGCGCTCCGCCAACATCTGGACCTGTGCCCTCGAAACGGCCACCGGCGGCGAGCGTCTGTCCGTGGCGCGGGCGTGGCACCTCACGCTGACGTCCGCCCGCTGAGCGTCTGAGCTTCACCCCCCGAAAGGAAAGTCATGACCCACAACGAAATTTCTCCCGCTCCCGCCCGCGTCGCCCTCGTTACTGGTTCGAGCCGGGGTCTGGGCCGGGCCATGGCCCTGCGACTCGCCCAGGACGGCTTCACGGTGGCCGTTCACTATGGCCGGGGAGAAGCCGAGGCGCAGCAGGTCGCCGCAGACATCCGGGCGGCGGGCGGCGCGGCGCAGGTCTTTGGTGCCGACCTCTCGCAGCCCGCCAACGCCGGAACACTCGTCGAGGACGTGATCGCCGCGCTGGGCCGCCTCGACGTGCTGGTGAACAACGCCGGCATTACCCGCGACGGCCTCGCCATTCGCATGAAGGACGAGGACTGGGACGCCGTGCTGCAAACCAACCTGTCGAGCGCCTTCGCCGCCTGCCGCGCCGCCCTCAAGCACATGATGAAGAATCGCAGCGGGCGCATCGTCAACGTTTCGAGCGTGGTCGCCCTCGCCGGGAACCCCGGTCAGGCCAACTACGTGGCGAGCAAGGCGGGCCTCATCGGCCTGACCCGCGCCCTCGCCAAGGAATACGGCGGGCGCGGCATCACCGTCAACGCGATTGCGCCGGGCTTTATCGAGTCGGACATGACCGCGAAGCTGCCTGAGGACACTAAAAAGCAGTATCAGGCGAATATTCCGCTGGCCCGCTTCGGGCAGCCCGAAGAAGTCGCCGCGCTGGTCGCCTTTCTCGCCTCGGAGGGCGCCGGGTACATCACTGGGCAGACCATCGGGGTGGACGGCGGTATGAACCCGAATTGACGGAAGCGGGCGGCTCGTTGCACCCCGTTCAGCCTTGCGCCCCCGCTTCTGCCCGGCGTGTACACTGCGGGCACTTCAGTTTCAGGAGGAATTTGGTAATGGCGACTTTTGATGACGTGAAAGATGTGATTGTGGACAAGCTCGGTGTGGACGAAGGCAAGGTGACCCCCGAAGCCCGCTTCGTGGAAGACCTCGGCGCCGACAGCCTGGAAACCGTGGAACTGATCATGGGCCTGGAAGACAAATTCGGCGTGACCATTCCCGACGAAGCCGCCGAAACCATCCGCACCGTGCAGGCCGCGGTCGACTACATCGACAACAACCAGTAAAACGCGCCCCTTGGCGTGGTTTTGAGGCGGGGCGCGGGGGTTGACCCTCCGTGTTCCGCTTTTTTTGAGCGTTCAACTCACGTTCAATGTGGGCTTTCAATGTTCAATTTGGGACTTCAAAAGGAGACGACATGATTTCTGGACTCAAACGGGTCGTTATCACCGGCCTCGGCCCGGTCACGCCCATCGGCGTCGGGGCAAAGGCCTACGCCGAGGCGCAGCGGGCCGGCAAAAACGGCATCGGGCCGATCACGCGCTTCGACGCCAAAGACACGGCGAGCAAAATCGCGGGCGAAGTGCACGACAGCCTCGACGATTTCGTGGATCCCCGCGAGGCCCGCAAACTCGACCGCTACACCCTGCTGGCCCTGAGCGCCGCCGAACTCGCGGTGCGCGACAGTGGCCTGAGCGCCGAGGACCTGCGCGGCGAGCGCACCGGCACGCTGGTCGGCAGCGGCATCGGCGGCATGAAGACCTTCGAGGACCAGGCCCGCGTGTACGTGGAGCGCGGCGCTGGACGCATTTCACCCATGTTCATCCCTATGCAGATTGCCAACATGGCGACCGGCCACATCGCCATGCGCTACGGCGCAATGGGGCCGAGCAGCACCGTCGTCACCGCCTGCGCCACCGGCACCGGGGCGATTGGCGAAGCGGCCCGTTACATCCAACTCGGCCTGGCCGACGTGATGCTCGCGGGCGGCGCGGAGGCCTCCATTACGGCGATGGCGGTGGGCGGCTTTTCCAACATGAAGGCGCTCTCGACCCGCAACGACGACCCCGAGCACGCCAGCCGGCCCTTTTCTGCCACCCGCGACGGCTTCGTGCTCAGCGAGGGCGCGGGCGTGGTGGTCCTCGAAGAATACGAGCACGCCAAAGCCCGCGGCGCGACCATCTACGCCGAAGTCGCCGGGTTTGGCGTGAGTGCCGACGCCTACCACATCACCATGCCAGCCCCGCAGGGCGCGGGCGCGCAGCTCGCCATGAAAATGGCCCTGCACACGGCGGGCGTGAACCCCGAGCAGGTGGGGTACATCAACGCGCACGGCACCAGCACCCATTTCAACGACCTGCACGAGACGCAGGCCATTCAGCACGTGTTTGGCGACCACGCGGCGCAGCTCGCGGTCAGCTCCACCAAGTCCATGACCGGGCACCTGCTCGGCGCAGCGGGCGCGATTGAAGCGATTGCCGTGGCGCAGGCCCTCGCCGACGGGCTGCTGCCCCCCACCATCAACCTGACCGACCCCGACCCCGAGCTGCCCCTCGACTTCATCCCCGAGGGCGCCCGCGAGCGGCAGGTGGACTACGCGCTGAGCAACTCGTTCGCCTTCGGTGGACAGAACGCGGCGCTGCTGCTGGGACGGGTCTGAGCGCGACACTGGACTAGAAAAGGGGCCGGAGATTTGATTTCTCCGGCCCCTTTTTCTTACTGAAATTATTCCCGCTCGAATACCCACCGTTCCCCGCCAGCGTCCAGCGTCAGGGTTCGGCCCCGGAGCTGCACCGTCGGCGCCTGACCGAGCAGCGCCGTCAGGATGGGCTGGTCCAGCTGGTCAGGGCAGGCGCGCAGAGTGGTGACGAGGTTGCCCGCCGTCAGATGCCCCGCCTTGTCGAGGCTGTACTCGCCGCCGAAGCTGTTGCAGCCGTCGAAGCCTCCGACCTGCCCCGCCTTGAAGGTGAGGCTTACAGTGCGGCGGGCGTCGGCAGCGGTGCCGTTCACGCTCAGCAGGCGGTAGCTGCCGCTGAGGTCGGCAGTGGTGGCCGCCGGAGCACGTCGCGTCAGGACGACTTCGCCCCCGCTGCGGTGCCAGGTGAGGGTGTCGCCCTTGAGGGTGACTTGCCCGGATCCTTGCAGGACGCGGGATAGGGCCTGCTCGGCGGTCATGTCCTCGCAGGCCATCCGGGTGGCGGCGAGGGGACCGAAGGTAAGGCCTGCGCCGCTGAGGGTCACTTCGCCCATCAAGCGGTTGCAGCCGGCCATCCCGCTCAGGCGCAGGGTGTTCGTGCCGCTCGCGGTGAAGGTAAAGGGCGCGTCGGCGGGCAGGGTGACCGCCTGACCGCCCTCACGCAGGTCGGTGAGTTGCCAGTCGCCCGCGAGTTGCGCGGCCTTCAGCGTCGTGCCGGTGGGCGTGTTGGCCCCAGCAGGCGTGTTGGACGGGGTGGTCATGGAACCTCCGGGGGCCGCGGTGAAGACCAGGCGGGCGGTGCTCGCCGCGTACACCGTCAGGGTTTGCCCGCTGAGGCGGTAGTGGCTGGCGCCGCGCAGCAGGGTCAGAAAGTCGTTTTCCTGCTGGGCCTGAGTGGGTGCGCAGCCGCGCCGGGTGGTCGCCAGCGCGGAAACTTTCAATTGCTGGCCCGTGACCGTCGCCGGCCCCCGGTAGGTGTTGCAGCCGGTGCTGCCGCTCAGTTGCAGGCCGCCGGGCTGCACGGTCCAGGTCAGGGTGGGTCGTTCGCCCGTCACCCGGCGCAGCTTGCCACCGGGGGCGAGGTCGGTGAGCACCCAGGTCCGGGTCGTCAGGTTGGCTGGTAGGGCAGGGGCTTGGGGAGCCGGAGCCGCGCCGCCCGCCAGACCCGCCGATGAAAACAGCGCCGCCGACAGAAACAGGGAAGAAAGAAATGCCATTGCTCCAGTGTGCGCCGGGGGCATGACCGGGGCCTGATACGGATTCCGGCGGAACTGTTCATGATTTACGGGACAGGGCGCGTGAGCCGGGCCGCACAGCCAAAAAGGGCGGAGCAGGTGCGGGCGCTATGCTGAAGGCGCCTTTCCAGCCGTCAGCCCTTCCCGCCGTCAGGTGCCGTTTTGCCGGCTGAGGCCCGAAAGGTGCTGAAACTTTTTAGGACAGTCGGCTGACCGCAGCTTGGCAGCCGTGCGCTAAATCTCAAGGAGTGAACACCGTGTCTGCCGATTCTGCCGTCTCGCCCACCCCCGCCGAACCCCGGGGGGAGCACAAGAAATCCGCCAAGGCTGCCCGCGCGTCCGGCCCGGTGCAGACCCTGACCACCGTCGCCAACCCCGAAAGCCGCTTTCTGAACCGCGAGCTGTCGTGGCTGGCCTTCAACGAGCGCGTGCTGGCCGAGGCGCGCGACGAGCGCAATCCGCTGCTCGAGCGGCTGAAGTACGTGGCGATTTGCGGCAGCAACCTCGACGAATTTTTCATGGTGCGCGTGGCGGGCGTTCACCGCCAGATTGCGGCGGGCGTGCAGACCCCCAGCCCCGACGGACTGCTGCCGCGCGAAACCCTAAAGCTGGTGCGCGAGCAGACCCACGCCATGCTGCGTGAGGTCGAGCACGCCGCCCGCCACATCCTGCGCGACCTGCGCGACGCCGGGGTGGGGCTGGTCGGGGTGGCAGACCTCGGCAAGCGCGAGCGGGCACAGCTCCGTGAGCACTACCTCGCCGAGATTCAGCCGGTGCTGACGCCGCTCATCGTGGACCCCAGCCACCCCTTTCCGTACATGAGCAACCTCAGCCTCAACCTCGGCGTGCTGCTCAAGACGAAAAAGGGCGAGGACCCCGACTTCGCCCGCGTGAAGGTGCCGGTGGGCGTGCTGCCGCGCGTGGTGGCGATCGGCGAGCACCTGCTGCTGCTCGAGGACGTGATTGCCGAGCACATCGGCGAGCTGTTCAAGGGCCGCAAGGTGATGTCCACCCACGTTTTCCGCGTGACCCGCAACACCGATTACGAGTTCGAGGAGGAAGAAGCCGAAGACCTGCTCGCCACCATCGAGGACGGCCTGCGCCGGCGCCGCTTCGGGTCGGCGGTGCGGCTCGAAATGGAAGGTGGGATGCCGGCAGAGATGCTCGAGCTGCTCCAGGACAAGCTCAACCTCGACCCCGCTGACATTTTCATGCTCGAAGGGCCTCTGGGCACCGCCGACCTGATGGGCGTTTCCGTCAGGCGTCCCGACCTGTCCTACCCCGACTTTACCCCCGCCGTGCCGGACCTCGACGACGACGAGGGCGGCATTTTCGAGACGCTGCGGCAGGGCGACGTGGTGCTGCACCATCCCTACGACTCCTTTGTCAACGTACTGAATTTTCTGGAAGAAGCGGCCCGTGACCCGCAGGTACTCGCCATCAAGCAGACGCTCTACCGCACCGGCGACGACCCCCGGTTGCTCGGCGCCCTGCGCACCGCTGCCGAAAACGGCAAGCAGGTCGTGGCGATGATCGAGCTCAAGGCCCGCTTCGACGAGCAGCGCAACATCTCCTGGGCCCGCAAGCTCGAGCGCGCCGGGGCGCACGTGGTCTACGGCATCACCGGCCTCAAGACCCACGCCAAGGTCACGCTGGTCGTGCGGCGCGAGGAAGGCGGGCTGCGGCGCTATGTCCACGTCGGCACCGGCAACTACAACCCCAAGACGGCGCGGCTCTACACCGACCTCAGCGTGCTTTCCGCCGACTTAGCTTGCCAGTGTGCTGGAAAGCCTGATGGGCGTTTCCGTCAGGCGTCCCGACCTGTCCTACCCCGACTTTACCCCCGCCGTGCCGGACCTCGACGACGACGAGGGCGGCATTTTCGAGACGCTGCGGCAGGGCGACGTGGTGCTGCACCATCCCTACGACTCCTTTGTCAACGTACTGAATTTTCTGGAAGAAGCGGCCCGTGACCCGCAGGTACTCGCCATCAAGCAGACGCTCTACCGCACCGGCGACGACCCCCGGTTGCTCGGCGCCCTGCGCACCGCTGCCGAAAACGGCAAGCAGGTCGTGGCGATGATCGAGCTCAAGGCCCGCTTCGACGAGCAGCGCAACATCTCCTGGGCCCGCAAGCTCGAGCGCGCCGGGGCGCACGTGGTCTACGGCATCACCGGCCTCAAGACCCACGCCAAGGTCACGCTGGTCGTGCGGCGCGAGGAAGGCGGGCTGCGGCGCTATGTCCACGTCGGCACCGGCAACTACAACCCCAAGACGGCGCGGCTCTACACCGACCTCAGCGTGCTTTCCGCCGACGGCGAACTCGGCGCCGACGTGGCCGAGCTGTTCAACCACCTCACCGGGTACGCCGAGGCCGAGTACCAGCACCTCCTGGTCGCCCCTGACACCGCCCGCAGCGGTTTCGAGGCCCTGCTGGAGCGCGAAATGGAACACGCGCAGGCCGGACGCGGCGGCTGGGCGCGGCTCAAGTTCAACTCGCTCACCGACCCCGGCATGATCGAGGCGCTGTACCGGGCGTCGCAGGCGGGCGTCGAAATCGAGATGGTCATTCGCGGCGTGTGCTGCCTGCGCCCCGGCGTGCCGGGCCTCTCGGAGCACATTCGCGTGCGGAGTCTGCTGGGGCGCTACCTCGAACACGCCCGCATCTACGCCTTCGGCAACGGCGGGCAGCCCGAGGTCTACTTCGGCAGCGCCGACTGGATGAGCCGTAACCTCGACCGCCGGGTGGAGGTCATCGCCCCGGTGCTCGAAGACGGCCACCGCGCCACCTTTCTGCAAATCATGGACACCGAGTGGGCCGACGAGCGCGGCAGCTGGGACCTCGCCGAGAACGGCAGCTACGTGAAGGTGGCGGGCGACCTGAGCGCCCAGCAGATTTTTGCGGACCGGCGGCATCCCTAGAGCATTGGGCAGAATGAGGGTTCGCTAGACCTGGTCTGGACGCCCCCTCACCCCTTGCTTCGCAAGGCCCTCTCCCACCAGTGGAGAGGGTCAACGACATGTCTTTCCGCTTGATGCTCTCAGAATGAGAAAGAGAAGCCGCTTTCCCGTGTGGAGGCGGCCCTTTCTCCTGTTTCCCTTCGCTATTTGCCCTTTCCCCCGTGCTGATACCGCCGCGCAATAACCACCCGACTCACCAGCAAATCCCCCAACTTCGGCGCGACACTGTTCATCAGCGCGAGCGCAGCGTAGACCCGTGGCACGATGACTTCCGGTTGCGGGCGGCGCAGCACGTCGGCCACGGCGCGGGCAACCACTTCTGGCCCCGGCATCGGCAGCTTGGCCTTGGCGGTCATCTCGCTCTGCACGAAGCCGGGAGCCACCAGACTGACGTCGATGCCGCTGCCGAGCAGCTCACGCCGCAACCCGTGCGAAAAGCCGCGAATGCCGAATTTGCTCGCCGAGTACATGCCGTTGGTCGCCGCCCGCCCCGCCACCGAGCCGATGTTGACGATGT
The DNA here is from genome assembly GCF_000008565.1 of Deinococcus radiodurans R1 = ATCC 13939 = DSM 20539. Classification (GTDB taxonomy): domain Bacteria; phylum Deinococcota; class Deinococci; order Deinococcales; family Deinococcaceae; genus Deinococcus; species Deinococcus radiodurans. The sequence goes on along the minus strand of NC_001263.1, from coordinate 1,958,840 downwards.
GGCCGTTGCCCCGCGCCTGCATGTCCGGCAGCACCAGCCGGGTGAGTTCGATGGGGGCTTCCAGATTGACCCGGACGACCCGCAGCGGGTCGGGGTCGTCCCACCACCAGCCTTTTTCCACCGTCACGCCCGCGTTGTTGATAAGCACGTCCACCCGCCCGAAGTGGTCGTGGGCGAATTGCAACAGCGAGCGGCGCGAGGCGTCGTCGGTCACGTCGGTGGGCACGGCGATGACCCGGCTGCCGCTGGGGTCGAGCCGCCGGGCGAGGTCGCGCAGCGTGTCGGCGCGGCGGGCCGCGAGCACCAGTGCGTAACCCTGCGCGGCGAGTTCCTCGGCGGTGGCGAGGCCGATGCCGCTGGACGCGCCGGTCAGCACGACGACAGGCCGGGAGGCTGAAGAAGCAGGGGGCATGGCACAGATTCTAGAGCAGCTCTCCGAATTACGCGTGCGCCGGGACAGCACCGCCACCCGCTCCATTCTCCGTTCTGCTCAGTGTTTTGTACTCGCTCTGCTCGCCAAAAAGCTGTGCCATCTTTTTGTCAAATGCTCTAGGGGCGCGGGCTCCTCCGAGCGCCTTGGCCGCTTCCTCAGCTCTAGGTCAGCCCGGCGGGAGACACTGGGCAAATGTTCAAGCGCGCTCTGCTGTTCACCGCCCTGGTCGCCGGGGCGGGGGCGGCCCAATCCACCTTGCCCACGCTGCAACCGGTCACGCCTTCCTCGTCTCTGCCGTCCCTGCAAGGCACGTTCACGCCGCTGCCTGCCGGGCCAGTCGCGCCGCCGACGCTGCCCGCTTCAGCTCCCTTGCCTGCTCCAGTCCCCGCCCCCGCCACCTTCTTGCCGCGTGACCCTCTCTATCCCCGGCAGTGGAACCTCGCCGCCATCCGCATGCCGCAGGCGTGGGCGCTGTGGCAGGCGCAAAAAACCATTGCTCCCGTCACGGTGGCGGTGCTGGACACCGGCTACGTGGCCTCGCCGGAACTCGCCGGGCGGGTCGTGAACGGGTACGACTTCGTGTCGGACGCGGCGCGGTCTGGGGACGGCGGCAGGCGTGACCGCGATGCGGGCGCGGTGGGGCAGTTCGCCTACCACGGCGAGATTGTCGCCAACCTGATTGCGGCGGCGCACGACGGGCGCGGCATGGCGGGCATCAACCCCCGCGCCCGCATCGTGCATGTGCGGGTGGCCGACGTGAACGGTCAAATCGCCCCGCAGGACCTGGTGGACGGCCTGCGCTGGGCGGCGGGCCTGAGCGTGCCCGGCGTGCCGAACAACCCCAACCCGGCGCGGGTGCTCAACCTCAGCCTCTTTGCCGACTTCATTCCGCTGACCGGCTGTGACGCCCGCATTCAGAAAGCGGTGGACGACGTGACCGCCAAAGGCGCTCTGGTCGTGGTCGGCGCGGGCAACGACGGGCGCGACGCGAGCGGCTACTCGCCCGCCGGGTGCCGCAACGTGCTGACGGTAACGAGCGTGGACGAACGCGGCCTGCGCCCCGGCTACGCCAACTGGGGCCGGGCGGTGTCTCTCGGTGCGCCCGGCGGCGATCCCGCGCACGGCGTGGTGGCGAGCAGTGTCAGCGGCAGCGGCGGCGAGCGCGACCCCAACGGTACGTCTTTCGCGGCCCCGCACGCGGCGGGCGTGGCGAGCCTGCTGCTCAGCGTGCGCCCCGAGCTGTCGCGCGCAACTCTGACTACCCTCTTGACCCGTCAGGTCACGCCCTTCGCCAGCGGGCGTTGCGACACCGACCCGCGCCACACTTGCGGCGCCGGCCTGCTTAACGCCGAGGCGGCCTTGCAAGCCGCACTCGCTCCGGCGCCCGCCCGCTGAAGGGGGCACCTGTCTCCGGCCTTGCGCTCTATGCTGCCCGCATGAGGCAAAAGGCATGAACGCGCCGCAGTGGCGCATCTGGCTGGTGACGGCGCTGCTCTGCGGCTGGGGCATCCTGACCATTCGTTTTGTGCAAAAGGAGCAGTGGCCGATGGCGCTGCTGTGCCTCGCGCTGATGGTCAGCAACGGCGTGACGCTCTGGCGTCTGACCAAAAACGGCAAGTAGGCGAGCAGCCGAATAAAAAGGGGAGAGGGTGGAAAGCGAAGGGATTTGTCCCTTTGCTCTCCGCCCTCTCCCTCTGCCTTGTTACATCGCAGGCATCGGCTCCGGCATCCCCGGCAGGTCGGGATTAGAGGTCGGCTGAGGCTCGGGCATTCCCGGGGTGTCCGGGTTGGTGGGCGGGTCCATCACCGGGCCGGTGTCGGTGCCGCCGGGCAAACGCTCGGGCATGGGCGCCGGGGTGTCGGTGGGTTCGCTGGCCGGGGAAGTCGGGCGGTCGTAGGGTCCAGTCATGGTGTACCTCCTGTGGTGAACTGCCCCGAGTCTGCCGCCCCCGCAGGTGCCGGGCCTGATAACGGTGTGAAGGCGAGTTGGGGATTGGGCCGGCTGCCCCTGGTTCTCAGCCCTCGCCTAGGACGCCCGCCGCCGTCGTTTCGTCCACGATCAGGGTTCGCAGCAACCCGCCGTCCAGCGCCGCCCGCAGCGCCGCCGCCTTGCCGGGGTCGGCCACGATGCAGGCGGTGTTCGGGTGGTCGCGAATCAGCGCGAGGTCGGGACCGCTGGAACGTGCGTTGAGCGACAGGCCGTCCCAGCTCCCGTCGGCGCGGAAAAACATGGTGGCGATGTCGCCCACGGCCCCCTCGCGTTCCAGTTGCGTGAGGTCGTCGGGGTCCAGATACCCGGCGGCGTAGACGTGGCTCGGCAAGGCGGCGTGCGGGCTGCCCACGCTGAACAGCAAAAGCTCGGCCTGCCGCTGCAACTGCACGACGTGCTGCACGCTGCGTTCGCGCCACATGGCCTGTTTGGTGGCGGGGTCGTCGAAGAAAGTGGGCACCGGAAACAGGTGGGCCTGCCCGCGCACCGCCTGCGCCAGCCGGGTCAGGGTGCCGCCCACGAAGCCCGAGCTGAGTTCCAGCACGCTGGCGCTGCCGTTGAGCTGCACGAACTGCACGCCGCTCAGCGGGCGCGGGGTCAGGGCGCGGCTCACGGCGTCCAGGGTGTTGCCCCACGCCAGCCCCACCACCAGCCCAGGCCGCAGCGCCGAGCCCAGCCAGTGCGCGGCGGCGAGCGCGACCCGCTCGAGCCGCAGGTCCTGCGTGGAGTGCGGCGGCAGCCCGACCACCTGCGCCTGCACGCCCGGCCAGCGCTCCATGAGGCGGGCTTGCAGGCTGCACGGGTGGCCCTGCGGGTCGTGAATACGGATGTCCACCGTGCCGTTGCGCCGCGCCAGCGCCAGCAGGCGGCTGACCTTGGGGCGCGACAGCCCCAGCTCGCGGGCGATGTCGCCGGTGGTCAGGCCCTGGTGGTAGTAGAGGCGGGCGACCTGAACGGCCTGCGCGGCCTGTTGGTCGGTCGGGTCGTCGGGTGCGTCGTCGTTCACGCTGTCAGCATAGGTGAAGCCTGACCTCTGGTCGGTGCACGGGGCCGCAGGTGAACATCTGTTCAAGTGCATTGACTTTCTGTTCAGCGGGTGGTGTGATGGCAAGGTCAGAGCACATCAAAATCTGGACTCGACTGGCCGTGTGGGGGTGCGCTGTCCCTCTGCTCTCATCCTCCACCGGCCCGGCGCGTGTCCGGGGTGCTCGCTGCCGGACGCCATTTTCCCTGGCGACCGCTGCAAAGGAGTCAACTTGAAAACATCTCGCAGCCTTCAGCTTTTCGTGCTGGGCCTGGTGCTGGTGCTGATCGGCGGCCTGACGGCGGCCTGGACGCAAACTTCCGGTGGTCAGGTCAGCGTCCGCGACGTGCGCTTTATGGGCACCAACGGTCAGCAGCTCAGCGCTCTGCTCTACGTGCCTAAGGGCGTGAGCGCCGAGAAGCCCGCGCCCGGCATCCTGGCCGTGCACGGCTACTTGAACCTCACACGACTAAAGTCGCGTGATTCTCACTTCGCAGACCATTGCCCGCCGAAGCAGGTCTGACATAGCCTCCATGAGCGTTTAAGGTGTCTGAGATTCCCGCAGCCACCAACGCTTCACGCCGAATGTTCAGCGCAGCGTTCTCGTCTCGGTCATGGGTTTCCCCACAGTTCGGGCAAGTCCATGTACGGACGGCAAGATTCTTCACTTCGGGATTCTTGAATCCGCAGTCATGACACAACTGGCTAGATGGAAAGTAGGGGCTGACTTTAGATACCAGTCGCCCGTACCACGCTGCCTTGTATTCCAACTGCCGGATGAACTCACCCCAGCCCGCATCACTGATGCTCAGTGCAAGGCGGCGATTTTTCCGCATGTTGTCGGGTTTAAGGTGTTCGGTTCCGATGATTTCGTACTCACGCACCAGGGAGGTGGTGAGCTTGTGAAGGAAATCCTGACGCTTATTGACAATGCGCTTGTGAATCCGAGCCAGCTTGGTTTTCGCTTTCCCGTAACGTGCGCTGCCCTTCTTCCGTCTGGACAGGGTTTGCTGAGCTTTACGAAGTCTTTTCAGGGTGGAGCGGTAATATTTCGGATTCTGTTCATGCTTAAACCTCACGCCATCGGTCACGATGGCAAAATCCTTGATGCCGACATCCACACCCGCTGCAAACTTGGGAGCCGCAGGCAGGTAGGGAATCTCGACTTCACAGAGAACGGACGCTTCGTAATGGCCTTCGTGAATACGGCGCACAGTGACATTCAGAATCTTCCCTTGAATATCCTGCTGGCCCTTGGTTTTCACCCATCCCAGCTTAGGAAGTTTGAGCCTACCTTCCCCAATTTGGATGTTGTTGTTGGTGAATTGAGTCCGGTAGGACTCTCCCGTGCGCTTCTTTCTGAAACGTGGGAATCCTACCTTTTTACCGGACTGCTTCACAGTCCGAAAGAAGTTCTTGTACGCGGTCTCAAGGTTTTTCAGCGAGTTCTGCAAAGCAAACTTATCTACTTCCGAGAGCCAGGAGGTTTCTTCAGCCTGCTTCAGAAGGGTCAGTTCGCTACTCGTTTGCCCGTAGGTCAGTCCCTTCCCGCTTTCCTTGTAGGCCGCAATGCGACGGGCAAGGAAGTGGTTGTAGACGAACCTTGCGCTACCCAGCGTGCGGTTAATCAGTTCAGTCTGAGCCGCATTTGGGTACAGCCTGACCACGAAAGCCTTATTCCTTATCATGCTGGCTCTCTATGTATTTCTGAATCTGAGCGCGGGTGTTTTCAGAAACAGTCAGGATGCAATACGACGGGTTCCAGAGATTGCCGCCCCACAGCTTTTCTTTCAACTGCGGGTAGGCCACGAACATCCGACGTGCGGAAGCGCCTTTCAGCGCCTTCACGAAGTCGGGGATGGCTTGCTGTGGGGTTGCGCTTAGCAGGAGGTGAACGTGGTCAGGCATGACTTCCATCGTGATGACTTCCAGCCCGTTCTGAGCGGCAATGTCACGCAGGATGTCTTTCAGTCCATCAGCAACCTCACCCACCAACACCTGATGACGGTATTTCACGCACCAGATGAGGTGGTATTCAAGCTGATAGACGTAACCCCGGCCTTTCTTCATCTCAAGGGGAAGAATAACATATGTCATCTGGAAAAGCTAGAGGCTTCCGCTTTTCATCGCCCTTTTCAGGGCGAGAGGGGCTAACTCATGACTGAAGTCACGAGTGTGCGCCCCTCAAGCATCAACTCGCGCGAGGTGCAGTCGGACTTCGCGCTCGAATTTGCCCGGCGCGGCTACGTGGTCCTGAGCCTCGACCAGGCCGGGCACGGCTTCAGCGACGCCCCGGCCTTCGTGAACGGCTACGGCGGCCCGGCGGGGCTGGCTTACCTGCGCAGCCTGGACCTGGTGGACAAGAACAACATCGGCCTGGAAGGGCACTCCATGGGCGGCTGGACCATCCTCAGTGCCGCCGCCGCCTACCCCGACGGGTACAAGGCGATGGTGCTGGAAGGCTCCTCGACCGGCTCGGGTCGCGCCCCCGAAGGCAGCCTGACCTATCCGCGCAACCTCGCGCTGGTCTACAGCCAGTACGACGAGTTCTCGCAACTGATGTGGGACGTGCCGCGCGCCAAAGACGTAATTAACAGCCCCAAACTGCAAAAGGTCTTCGGGACGACCGAAACCGTGCAGCCCGGCAAGGTCTACGGCGACCCGGCGGCGGGCACGGCGCGGGTGTTGTACACGCCCGCCACCACCCACCCCGGCGACCACCTGTCGCACGAGGCCATCGGGCACGCGCTGGACTGGTTTGGCCGCACCTTGACCGGCGGCACGCCGCTGCCCGCCAGCAATCAGGTCTGGCACTGGAACGAGGTCGGCACCACGCTGGGCTGGCTGGGCTTCATTTCGCTGGTGCTCGGCACGGGCGGCCTGCTGCTGCACACCCGCTCCTTTGAAGGCTGCGCCGCGCGCCCTCCGCCCCGCGTGGGCTGACCGGCACGGGCTGGTGGTTTTCAGCCCTCGTGATGCTGGCGCTGCCTATCACCACTTTCTTCCCGCTGTTCCGCTGGGCGGGCAATGTCCTCAAGCCGAGTGCGCTGTGGCCCCAGAGCATCACCAACCAGATCATGGTCTGGGCGCTCGTCAACACCCTCGTTTCGCTGGTGCTGTACCTGATCTGGCGGGCAGGCGCGGGTCGCCGGGCGCGGGCCGTGACTACCACGACGGCCACGCCTGACCTCGCCGTAGACACGGTGGGTGCTCCGCTGACAGCGGCGGGCACCGCTCCTCGTCGCGGCAACGAGATTCTGGGCGCACTGGCTGTGGCCTTCGGCGCGGTCGGCGTCGGTTACCTCTCGCTGCTGCTCACCAACTACCTCTTCAAGGTGGACTACCGCTTCTGGTTCGTGGGCCTCAAGCCGATGACCCCCACTCAGCTGCGGATGTTCCTGTGCTACCTGATTCCGTTTACCCTCTACGCGCTGATGACGGCCACCGTGCTGCACAACCAAATGCGCCGCAGTGCCCGGGGCTCCATGCTGACCAACGCGCTGCTGCTGGCGGGCGGCTTCTTGGTCTTCCTGGCGGTGCAGTACGGCACGCTGTTTGCGCGCGGCCAACTGTTTACGCCGGGCGAGCCGCTCAACGTCATCGTCGCCATTCAGTTCCTGCCGATTCTGGCGATTCTGGGCGTCTTCATGACCTACTTCGCCCGTCGCACCGACCGGCCTTACCTCGGGGCGTTCGTCTCGGTGCTGTTTCTGACCTGGTACATCGTGGCTGGGCAGGCGACCCAGTTTCCCCTGTGACTGGTTTCCCCTGTGACTGTCCGTCTGAAAAATAGGTAAACTTTGTCACAAAAAAAGGAGAGGTGAGCACAATGAAATTTACGGCAGCGCAGGAGTTCGTCGCCGAGCTACTCGGCACTTTGGTTCTCATTCTGTTTGGCTGTGGCGTGGTCGCCATGGTCAAACTGTTCGGGTCGTCCCCGGCGATTCCCGGTGAGGTCGTCATGGGCGGCTACACCAACATCGTGCTCGGCTGGGGCTTCGCGGTGTTGATGGGCATTTTCGTCGCGGGCACCATCACGGGCGCGCATCTCAACCCGGCGGTGACGATTGCGCTGGCCGCAACTGGGCGCTTTCCCTGGGCCAAGGTCGGTTATTTCATCCTGGCGCAGATGATCGGCGCGTTCCTGGGCGCGGCCATCGTGTTTGCCGTCTACCACGCCAAGTGGCTCGGCGTGGACCCGGGGCTCGACCACACGGCGGGCATTTTCAGCACCTTCCCGGCGGTGCCCGGCTTCCTGCCCGGCTTTATCGACCAGGTGGTCGGCACGGCGCTGCTCGTCGGCCTGATTCTGGCCATCGGCGACAAGCTCAACAACCCGGCGGGCGCGGCCTGGGGCAGCCTCGCGGTGGCCTTCGTGGTCATGGCGGTGGGCATCAGCTTCGGCGGCATGAACGGCTACGCCATCAACCCCGCGCGCGACCTCGGCCCGCGCCTGTTCGCGCTGCTCGCCGGCTTCAAGAACCTCGGCGACATCAACGTGTGGCTCGTCCCCGTCATCGGCCCGATTGTGGGCGGTCTGGTCGGGGCCTTCATCTACGATTTCTGCATCGGGCGCCCCCTGCTGCGGGCCGGCGAAGCGCACGTCGGCGTGCAGGGTGTGGACCCCGAGTTCAACCGCCAGTAACCCTTCAGAGAGTGGGAGGCCCCGTCGCCTGCTCCCTGCTTCCGTCTCTCGACCCCGATCTCAACCAAACTGAGGAGCACCGCCATGTCTGAGCATCAGTACATCCTGGCCCTCGACCAGGGCACCACCAGCAGCCGCGCCATCGTCTTCGACCACCAGGGCAACATGAAGGGCGTCGGCCAGCAGGAATTCCGGCAGCACTTTCCCAAGCCCGGCTGGGTGGAGCACGACGCGAACGAAATCTGGAGCACCCAGATCGGCGTGGCGCAGCAGGCCCTGAGCAACGCGGGCATCCGCGCCTCCGACCTCGCCGCCATCGGCATCACCAACCAGCGCGAAACGACCCTCATCTGGGACCGCGCGACCGGCAAGCCCATTCACCACGCGATTGTTTGGCAAGACCGCCGCACCGCGCCCTACTGCGACTCTATCCGCGCTCAGCACGAAAAGACCTTGCAGGACAAGACCGGGCTGGTGCTCGACGCCTACTTCTCCGGCACCAAGGTCAAGTGGCTGCTCGACAACGTGCCCGGCGCCCGCGAACGCGCCGAGAAGGGCGAACTCGCTTTCGGCACCATCGACTCCTGGCTGGTCTACAACCTGACCGGCGGCGAACTGCACATCACCGACGCCACCAACGCCAGCCGCACGCTGCTCTACAACATCCACACCGGCGAGTGGGACGACGAACTGCTGCGCATCCTCGACGTGCCGCGCAGCGTGCTGCCCGAGGTCCGCAACTCCTCCGAGGTGTACGGCAAGACGGCGGCGGGGTTGCTCGGCGCGCAGGTGCCGATTGCGGGCATCGGCGGTGACCAGCAGGCGGCGACCTTCGGGCAGGCCTGCCTTGAGAGGGGCATGGCGAAAAATACCTACGGCACCGGCTGCTTCATGCTGATGAATACCGAGGGCGAGGCGGTCCCGAGCCAGAACAAACTGCTGACCACGGTGGCGTGGCAGCTGGACGGCGAGCGGACCTACGCGCTCGAAGGCTCGGTGTTTATCGGCGGCGCGGTGGTGCAGTGGCTGCGCGACGGCCTGAACATCATCCGCTCCAGCACCGAGATCGAGGCGCTCGCCCGCACGGTGGACAGCAGCGAAGGCGTGATGCTGGTGCCCGCGTTCGTCGGCCTCGGCGCGCCCTACTGGGACGCCTACGCCCGTGGCACGATGGTCGGCATCACCCGTGGCACCACCAAGGCGCACATCGCCCGCGCCGCGCTCGAAGCGGTGGCCTACCAGTCCGCCGAGCTGCTCGAAGCCATGCAAAAGGACTCGGGCGTGGAGCTCAAGGAACTGCGCGTGGACGGCGGCGCCAGCACCAACGACCTGATGATGCAGTTCCAGGCCGACATCCTCGGCGTGCCGGTCATCCGGCCCAAAGTCACCGAAACCACCGCGCTCGGCGCCGCTTACCTCGCGGGCCTCGCCGTGGGCTACTGGAAGTCCACCGACGACATCGCCCACCAGTGGCAGGAAGACAAGCGCTTCGAGCCCCAGATGAGCGAAGAGGAGCGCAGCAAGCTGATGCGCCGCTGGAAAAAGGCCGTGGCCCGCGCCCGCGACTGGGAAGACGACAGCGAAGCGTAAGCGCTTTTTCCCCTTCAAGGCCCCTGCTTCGGCGGGGTTTTTTGTTGTGTTGCAAAAGCGAAAGCCCCCGCACGGGACGAGGGCTGTCAGGTGCACACCGGGGGCGAGAGGGCCTTTACTCTCCGAACACGCTGGTCCTAAGCCATGCACTTTAGTGCAAGTCTTTCAGAAACCTCGTGCCTGAGGGCGTCGGTTAGGCTGAGCAGATGGGGCAGCAGCGGTCTGGGAGTCATACGGTCAGCCGACTGACGCTACATGTTGTGTGGGCAACGAAGTATCGATATCACGTCTTGGTGGGAGAGATCAAACCGCGATGTCGGGAGCTGCTGATCCAAATCTGCAAGGCAGAAGACGTGCGGATTCTCAAGGGGGTGGTGAGCAAGGATCACGTCCACATGCACGTGGAATATCCGCCGAGGCTCGCCGTCAGCGACCTGGTGAAGCGATTGAAGGGAAGGACATCGCGGCGGCTGCAACAGGAATTCCCCCACCTCGAAAAGCGCTACTGGGGCAAGCACTTTTGGGGCGTCGGGTATGGTGCGTGGAGTACGGGGACTATCACGGAGGCGATGGTGCAGGAGTACTTGGAGCATCATCGTCACCCCTCCGACCCAGATGATTCAGCGTTCATCCTGGAGGATTGAAGGCGGCTTTAGCCGCTCCGCAACCCCTGCACTTTCAGTGCAGGGTCGTTTAGTTCAGGGCTTGTAGGAGCGCCGCGAGACCGGAAAGCAAGGTGCCGAGAGCTGCAATCAATGCGGCAACCTCACTCGCTTTCCATTGTCTACGCGGGCGCTTCGGTGTATCCTTACACTGTTTGCGCATAAGGACATCACCTCCTTTCCAGCACCCAGAGCTGCAACTCCGGGTGCGTTTTGCCTTTCCCGTGTTGCTGGCCCCTCAAAACTCCCCGGTTGTCATGCACCCCGTCCTGTCAGGGACTGTTCCAGCATAGGGCATCGGCAGACACCCCGGTTCTGGCACACTGCGTTCCATGTTTGCCCTCCCATCGCTCGGCGCCCTGATTGGCGTGCTGCTGGCGTGGGGATTGGCACAACTGCCGCTGGCTTCGGCACCCGCGCTGTGGCTGTTGCTGGGTGTGGGGCTTTACATCGCCGCCAGTCGGGGAACCGAACCGCTGTGGCGCGGTGTGCTGATTGGCTTGAACACCGGGCTGAATGCCGCCATTGTGCTGCGCTGGCTGGGGCCTCTTCCTCTACCTCTCATAGCAGTCAATCTGCTCGCCGCTTCCCACCTGACCCGGCGCCTGCGCTTCCGGCAAGTGCTCGGCTGGGCGGGCTGGCTGCTGCCGCTGAGCTGGCCGGCCACCGCTCTGGGACTGGGGGCCTTCGTGCTGAATCTGTTGGCTTTTCCCTTAGTGCGGCGGGTGGTTCTGGACCGGGCAACCGGCACGGTCGTCCTCCTCGGGGGCTGGCTGTGGTGGCCGGGCTTCAGCGGGGGATTCAACCTCGGGCAGTTCGCCTTCGTGACGCCAAATGCGCTGGGCCTCATAGCACATGAAACCGGGCACACGCTGAACAACGCGGCGTTCGGGTCGCTGTTTCATTTCATCGGGGCTGCCGACGAACTGCTGGTGCCCCTTCTGATTCCGGCACGTGGCTGGGCCGACGCCTACGCCGAGCGGCTGGCCGAGAGCCACCAGCCCCATACCGGGCAGGCCCCCACGGTCCGGCTCTGGGGGTAGGGTGGGGCATGACGAAGTCCCCAAGCCTCCTGCAAAACCTGGCCCGCGTCGGCCTCGGCGGGTTTCTGGCGTTTGCCGGCATCAGCCACCTCACCTTCGCCCGCGACGAGTTTCAGGCGCAGGTGCCCGAAGCGCTGCCGCTGAACGAAGACTTCGTGGTGCTGGCGTCGGGCGTCGTGGAAATCAGCCTCGGCACGGCGTTCATGCTCTGGAAAGACAAGCGCATTCCGCTCGGCTGGCTGCTCGCGGCCTTTTTCGTCGCGGTGTTTCCCGGCAACATTTCGCAGTACCTGACGCGCACCGACGCCTTCGGGCTCGACACCGACCGCAAGCGGTTTATCCGCCTGTTTTTCCAGCCCGTGCTGATTGGGGGAGCGCTGTGGTCGTCGGGAGCCTGGCAGGAGAGAAAGGCGCGCGACTGAGGTTCAGCCGCCGCGCACCTTCAGCGTGAAGGTCACGTTCGCCTTGCCCCCGGCGGGCACAGTCACGTACCGGGTCACCATGACCGGATTGCCGGTCTGAACTTTGCCGTCCACCACGACGCTCTGGCCGTAGACCTGCTCGCGGACCTGCGCGGTGGTGGCCGCCGACTTGGTGCTCGTCAGCGCGTAGCTCACGCGGTAACTGCGGCTGAGAATGCGCCCGCTGCCGTCTTTCTCGGTGTTCAGCACGGTCACGCTGCGGCTGAAGCGCAGTTCGGGGTCGGCGCCGAGCGAGAGGTCGCTGAGCTGCCCGGCGGCGGTACTGCCGAGGCTGACGTTGCCGACGAGCACGCCGTTTTCGCGCACCGTGAGGGGACCGGCGGGCAGCGCGGCATCGGCGGTGAACTTGTAAAAGCGGGTCGCCCGGCCCGACGAATTCGACGGCGAAAAATACGTGCTGATGCGGTCGTAACGGGCAAAGCCCGACAGCTTGGGCGCCAGGAAGGGCAAAGTCTGCGTCTCGCGTGGGCCGATGGTCAGCGGACGGCTTAGGGCGTACGTTGCAGGCCGCTCACCTCGCCGAGAGCCGTGACAGCGCGGTCCTGGGCGACAGCGGCATTGCCCGCGCTGCTGGTGGTCGTGGTGAGTTCTCCCACCACCGCAGCGTCGGCATCGGCACGTTTTCCGGCACCAGGCGCACGTCTCCGGCGTAGAGGTCGGTGCTGCCGCTGAAGCTCTGGTCGCCGGCGTTGCGAATCTCGGCCAGGGCGCGCAGGGTGGCCGCGTCGCCGCTCGCGTCCAGTTCGTAGCGCGGTTTCCACGACAGGGCGCGGGTCTGGTAGAGCAAGTTCGCGGAACCGGCGCCGCCCGTCTCAAATGTCACCTTGACGTCGGCCACGTCGCGGCTGCTGGGCGGACGGGTGCTGAAGGCAAGTTCGTCGGGGCGCACCGTCAGGTACTCGCCGCTGTCGAGCTGCACGAGCAGCGCCTCGGCGTCGGCCAGCGTGCCCTTCAGGTTCAGGCCGCCGCGCAGCACCCGCACGGCTTCGCCTTCGTGGGCGCGCAGCACGTTCACCCCCGGCGTCACGCGCGTGCGGGTCACCGGCACCCCGAGCAGGCGCACGCTGCCGGGCACCACCCAGGCCCAATCGGCTTTGGGAAAAGGCACCGTGACCGCGCCGCCTTCCACTTTGAGCGGCTGGCTCGTCACTTCGCCCAAGGTGGGATAAAGCCGCAGGTCGGCGGCCTGGGCAGCGGGCACGAGGGCAAGCAGGGCGGCGGTGAGCAGCAGACGGGGGCGCGGGGTCATGGGGGAGAGGGTAGACCAGAAGGCTGATGGGATGTTGACAGGAGAGTCTACAGAGAGAAGAAAATCCGGGCCGCCTCGTAGGGCATTTGACAAAAGAATAGCCTTGCGTTGTTTGACCCTCTACCAAGGGGAGAGGGCCTGCCAGAGGCAGGGGTGAGGGGTCTTTATTACGTCAAATGCTCTAGGAGAAGCCCGGATTTGGTTTGGTGCACCGCAGACAAGAAAGTTTTATCGGCGCTCCTCCGCCTTATCCGTCCACCCGAATCACGTTGCTGCCGGCCATGCTCTTGCTCACCAGCAGGCGGCTCGGCAACCGCTCGGAGAGGCTCTCGACGTGGGTGACGATGCCCACCATGCGGCCCTGGGTTCGCAGGTTTTCGAGCGCGGTGGCGACGGCTTCCAGCGCTTGCGGGTCGAGGGTGCCGAAGCCTTCGTCCAGAAAGAGGGCGCCGAGCACCTTGTTGCCCGCGAGGTAGTCGCTCAGGGCGATGGCGAGGGAGAGCGAGGCGAGGAAGGTTTCGCCGCCCGAGAGCGTCTTGACGGCGCGGACCTCGCCCGCGTTCCAGAGGTCTTGCACGACATACTCGCCCTTGTCGAGGCTCAGGCGGTAGCGCCCGTCGCTGATGTCGAAGAGCAGCAGGCCCGCGCGGGTGAGGAGCTGCGCCTCCACCTCGGCGAGCATGAACTGCTGGAACTCGTTGACCTTGAGGGCGTTGTTGAGCGTCTGCCAAGTATCGAGCTGCCGCCCGGCCTCCGCCGCCTGGGTTTCGATGTCGGCCTTGCGGGTGAGCTTGTCGCGCAGTTGGCGCTCCTGCTCGGCGAGTCGCCCGGCCTGTTCGCGAGCAGTGCTCAGCGCGGCGTCGCTGGCGGTCAGGTCGCGGCTGACCTGCGCGAGGTGCGCCGGGTCGAAGGCTTCAAGTCCGAGCTGCCGGTCGAGGTCGGCAAGCGCGGCCCGCAGTTGCGCCACTTCCGCCTCGTGCTTGCGGGCGCCCTCTTCCAGCGCGGCAATCTCGTTTTCGGGCAGGCCGGCGGTGCGGGCGGCCTCGGCGGTCAGATTCAGCGAGGCGAGGGCCTTCGTCAGCGCGTCGGCAGCGGCGAGGTGGTCGGCCTCGCGCTCGCCGCCCATACTGCGCGGCTGCGCGGTGGCCTGCGCGGCGGCGAGGTCGCCCTGGGCACGCGAGAGCGCGGCCTGTGCCTCCTGAATACGGCTGCGGATGGACTGAATCTCGGCCAGCCGGTCTCGTCTGGCCTGCGCGGGGTTGGCCCCGGCCTGCCGCACCCGGCCCGCAAGCGAGGCGAGGAGGCGTTGGAGGTCGTCTTGCGGATTGCCGGAAATGTGTCTTTCCAGCTCACGGGCGTCGAGTTCGCGCTGCTTGTTGCGCTCGTTCCAGTCGTGGTATTCGCTCTTTTTTTCGTCCAGCCACAGCTGCCGGGTCTTGAGCTGCCCGCGCAGGTCGGTGAAATGCTCGCGCCGCTCCTGCACCAGCTTTTGCAGCAGGTTGACCTGACCGCGCAACTCGTCCAGATCGACACTTTCGCCTTCCGGCACCTCATGGACGGTTTGCAGGCACAGCGGGCACGGTTCGCCCTCATGCAGATGCGAACGGTAAGAGGCCAGCCCCGCCTCCATCCGCGCCTCTTCCTCGCGTTGCTGGGCGACCTGAAGCTGTTCCTTGGCTTTCAGACCGTCTGCTTTGACCCGTTCCAGCTGAGCCGTTTCTTCCTGTTGCTGCCGCTCTTCCTGCGCGTAACGCTCCAGGGCAGCTTTCAGCGCGGCCTTCTCGCTTTCTAGGATTGACCGCTCCACCCGCAACTTCTCCAGCTTCTGCGCCGCCTCACGCGCCGTCTCGAAGGCGTCCTCGTCCCACGGCAGCGGGTTGGCATGGGTCGCCTGCACGCTGCCCCCGGCCCGTTTAAGGCGGGCGGCGTCGGCCTCGGCTTCGCGCAGGGCGTTCGCCTGCTCCTCCAGCTCAGGAATGCGGGGTTCCTGCGCCTGAGCCTGCGTCAGCGCGGCGTCGGCGCGGGCGGCCTGGGCCTGAGCACTTTGCAGGGCGCTCTCGGCCCCGGCGAGTTCGCGGGTCTGGCGGTCGTAAGCGATGCGGGCGCGCTCGGCGGCGTCAAGCAGCGGCAGCACCCCGGCCACCTGCCGGGCGCGGCGGGCCCGCTCGGCTCCCTGGCGCACGCCCTCGGSACGGCTTTCCTGCACGGTCAGGCGGCGGGCGGTGTCCTCGCGGCTGGACAGACTTTWMCTGTTCGCGCAGCGTTGCAGTTGGGTTCGCAATTCCTCGCGCTGCTGGAGGAGTCGCTCGGCGTCGGCGTCGGTTTGCTCGCGCTGGGCGCGCACGGCGGCGGCGGCTTCTTCGCTCACCCCGGCGTACTCGCTCGCCAGCACGCTGCTCAGACTCTGCGACTGGTGCTTAAAGTCCTTCACCTGGTCGGCGGCGAAAGTCTGCATCTGCTGCACGCGGCCCATGCCGGTCAGCTCGCCGAGCAGTTCCTGGCGCTGCCGGGGCTTGCCGTGGAGCAGCGCGGCGAACTGGCCCTGCGGCAGCATCACGCAGCGGGTGAAGGTGTCGAAATCCAGCCCCACCACGTCTTCGATGCGCTGCGCGATGTCCTTTTGCGAGCCGCTGCTCAGGCCGGTCCATTCGCCGTCGGGGTCGAGGCGGTCGAGTCGCACCTCGTTGTCGGCCTGTTTGCGCCCGCGCGTGCGGGTGACGCGGTAGGTCTGTCCGCCGGCCTCGAAGGTCAGCGCCACGCTCAGCGTCCGCTCACCCTGCGAAATCAGCGCGTCGAGCCCGGTGGCGCCGAGCCGCGCCGTCTCCCCGTAGAGCGCGAAGGTCATCGCATCGAGCAGGCTGGACTTGCCGCTGCCGGTCGGCCCGACGAGCGCGAACAGTTCGAGGTCGGCGAAATCGAGGTCGGTGGTCTGCCGGAAGGCGGTAAACCCGCGCAGGGTGAGGTGCAGCGGCTTCACTGCGCGCCCTCCCGCGCCTGCGACTCGGCGGTCTGGAACGCTGCCCGCACGTCGTCGGGCAACTCGCCGCGTTTTTCCTGCCAGTAGCGCTCGAACAGCTCCATCAGCGTCAGGCCCTCGCGCCGCAGCTCGGGCACGGCGAGGTCTTCTTGCTGCGCGTCGAGTTCCACGCTCAGGGCGTTCGGGGTGATATTGAGCACCCGGTCCTTGAGCCCCGGCAGGGCGGTGCCAGCGGGGGCGCGCACCACGACTTTCAGCAGGCCCGTAAAGCCGCTCGCTTTAACTTCCCCGAGCCGCCGTTCCACGTTGTCGAGGTCCACGTATACGGTCCGCAGGTCACGTCCGCTCGCCAGCGGAATGCCCTCCACGCGGGCGGGGCGTCCGGCCTCAACCTCAATCAGGTTGATCTGTTTTTTCTCGCCCGCCTCGCCGAAATCGAGCTGAATCACGCTGCCGGGATAGCAGGCGAGCGGCGCGTCGGACACGGTCTGCGGCTTGTGAATGTGCCCGAGCGCCACGTACTGCGCGCCGGGCGGCAGTTGCAGGCCCGAAACGGTGTAGGCGTTGGTCAGGTCGAGCTGAAAGGTGCGCTCGGAACCGCTCGGCACCGCGCCGTCCATCGTGGTGTGGGCCATCAGCATATTGACGGCCCCCGGCTCGAAGCCCCGGCCCAGCTCGCGCAGAAAAAAGCCCATGTTCTCGCGGTATTTCTGCCGCTGTGCGCCCAGGTCACCGCCGAGTACGTCCACCGCCTTGACCAGCCGCCGCTCGGAGAGGTAGGGCAGCGCGCCCACCCGCAGCCGTTCGCCCGATTTCGTCGCCACCTCGCGCACCATCGCCAGCGGGTCGCCGCTCGGCTGCGCCACCACCTGAATGCCCACCCAGCCGAGCAAGCCCGCCACCGAGTCGAGCCGCGCTGCCGAGTCGTGGTTCCCGGCAATCACGACTCCGGGAATGCCCGCGTCGCGCAGGCGCAGAAAAAAGTCGAACACGGCGGCTTCGGCATCGGCGGACGGGTTGCCGGTGTCGAACAGGTCGCCCGAGACGAGCACCGCGTCGGCCCTCTCGGTGCGGGCGAGTCCGGCAATCTCAACGAGGGCGTCATGAATTTCGGGCGTCCGGTCAAACCCTTTGAGCAACCGCCCGGCGTGGAAATCGGCGGTATGAAGTACGCGCATGACGGAAAAAATAGCATGAACAGGGGCTGTGACGTAGTGAAGCGCGGGCTCGTTTTCCAGTATCTCCACTAGAAGCTGAAGCGACGATGTGACCTGCCGTCAGCCATGCTTCAGCCGCGCCGCGCATCATCGGGGCATGAACAAAGTTCTTCCTCTGCTGCTCAGCCTCAGCGCCGCCGCTTCCGCCGCCAGCGTCACCCTGCAACCCGGTCAGACGGGCCGCCTCGCCGGTCAGAAGGTCACCGTGCTGCGCGTGAACGACAGCCGCTGCCAGCCGGGCACCCAGTGCATCCGTGCCGGCGAAATTCAGGCGCGGGTGCTGGTGGCCGAAAAGGGCCGGTTTCGCCTGCTGACGCTGCAATTCCCTGAAGCGCGCAATACCCCCTGGGCGGGCCTGCGCCTGAGCGCGGCGACCTTCGACCGCCTGCCGAAGCTGACGTTTACCGACGGGCGCGAGTAAAGAGCAGGTCGAGACCGGCAGCTTGCCAGACCTGGGCCGTGGTGTCCGCCAGCGAGCTTGCCGGCCCGATGAGCTGTTCCTGCACGAACGGTAGAACGTCCCGCGCCTGAAACCACGCCTGCATGTCCTGCACGCCGAAGTCCGCCGCCTGTGGCCGCGTCGCGTGGCGGCGAACCGTTTCCTCGAATGGCAGGTCGAAATAAAACCAGTGCCCGCCGAAGTCCGCGTGCAGCCGCTCCAGCATCGGGCCATAGTGCCGTGAAAAAAGAATGCCCTCCAGCACCGTAACGGACCCGGCGCTGAGGCAATAGCGCACATTGGTTTCAATCAGGCCGATGTTTTTGCCGCCCGCAACGTCATGCTCGCGCAGCAGGACTCGCCGCAGATAATCCTGCTCCACCCACGCCAGCCCGTAGCCGAAGCGTTCCCGCAGGGCGCGGGCCACCGAGCTTTTGCCGCTGCCCGAGTTGCCGCGCAGGACGATCAGGGGGGGGGGCCACTTAGGACCCCCGCTGAGGATGCGGCAGTCGCTCGGCAGGGTCGCCCAGATCAATCTCGTAGAAATCGAAGCCCTCCTGACCGTACGGCGCGGGCTGGTGGCCCATCGCCTGATAGGCCTGCCCTGCCGCGCCCTGATTGGCGTACCAGAACACGTAGCGCAGCGGCTTGGCCCGCGCCCAGTCGGTCACGGCGTCCATCAGGGCACGGGCCACACCACGGCGCCGCGCCTCCGGCAATGTGTAGAGGTCGTCCAGTTTGGCGGTGCGGTGGCGGTCGCCTGAGCGCAGATGCGGGCCGTAGTCCTGCACGGCGGCGTACCCGAGCAGCTTTCCGGCATCCTCGGCCACCAGAATCAGGTGGGCCGGATCAGCACAAAAGCCTGGAAAACGGGCGGCCAGCGCCGTTTCGTCTTCCACGAAGCCCATGTCGAGCAGCGGAGTTGCGGGAAGTCGTCAGGGCGGGCGGGGCGAATGTGCATGGCCTAATTCTGGCGGTTGGGTGGGGCAGGGATGCCCTGACAGCTTCGCCCGGTATTCCTCGGCCTGAGCTAGCGGCGCCAGATAAAAGGCGTGGTGGTCGTGATAGGTAACAGCCCACTGCGTTGCAAAATAGGGCGCGAGAACTCGGTGCAGTCGCTTTGCAGATAACGGACTCCCCGGTTCAGCGCCGAGCGCGCACGTGCGGCGGTCAAAGCGCGGTAGAGGCCTTTGCCGCGCCACTCTGGAACAGTTCCCCCACCCCACAGGCCAGCAAATTCGGTGCCCGGCACCAGTTCAAGGCGGCCTGTACACAGCACTTCTCCCTCGGCTTCGGCAATCCAGAGTTCCAGATTGGCTCCGTTGCGCTCCAAACGGTTCACGAAATCTTCGACTCCGAAGGGAAATCCAAAAGCCCTGGCCTGTGCGGCAGCGGCGCGCAACAGTTCAGTGTAAGGGTCGACCACATTATCAATTCGCCGCAGCGTCACTCCAGCAGGCACTTTGACGGGCTGAGCCAAGGCCGCCGCTTCGCCGACCATCACCGTCTCTTCCTCCTCAGGGACAAAGCCGTGTGCCAGGAGCCGTTCAGATAAATCTGTGGGTTGGTCGTGTCCGCGTGTCTTCCACTCGAAAGACTTGATCTGTGGATCGGCGGCGTAAAAGGCCACGGTCTGCTTGATCAGCTCGTCCAACCGGGCGCCCGAGGAATTTCCAAGCGTTTGATAGGTCACAAAACCGCGTGCTCTGCATTTTGCACGCCACAGAGGACCGAATTGCTGAAACTCGTCCATTGAGGACACTTCTGCATGACCGCGCAGTTGTTGATCGTAGAGACGCAAAAGCTGCTGCGGCGAGAGCTGTTCTGTCATCACTCCAGCTTAAGCGGCCTGGGCCAGCGGTCCTAGCGGCAAAATGGCCTGTCAAATCACTTCGCGGTACGCCACGCTCGAACTTCTGTTCTGCAACTCGCTGCGCAAATACTGCAAGCGCGGATGCTCCAGCCGGGGGTCATTCGCCAGGATGTGCTTGGCGAGTTCGCGCGCCTGCTCGATGATGTCGGCGTCGTTGGCAAGGTCGGCCAGCCGCAGGTCGGGAATCCCGCTTTGCCGGGTGCCGCGAATCTCGCCGGGGCCGCGCAGCTTGAGGTCGGCCTCGGCAATGACAAAGCCGTCGGTGCTGCCCTCGATGATTTTCAGGCGCTTGCGGGTCTTCAGGGACGTTTCCCCGGCAATCATCACGCAGTAGCTCTGGAGGCTGCCGCGCCCGACCCGCCCGCGCAACTGGTGAAGCTGCGCGAGGCCGAAACGCTCGGCGTTTTCAATCACCATCACGGTGGAATTGGGCACGTCCACGCCGACCTCGATCACGGTGGTGGACACCAGAATGTCGAACTCGTGCGCCCGGAAACGCTCCATCACGTAATCCTTCTCGGCAGCGGACATCTTGCCGTGTAGCAGGTCGATGCGCGCTTCGGGAAGGATGGTCTTGAGGTCGTCGGCGAGTTGGGTGGCCGCGAGCAGCTCCAGATTCTCGTTTTCCTCAATCAGCGCGGTGACCACGTACGCCTGCCGGCCCTGGCGAATCTGGCCCATCACGAAGCCGTAGGCCTGCTGGCGGGCGGTGTCCTGAATCAGCTTGGTTTCAATCGGGGTGCGGCCCGGCGGCAACTCGTCGATGATGCTCAGTTCAAGGTCGCCGTAAGCCGTTAGCGCCAGCGAGCGCGGAATGGGCGTGGCCGACATCACCAGCACGTCGGGGCGACTGGCGAGCAGGCGGCGGCGTTGCTGCACGCCAAAGCGGTGTTCCTCGTCCACCACGGCGAGGCCCAGATTGTCGAACTGCACGTTCTCCTGAATCAGCGCCTGGGTGCCCACCACCACGTCCACGTCGCCCTCGGCAATGCGGGTCTGCATCTCCAGCTTGGCTTTTGGGGTCATCGCGCCGATCAGCAGGCCCACCCGCACGTCGAGCTGGCCGAGGTACCCGCAGAGGTTGGCGTAGTGCTGGCGGGCCAGAATCTCGGTGGGGGCCATCAGCGCGCCCTGGTAGCCGTCGCGCACGGCGAGGTAGAGCGCGCAGGCGGCGACGGCGGTTTTGCCGCTCCCCACGTCGCCCTGCACCAGCCGCGCCATCTGCTGGTCCGAGCGCATGTCGTCGGTGATTTCCAGCAGCACCCGGCGCTGGGCATTGGTAAAACGGAAGGGGAGTGCCGCCTCGAACTTGTTGATGTCCTCGCCGCGCGCCTCGAAGCGCTTGCCTTGCAGCACGGCGTCCTCACCTTGCAGCAGCATCCGCAGTTCCAGAAACAGGTACTCGTCGAAGCGCAGCCGTCCGTGTGCCCGCGCGAGCTGCGCCTCGTCGCGCGGAAAGTGAATGCCCCACAGCGCGTCGCCGAGGTCGGTCAGGCCGTATTTGCGCCGCCAGTGGGCCGGCAGATAGTCGTCGAGGGGCGCGGCTTCCAATGCCTTGTACGCCGCCTTGCGCAAAAACTCCTGGCTGATGCCCTCCTTGGCGTCATACACGCCGACGATGCGCCTGGTGCTGAGGCTGCCCTCGGCCTTGTCCACCGTTTCCATGTGCTCCACGCTGAGCTGCGTCTGCCGCCCGAACTTCTTGGCACGGCCCGTCAGCACCAGTCGTGCGCCCTCGCGCAGCTGCTTCTCGACCCAGGGTTGGTTGAACCACGTCGCCTTGACCCGCCCACCAGAAGGCGTTTCCAGCACGATTTCCAGAATCAGCATTCCTGGCCGGGGCGCACGGCGAAACTTGCTGACCACCGTGCCCATCACGGTCACCTTCTGGCCTTCCTCCACGTCCGCCAGGTCGGGCAGGGCGCGGCGGTCCTCGTGGCGGTGCGGGTAGGCGTGCAGTACGTCGCGCAGGGTGTGCAGGCCCAGCGTGCTGAGCTTGCGCGCGCCGCCGGGGCCGGTGTTCAGGCGCTCGGCGGGGGCGTCCAGCGGCAGGCGCTCACCGGGGGCGGCCTGCGGCGGAGCCATTTTGGTGGGTGCGGGCGCGGCGGCGCGGCGGGTCGTTTTGCCGGTGCTCCCCAGCAATGTCAGCGCCTCACGCAGCGCGACGGCGCGGGCGCTTTCGTCGAGCCCCGCGTAGCCGCTCAGCACCTCGCGCACTTTGGGAAAAGGACCGGCGAGCGGTGTGGAAAGTAATTTCTCCACGCCGCCCGCCACCACGCGGTCATGGCAACCCCCCGCCAGCTCGGCAGCGAGGGGGCGCCGAAGTCGTTCTTGCAGTTCAGCCACCGTCGCCATTTCGCTCACAGCGTAACAGACTGGGGCCGGGACGTTCCATCACGGAGTGCCTATGACAGGCCGGAGACTGGAACTATTGACGCAGAACCCACTCCGCCATGTCGTTCAGCGGCTGCTGGGCAATGGGCCGGAAGTTGTCGTCAATGACGCTGCTCGCCGGCCCGAGCGTGTGCCCCAGGCCCGCGTAGCGCTTGATGGTCGCCCGGCCCTTCGCCTGCACGATGGCCTGTTGCAGGGTCATCAGGTACGGCTCGGGCGTGTTGGCGTCGTTTATGCCCTGCACAATCAGCATCGGCACTTTAAGGTAAGGCACCTGCGCGGTGACGGGCGGCAGGGAGCGCGTGTCGCTGTAAATGTTCAAAAAGCCCTGCGGCGTGTCGAGCTGGCCCTTGAGGTAGGCGCGGACACCCGGCAGATACTCACGGTCCAGGTCGAGGATGCCGTCGCGGTTCAGGTCAAGGGCCAGGTTGAGGCTGGGCTGGCCGCTGGTAAAGCTCTCGGGGCTCAGGGCGAAGCTCACGCCGCTGCTGGCGACCAGCCCGCCGGGGCCGCTCAGCGCCGTCATCACATTGGCATTGGTCAGGCCGCCGGGCGCCACCTGCCGCAGGTAGGGCAGCTGTACGTCGGTGAGTTGCTTGTCGAACAACTCGCCCCAAGGCAGCGTAACCGGCCCTTGCAGAATCAGCCCGCGCACTTCCGGGTGGTCGCGCACCAGTCGCGCCGCCACCGTGCTGCCCTCGCTCCAGCCGTAGACGAAGATGCGCCGGGGGTCCACACGCGGGTTGTGCTTCATCGCGTCCAGCGCCGTTTCCGCGTCTTTCAGGAAGGTCTTGAGGTCAGCCTGACCGTAGAACTTTTCATAGTCCACCTTGCCCGGCCCCGCCACATAGTGCTTGTTGTAGCGCAGCACCGCGACGCCGCGCGCACTTAGGGCACCCGAAATGTCGCGGAAGATGCTCGAAAGCGGCTTGCCGTCCGGCCCTGTGACCGTGAAGTCCATGTCCGCCGGGGTCGAACCGTGAATGAGCAGCACAGCGGGCACCTTGCCCCGCGCGCTGGCCGGGTAGGTCCACTGCGCGGGGGAAGTGAAGTCCCCGAAGTTGAGCGTCGTATCCTGGCGCGTCACGTCGTCCGCCAGCGCCGAAGCGCCGAAGCCGAGCAGCATGCAGAGTCCAAATTTAGTGAGGGCAGACATCCCCTGAGTGTAGCCTCCGCGCATTAGTGAAGGATGCCGGGCGCGGTGGTCTTGAACGGATGTGAGTTTGTGCGGCCAATAAAAAAAGCCGGGCAGCGCCTGTGTGGGCGTCCCGGCTTTTGCTGTCTGCGGCGGCTTAGCTGTTGAACTGCCCCTTCACGTACATCTGTCCGATGAAGAAGGTCATCGCCACGAAGAGCAGGCTGGCGGTGGTCAGCCACGCCGCCTTGTTGGCGGTGTCCGCCTCGTCCGCTTGGGCAGCCAGTAGAACAGCATCAGCAGGCCTACCGAGCCCAGGCCACCGAGGTAATGCACGTATTTCTGCACCACGCCCATGCCTTGGTCAAGCAGCTTGATGCCGACGGCAGCCTGCAACATCAGCGCAATTTGCAGCACGATGAGCGACGCTGCCTGCGCCTTGCCGAAGGTGCCCGCCGCGCCCCGAGCCAGGTCAGAACGGTGGTGATAAGAGCCACGAGCAGCGCGATGCCGCCGACAGCGGAGTGAACGGCGGGTTGGATAATGGTTTCGTCCATGGGTGGGCCTCCAGAGAAGTCAGAAAAAATCGCCCGGCTTACCGAGCGGTCAGCAACCTCCTTACCGTACGGTAAGCTGGTCTAAAAGTCAACCTGGAGACCAAAAAGAGGCCAGCGCGTCGGCGCCAGCCCTCTGGAAAAGTCTTTACTGCTTGGCTTAGACGTACTGCGTCCGATTCCCTCAAATCCAGAAAAGAACTGGATTTCAGTCCATCTCCCGCAGCACGTCTTCTTTGCTGCTCGCTCCGCTCGGGTTTCATCGCTCACTGTGAGCGATTCAACCGCAATTGGTCTTACAGCTCGTCTTCCTTGCGAATCGGGAAGGCGTCGATCACACGGTCCTTGTCGCCGATGTTGATGACCTTGACGCCCTGGGCGTTGCGGCCCGTCACGCGGACTTCTTCGACGCGGGTGCGGATGACGGTGCCTTTTTCGGTCAGGACCATCAGTTCCTCGTTGCCCGCGACGTGGGCCAGCGTGACCAGCTTGCCGGTCTTGTCGGTCACGTCGAGGGTGATGACGCCCAGGCCGCCGCGGCCCTTGCTCGGGTAGTCGCTCACCTTGGTGCGCTTGCCGAGGCCGCATTCGCTGATGGCGAGCAGTTCGCCTTCCTCGTCGTTGCCGGGGACGAGGGCCATGCTGACCACCTCGTCGCCTTCGCGCAGGCGGATGCCGATCACGCCCTGGGTGGCGCGGCCCGTGTCGCGCACCAGCGTCGCCTCGAAGCGCATCGCCTGACCGTTCTTGGTCGCCAGCACCACGTCGTCGCCGTCTTGCTGGATGTCCACGCCGATGAGTTCGTCACCGGGTTGCAGGTTGATGGCGATCAGTCCCGCCGAGGTGATGTTGGCGTAGTCGGTGATCAGGCTCTTTTTGATCACGCCGCTCTTGGTGGCGAAGATGAAGCTGCCCGGCTGGTCGAAGCCGCTGACCGACAGCACCGAGGCGATGTTCTCGTCGTCGCGCAGGCCCGGCAGCAGGTTGCGGATGTGGGTGCCCTTGGCGTCGCGGCCCGCTTCCGGCAGGTCGTAGATCTTCTCGTGGAAGACACGGCCCTGGTCCGTGAAGAACAGCAGGTAGTCGTGCGTGGAGCCCACGAACACGCCGGTATTGGCATCTTCCTCGCGCAGCTTGCCGCCCGAGGAGCCCCGGCCCCCGCGCTTCTGCTCGCGGTAGGCGGTCAGGTTGGTGCGCTTGACGTACCCGGCGCGGGTCATGGTGATCACCATGTCTTCCACCGCGATCAGGTCTTCTTTGTTGATGTCCTCTTCGAGCTCCGTGATGACCGAGCGCCGGGCGTCGCCGTAGCGGTCGCGGATGTCGCGGATTTCCTTCTTGATTTCGCGCCACAGCAGCTTTTCGTCGCCGAGGATGGATTCGAGGCGGGTAATGGTCTTTTGCAGCTCGTCGTACTCGCCTTGCAGTTTTTCGCGTTCCAGACCGACGAGGCGCTGGAGGCGCATGTCCAGAATCGCCTGCGCCTGAATTTCGCTCAGGCCGAAGCGGGCCATCAGGCCGTCGCGGGCCTCGGCACCGGTGTTGCTGGCGCGGATGAGCGAAATCACTTCGTCGATATGGTCGAGCGCCTTGAGCAGGCCTTCGAGCACGTGCGCGCGCTCCTTGGCCTTGCGCAGGTCGTACACCGTACGGCGGGTCACCACGTCGCGGCGGTGGTCCAGGAAGTAGCGCATGGTGTCGATGAGGGGCAGCACGCGCGGCTCGCCGTTCACGATGCTGAGGTTCATGACCGTGTAGCTGCTCTGGAGCTGGGTGTACTTGTAGAGCTGGTTGAGCACCAGCGTGCCCATGCCCGCCGCCGAGCGCTTGAGTTCAATCACGATCCGCACGGGTTCCTTGCGGTCGGACTCGTCGCGCAGCGCCCCGATGTCGGGAATCTTGCCCGCCTTGTACATCGCGCTGATGGTCTGAAGGAGGTTGGTCTTGTTGAGCTGGTACGGGATTTCGCTGATGATGATCTGGGTGCGCCCGTTCTTGCCTTCCTCGATACGGGCCTTGCCGCGCACCTTCAGTCCCGCGTGCCCGGTGGCGTAGGCTTCGCGGATGCCCACCTTGGCGATGCGCCCGCCGGTGGGAAAGTCCGGCCCCTGCACGTGGGTCATCATCTCGTCGAGCGTGATGGCGGGGTTGTCGATGAGCGCGAGCAGTCCGTTGCTGATTTCGGTCAGGTTGTGCGGCGGGATGTTGGTCGCCATGCCCACGGCAATGCCCGAAGCGCCGTTGATGAGCAGGTTGGGCACGGCGGACGGCAGCACGGTGGGCTCGGTGGTGGTCTCGTCGTAGTTGGGCTTGAGGTCTACCGTTTCTTTTTCGAGGTCGGCCAGGATTTCTTCGGCCACCTTGGTCATGCGGGCTTCGGTGTAGCGCATGGCGGCGGCCATATCGCCGTCCATGGAGCCGAAGTTGCCCTGCGGGTCCACCAGGGTGTAGCGCATGTTCCACCACTGCCCGAGCCTGACCATCGCGTCGTAGATGGAGCTGTCGCCGTGGGGGTGGTAACGCTTCATCACTTCGCCCACCACGCTGGCGGACTTGGCGTGTTTGACGTTGCTGGCAAGGCCTTCTTGCAGCATCGCGTACATGATGCGGCGCTGCACCGGCTTCATGCCGTCGCGCACGTCGGGCAGCGCGCGGTCCACGATGACGTTCATCGCGTAGTTGATGAAATTGGTCTTGACTTCGCTGGTGATGTCAACAGGTTGAATTCCGGTCATGGCACTCCAATCGGGGCGGCGCGGAAAAGCTCAGTCCGCAGCCGGGAAAAAGGTGAGAGGTCCCGGCACTCGCCGGGGGATAGAACCAGTCTACCACATTATGTTAATCACGTAATAAAACGGCTCTCCTCAACTGCCCCCAGTTTACCGGAAAAGACGAAGAAAAACAGCGATTTTTCCCTCATGGAGCAGGCGCTTCGTGGGGAGTCAGCCGGGCGCTGGAATCCTCGCGAAATCGCAGGACTTGTACCCCCATTGAGGGGCAAGAATTCCGTTTTCTCTGTGGAAACCAACCTACCCGAAAACGGCGGCCATCACAGCGGTTCGCCCCACCCCGGAGCAAGGCGGTAACAGGGCATCCTGCGCGGGTGCCTTCTGCCCCTTTGTCTGCCGTGACCTCGCCTGACGGAGCCCTCAACTTTCGCCGCCCGCTGCCGGGGCTGTGGCGCTCGGCCAATCTCAGTTTTCTGAGTGAACGAGGCCGTGCCGAACTGCTCACGCTGGGGCTGGGCCGCATCATTGACCTGCGCGACCGCCGCGAACGGTTGGTGGACGCGCCGCCTTTGCTCGGTCAGGCCGAGTACCTCAACCTGCCGCTGCTGCCCTGGCGGGTGCGGGCCATGAACGAGGCCACCGCCGTTGCTCGGACGAACGCCGACCTCTACCGCACCCATCTGGACCACGCCGCCAACTCCATCGTGACCATCCTTGGCGCCGTGCTGGACGCGCCTCCCGGCGCGGTTCTCATCCACTGTCACGCGGGTAAGGACCGCACCGGCCTGATCACGGCGCTGTGCGGAGAACTCGCGGGCCTGACGCAGGAGCAGATTGCGGAGGACTACGCCCAAACGGGGGAAGAATTGACTGATTTCTACGCTGCTCGGCGGAAGCATAAAACGCCCGAGCAGTGGGCGGCGCTGGAGCCTTTTTCCCACACTCGGACAGAAGACATCCTCGCGGCGCTGGGCCATCTGGATGAACAGTGGGGCGGAGTGGGCGCTTATCTCGCCGCCTACGGCTTCAGCGCAGAAGAGCAGGCGGCGCTGGCCGAGCGGCTGCTTACGCCGCCCCCTCGCTCAGAATCCCGATGACGTAGAGCGCGAGGAAGCCCGCGAAGAAGGCGGTGGTGGTTCAGGCGGCTCCTTCCCCAGCCGTCCGCGCCACCTGCGCCCAGCTCCACAGCCCTTCTTCCACCATCGCCCGCAGGAACTGGCGGTGCTCGGCGTGCTGCGCGAGGCAGGCGGTGAACTCAGCCTCACTCACGGTGGCGATGCCGGCGTCGTGCAGCGGCGCGAGCGAAGGCGGCGGGGGCGCGGCGGGCAGGGGAGAAGGGCAGTTTTTCGCGTGCCCGCGCACCAGGCTGTCCACCAGCGTCCGGCTGAGCTTGAGGCCGGGCGGCGGCGGGCCGGGCAGGGCGCACTCGATGAGCAGCAGCGCCTCGCCGAGCGCGGGCAGGGCGAGCGACAGGCTTTCTAAGGCTGTCCGGTCATGAAAGCGGTGGAGGTAGTGGGCGTGGTCGTGCTTGGTTTCCAGGGTGTTGAGCGTCTGGTGCAGCCCCGAAATCAGGCTTTGCAGGCCGTCGGGGTGGTCCTGAAGCGCCCCGATGACGAGCGCCTGCGCGTCCGGTCCCGAGCGCCGCAGCAGCCGCGCCAGTTCGCGCCGCTCAAGCCGGGCCTCGGCCACCGGGACGACGAAGGTGATGGCGAAGGTCAGGTTGACGAACCCGCTGAGCGCCGCCACGCTGGTCAGCATTCGCCAGGGCGTCGCCGTCGTCTTGAGGTCGCCCAGCCCCAGCGTGCTGATGGTGTAGCCGACGTAGTACACGACGCTCCAGAAGGTGGCCGGGGACTCGCTGTCGGCGCCCACCACGCTGCCCGGCGAGGACCAGAACACCAGCGTCCAGCCCAGCCACAGCCCCAGCGTCCACGTGAGCAGCGCCGAGACGATTATGGTGGGCGCGGCCCAGGCGAGCACGATTCGGTTGCCGGTGCGCCGCGCCAGCGCGTGCAGAAGCTGGTACACCCGCTGGTGCACCGTCTGGCTGAGAGTGCCGTCGCCGCCCTGCACCGTGACCTTGAGCAGGTCGTGAACCACTATCCCGACCAGGACCAGACCCGGCACCCACAGCAGCGAACGCAACATCGGCACAGCGTAACCGGAGTTCGGGCCGGGAAAGAAACGGGCCGGGAAAGAGAACTGGGCCGCTCTCCACCGCCCACCCCAGCGCGGAGCCGAGCAGTTGTCCTGTTCCGAACGGACGTGTGGTGTGGGGCTGCGCCGCAGAGCCCACTTGAGGTGCTGTGTGGGGATGGGCGGAATAGAGTTCAGAACCGTATCAGTCTCGTCCCGGCCTGCTTGAGAGGGAAGCGGTTGAGCCGAGCTGCAACCCGGCGAGCACCTCCCGCACCAGCTCGTCCGGCGCGGCGCCGATATTGAGGGTGAGGGCGTGTTCGTCCGGTCCCGGCACTTCCAGCGTCGCCAGTTGCGAGTCGAGCAGGCTGGCGGGCATGAAGTGGCCCTGGCGGTGGCCCATGCGCTCGGCCAGCAGGTCGCGGGTGCCTGTCAGGTGAACGAACCGCACCTCACCTGCCGCCTCCCGCAGCACGTCGCGGTAGCTCCGCCGCAGCGCCGAGCAGGTCACGACCGTGCTGTGCCCGGCCTGCGCTTCCTGCGTCAGCCAGTCCCGGATCGCCCGCAGCCACGGCCAGCGGTCCTCGTCGGTCAGCGGGGTGCCGCCCTGCATCTTGGCGACGTTTTCGGGCGGGTGAAACTTGTCGGCCTCGGCAAAGGCCCAGCCCAGCCGCTCCGCCAGCGCCCGCGCCACCGTACTTTTGCCCGACCCCGACACGCCCATCACGACGATGTGCCGGGGCCGGTGGGGTGAAGATTCACCGGTCATTGTTGATCCTCCTGGGAGTCAAATAGGACGATCTTAACGGGTTTTACGCTGCATCTGCTCATCTGTGGCCCGGTTTTTGGCTCAGGTGTACGGTTTGACTGGACAGACGGCTTTCGTTTGGATAAAAAAAGCCCCCCGTCACCGCGTGGCAACAGGGGAGGGGAGGTGCCCGCCAGGGACCGCTCAGCCGACGATGATTCAGCCGACGACGATCACCTGCAAGCGGCGCGGCCCGTGAACGCCTTCCACGCGCACGAGTTCGATGTCGCTGGTGGCACTCCCCCCCGAAAGCCAGGTGAGCGGGCGGCCCTCGCGGACGCTGGCGGCGACGGCCTCCACGCCCTCACGGACGGTCTGCACGATCTGGTCCTCACGCACCACGCAGATGTGGAAGTCGGGAATGAGTGACAGCGCCCGGCGGCCTTGGTCCGCGCGGTGGTCGAGGATGATGGTGCCTGTCTCGCTGATGGCGACGGCGCACCCGGTCAGCACGGCGTCGGCCCGGTCGAGTTCGGCATGGGACAGCGGCGGCTCGTCGCGCAGCACGTCCATGCCGACGGTGAGCCACGGCGCGGGAATGCCTGCCGGAACGATGACGCGGCGAGCGTTCCCAAGAGCTTTGGCAATCGCCCCCGGCAACTCGGCGGCGGAAACGTGCGTGTAGGCCGCCCCGTAGTCCAGAATCCGGTCCTCGAACTGGTGCAGAATCTCGGCCCGGCTCAGCGGCGCGGGCACCGGGTAGGGTGGCAACGCCTCGGGCCGGGACCCGGCAATAGCGCGGTTGATGGTGGTCAGCATCTCCAGCTTGGCTTCGGCGGTGGATGGAATGGTGGTCATAGCGTGTCCTCCCGCGAAGGCTCCGCGCTGAACTGGCCGCCTTCGTCCTTTTGCGGCGGGTTGGGGCCTTCGGCGGCCTTTTGCACGACCGCCGGGGGCGCGGCCTGCGTTGCTCCTCGGTGCTTCCACCACTCGCGGAAGCCCTCTTTGGGGAAGGGCCGCAGGTCCCGCGCCTGCGTCCAGCCGGCGAGCATTCCCGGCAGCGCGGTGATGGCGTCGCCGTGGACGAGTGGCCCCTGCCCCACGCGGGCGAGTTTCAGCGCCCCTTCAAAGCGCCAGCCCTCGGACATCACGAATTTCATGGTCTGCATGGCGAGGCCCTCGGTGGTGAGGCCCTTTTGCAGATTGGCCTGGGTGCGGAGGTAAATCAGGACCTGCGGGATGTTGATTTTGACCGGGCACACGTCGTAACACGCCCCGCACAGGCTGGACGCGCCGGGCAGCGTGTTGGCGTTGGCATCGTGCATCCCGAGCAGTTGCGGCGTCAGAATCGCGCCGATGGGGCCGGGATACACCGAGCCGTAGCGTGCCCGCCCGCCCGTTCGTAGACGGGGCAGACGTTCAGGCAGGCCGAGCAGCGGATACAGCGCAGCGTCTGGCGCCCGAACTCGTCGGCGAGGACGTTCGTGCGCCCGTTGTCGAGCAGCACGAGGTGAAACTCCTGCGGGCCGTCGCCGGGGGTCACGCCGCTCCAGAACGAGTTGTAGGGGTTCATGCGCTCGGCGGTGGAGCTGCGCGGGAGCAGTTCCATGAAGACACTGATGTCTTCCACCTTCTCCAGCACCTTCTCGATGCCCATGATGCTGACGAGCACCTCCGGCATCGTCAGGCACATGCGCCCGTTGCCTTCCGATTCCACCACGCACACCGTCCCGGTTTCGGCGATGGCGAAGTTGGCGCCCGACACGGCCATTTTGGTCGTCAGGAACTTGTGGCGCAGGTAACGCCGGGCGGCCCCGGCCAGTTCCGCCGGGGTGTCGGGCAGGCTGCCTTCGCCGGGCAACTCGGCATTGAACAGCGCCTGAATCTCGGCCCGGTTGCGGTGGATGGCGGGCACCAGGATGTGACTGGGCCGGTCGTTGGACAGTTGCACGATGAGTTCCGCGAGGTCGGTTTCAATCGCGTGGATGCCCTTTTCTTCCAGCGCCTTGTTGAGTTCGATTTCGTCGGACGTGATGGACTTGACTTTAATCAGCTCGTCCACCGCGTGCGCTTTGGCAATCCGGGCCACGATGTCGCGGGCTTCTTTCGCGTCCCGTGCCCAGTGCACCTGGCCGCCGCGTGCCTTGACGCTCTTTTCCAGCTCCAGCAGCCGGTCGGAAAGCTGCGCGAGGCTGGCATTTTTGGTCGCCGCGCCGAGGTCACGCAGCCCCTCCCAGTGCGGCAGCTCGGCCACCACGTTCGCCCGTTTGTCGCGGATGGTGTAGGTGACTTTGCGGAGGTTGGCGCGCAGTTGGGCCTTGAGCACCTGCTCGCGGGCGGCTTTGGGAAAGGGCTGGGCGGGGTGAAGTCCTCCGTGGTTGCTCACGCGAACACCGCCCCTTCCGTACTCGCCAGAATCTCCGCCAGATGCACGGTGCGGGTGCCGCTGCGGAGGCGGTGCAGCCCTCCGCCGATGTGCAGCAGGCAGGAATTGTCCCCGGCGGTGCAGGCTTCGGCCCCCGTGTCCATGATGTGCCGGGCCTTGTCGGTCAGCATCGCCGCGCTCACGTCGGGGTTTTTGACTGCGAAGGTGCCGCCGAAGCCGCAGCATTCGTTCGCGCCCTCAAGTTCCACCAGCGTCATGCCGCGTACGTTTTGCAGCAGCTTCAGCGGCGCGTCGCCCACCCGCAGCGAGCGCATGGCGTGGCAGGTGGGGTGGTAGGTCACGCGGTGCGGGTAGTACGCGCCCACGTCGGTCACGCCGAGCTTGTTCACCAGAAACTCGGAGAGTTCGTAGACGCGGGGGGCCAGCGCTTCCACGTCCCGCAGCAGCTCCTCGTCCCCGGCCCACTTCGCCGCCTCCGGGTACAGCTCGCGCACCATCGCCGCGCAGGAGCCGCTGGGCGTGACCACAACTTCGGAGTCCCTGAAGTCACGCACGAATTTGCGGGCGAGGTCCAGCGCGTCGCCCGCGTAGCCGGTGTTCAGGTGCATTTGCCCGCAGCAGGTCTGGCAGGGGTTAAACCGGACCTCGTGGCCCAGGCGCTCGAGCAGTTTGACCGTCGCCTGTCCGGTGCCCGGAAAAAGAGCGTCGTTGACGCAAGTGAGAAACAAATCGATTTGCATGTGTCGTCTCCTTTTGAGAGAGCGGTGGCATAAAAAACGAAGGAGGCGGGGGGAGTGTGCCTCACTCCCGACGCCCCCACCCTACCTCTTACCTGGGAATCATCCCCGGCACCACATACGCCTGCAAGTACGTGATGACCATGATGACCGCCAGGAAGCCGAGGCTCTTTTTGACCGTAAAGCGCAGCAGTTCGCTTTCGCGCCCGACCAGGCCCACGGCGGCGCAGGCCACCGCGATGCTCTGGGGCGAAATCATCTTGCCGGTCACGCCCCCGGTGGTGTTGGCGGCGACCGTCAGCGCGGGGTTGACGCCGATTTGCTGCGCGGTGACTTGTTGCAGGCCGCTAAAGAGCGCGTTGGACGAAGTGTCCGAGCCGGTCAGGAACACGCCGAGCCAGCCGAGCACCGGCGAGAACAGCGGGAACAGGTGCCCGGTCTGCGCGAGGGCCAGCGCCATCGTCGCGCTCTGGCCGGAGTAGTTGGCGATGTAGGCGAAACCCAGCACGAACATGATGCTGAGGATGGGGTAGGCGAGTTCCTTCAGTGTCTCCACGAAGGTCTGCACG
The DNA here is from genome assembly GCF_000008565.1 of Deinococcus radiodurans R1 = ATCC 13939 = DSM 20539. Lineage (GTDB taxonomy): Bacteria > Deinococcota > Deinococci > Deinococcales > Deinococcaceae > Deinococcus > Deinococcus radiodurans. Next base: position 1,925,828 of record NC_001263.1, on the reverse strand, counting down.
CCCTCACGCGGCTTCATGCCCAGCACCGCCATGCTGATGAGCGCGGCGAGGAAAATGCCGGTGCCAGTGCCCGAAAACCAGTCCAGCTTGTAGCTCGCGGCGTAGGGCGTCGGTTCGGCCACGATGGGCGCGACCTTCATCACCTGGTTGTGCAGCGTGGGCACGTCCCAGTGCAGTACCATGCCCGAGAGTGCGCCGTGCGTCTTGAGGTCAAAGAGCGCTTTGAACGCGGGCAAGCTCCACATCACCACGAACAGGGTGAGCAGCAAAAAGGGCGACCACGCCTTGAGCACGCTGCCAGCCGTCATGGTGGGCATCACCGGGCGGTACGCCGCGCCCACCGTCTGAGGTGCAGGAATAGGCTGAATCTCGGCGGGTTTCCACACCTTCAGGAACCCGGCGGTGGCGAGCAGGCTGACGAGTGCCGAGGTGATGTCGGGCAGTTCCGGCCCGAGGTGGTTGGAGGTGAAGTACTGCGTGACGGCGAAGGACAGCCCGGCGACCAGCAGCGCGGGCCACAAGTCACGCACGCCCTTCATGCCCGCTTTGGCCCCGCCCTTGCCGGAGTCCATCAGGTAGACCATGAAAAACGGCACGAAGCAGGCCAGCAGCGGCAACTGCCGCCCGGCGATGGCCCCGATGGTGTGCGCCGGAATCCCGGTCAGGCTGCCCGCCACCGTAATCGGAATGCCGAGCGCCCCAAACGCGACGGGCGCGGTGTTGGCAATCAGGCACAGGCCAGCGGCGTACAGGGGGTTGAGGCCCAGGCCGACCAGCAGCGCCGCCGTAATCGCCACCGGCGCACCGAAGCCGGCGGCCCCTTCCAGAAACGCGCCGAAGCAAAAGCCGATGAGCACCACGAGCAGGCGCTGGTCTTCGGTGATGCTCAGCACCGACTGGCGAATCACCTCAAACTGCCCGGTCTTGACCGCCACTTTGTACAGAAACACGGCAGCGACAATAATCCACGCAATCGGCCACAGCCCGTAGCCGAAGCCGTAGAGGGTGGCCCAAATCGCCTTGGCGAGCGGCATCCCGTACCCGAGCACCGCCACCAGAAAGGCGAGCAGCACCGTGATGGCGCCCGCCACGTACCCCTTGAGGCGCAGGCCCACCAGAGCGACAAAAAAGAAAACGACTGGAATCAGTGCGACCAGGGTGGACAGCCAGATGCTTCCCCCGATAGGCGCGTAATTCTGCGTCCAGACCGACGCGGCTTGTTCCATCTCTTCCTCCCGAGCGGCTGAGCGGTGGCCGCCTCTCCTGAACTTTGTGAAAGTGTGCTGAGCTTAGGGGGCGAATGTCCTAAATGTCAATTGTTCTGAACAATGTTTGGATCAGGTCCAAAAAGGGGGACGCAGGGGGTTGTTTCGTCCCTGTCCTGCCGGGGCTACACTGAGGCTTCATGTCTGTTCGCACGCCGCCTGCCATTCGCCCGCTGCAAAAGCGCCGCTCCATCGGGGCCGACATTGCCGAGAAGTTGCAGCAGCTCATCAACGACGGCACCTTCAAACCCGGCGACCGCCTGCCGGGCCAGCGCGAACTCGCGCAGCAGTTCGGCACCAGCCTCGCCGGGGTGCGCGAGGCGATCAGCGTGCTCTCGGCGGCGGGGCTGGTGGACGCCCGGCCCGGGCGCGGCACGGTGGTCCGCAGCGTGGGCGGCGCCGTGCCCACCTTCGACGGTTGGCTCGGGGCGGTGGGCGACGAGCAGGAATTCGAGGAGCTGATGCAGGCCCGGCGGATGCTGGAAGCCTTCACCATCGCTCAGGCGGTCGCCCGCGCCACCCCCGCACAGGTCAGCGATCTGCGCGGCGCGGTGGAGGCAATGCGGGCCGTGATGGGGAGCGCAGGCGCCTACGCCGAGGCCGACATGCAGCTTCACCTGCTGCTCTCCGAGGTGGCGGGCAACCGCGTGGTCACCCGGCTGATGCGGGCCATTCAGCGCCCGCTGATGGAGCAGCTGCGGCGCAGCATCGCCCACCTGCAGGCCACCGGGCAGCTCGCCGACAACCTCGCCACCCACGAGCGCATCGTGGACGGCATCGAGCGCGGCGACCGCGAAGAAGCCCAGCGCGGCTTTGACGACATGCTGGCGATTTCGCTCGCCTTCGGGGAAGAGGGCGAAGCACAAGCAGGGCAGTAATATGCCTTCGAAGAATAGATTTCCCATAAAATCTATTTTTCCGAGCGAAGCGAGGAGAAGAAGAGACGGGTTCGAAAGAAGCGAAGCGCGTTCGGGCGCTTTTTCTGGATGCGCGAAGTAGAGTTCGAACCCGTATAAGGCGCCGCAAGTCGGGACGCGGCGCGGGGGCCACTCCACGCTGCCCCCTCCTGCGCGAAGTAGTCCCCGGCCCAAACTGTGCGGCATGACCCCCACCTCCGGCCAGCTCTGGAACCGCCACCGTTGGTCAGGGCAAAGGGAACGCGCTACTCCTGCGCGGCGGCGCGGTAGACCTTGACGGCCCGCCCACCGCGCTTTCTCTCGCCGCCGACCTCGACGAGTCCCGCCCCGAGCAGCCGCGTCAGTTTGTGGTGCGCCTGTTTTACGCTCTGGCGCGTCGTGGCGGTCAGCGCGTCCTTCATCCCTCGGTCTCCACGTGGGCGGCAGGGGTCAGTACGCACCCGGCGTTCCCGTCCCCATCCCATTTCCCCACCAGACGGGCCACCGGGCCAGACCACCGGGCCAGAACCCACGGCTCAGGCGTGCCCCAACCCGAAGCGGCGCGGAAAGGCGAGGACCGCCACCACGCCGGGGCCCACGTTGGCGGTCAGGCCGCTGCCGAGCGGGTGCAGTGGGGCGGGCAGGTCCCTGTAAACGGCCTGAAGCTGCCCCTGCAACTGCTCGGCCGCCCCTTCGCCCCCGATGGTGTGCCCGCAGTACAGCCGCAGCGTCTCGCCGGTCTGGTGCTGAAACTGGTGGGTGGCACTCAGCAGCGTGCGAACGGCGGCGGCCTGACCGCGCACCCGGGCCTTGCTCACCACCTCGCCCGCCTCCACCGCCAGCAGGGGCCGCAGGCCGAGCCAGTTGCCGATAAAGGCGGCGACATTGCCGATGCGCCCATTGACCCGCAGAAAATCGAGGCTCTCCACCGCGAATGTCAGCAGCGTTCGTTCCCGCAACTCGGCCAGCGCCCGGGCGATCTGCCCGAAGTCCGCCCCCTGATCGGCGAGGTGCGCGGCGTGCAGCGCCTGAACCCCGAGCGCGTAACTCACCGTCCCGCCGTCGATCACCTGCACCCGCACCCCGAACTGCCCCGCCACCCGCGCCGCAACTTCAAAGTGCGGGGTAAAGCGGCTGCCCGAAGCCACATGCACCAGCCGTCCCGACTTTGAGCCCTGCAAAGCCGCCTCGAACGTCCGCGCCACCACCTCATCGTCAATCGCCAGGGTGCGGGCCGGTTCGCCCGTCGTGCGGATCAGGTTGACGAGTTGGTCCGGTGGCAACTCTCGCTCGGAGTAGACCTGCCCCTGGTGTCCAAGGGGCACGGGTAAAAGGTGGATGCCGCTGTACCCCAACTGAAGGGGCAAAATGTCAGCAGTGGATTCGGTCGTAACGGCAATCACAATTTATCCTCGCGTTCAGTATGCCGTGTCTTTGTGTCAGGTTCTCAGGAAAATGCCACGAATTCTGATGCGATTGGCCCGTGACTTAACTCGGTCCAGGCAGACACGAGGGAAAACCCGGAGGCCACAGCCGCCCGTGCCTGCACCGCCATCTTCCTAATTACGCTGATGACATAATCCACCTTCCGCGCTATCCTGCCTGGCATGTCTGCTGCCCTGCCTGCCGAGCCGTTTCGAGTCTCCGGGGGGGTCAACAAAGTCCGTTTCCGCTCCGACACCGGCTTTACCGTCATGAGTGCCACGCTGCGCAACGAGCAGGGCGAGGACCCCGACGCCACCGTGATTGGCGTCATGCCGCCGCTCGACGTGGGCGACACCTTCAGCGCCGAGGTGCTGATGGAAGAGCACCGCGAGTACGGCTACCAGTACCGGGTGGTCAACATGGTGCTGGAAGCCATGCCCGCCGACCTGTCCGAGGAGGGCGTGGCGGCTTACTTCGAGGCGCGGGTGGGCGGCGTGGGCAAAGTGCTGGCGGGGCGCATCGCCAAGACCTTCGGCGCGGCGGCCTTCGACCTGCTCGAAGACGACCCACAGAAGTTCTTGCAGGTGCCCGGTATCACCGAGTCCACCCTGCACAAGATGGTGAGCAGTTGGAGCCAGCAGGGGCTGGAGCGGCGGCTGCTCGCGGGCTTGCAGGGCCTCGGGCTGACCATCAATCAGGCGCAGCGGGCGGTCAAACATTTCGGGGCCGACGCGCTCGACCGGCTGGAAAAAGACCTCTTTACGCTGACCGAAGTCGAGGGCATCGGCTTTCTGACCGCCGACAAGCTCTGGCAGGCCCGCGGCGGCGCGCTCGACGACCCCCGCCGCCTGACCGCCGCCGCCGTGTACGCGCTGCAACTCGCCGGGACGCAGGCCGGGCACAGCTTCCTGCCGCGCTCGCGGGCCGAAAAAGGCGTGGTCCACTACACCCGCGTCACGCCGGGGCAGGCGCGACTGGCGGTGGAAACGGCGGTGGAACTCGGGCGGCTCTCGGAAGACGATTCGCCGCTCTTTGCCGCAGAAGCCGCCGCTACCGGCGAGGGCCGCATTTACCTGCCCCACGTCCTGCGCGCCGAGAAAAAGCTGGCGAGCCTGATTCGCACGCTGCTCGCCACCCCGCCTGCCGACGGCGCGGGCAACGACGACTGGGCCGTTCCGAAAAAGGCTCGCAAGGGCCTCTCGGAAGAGCAGGCGAGCGTGCTGGACCAGCTCGCGGGGCACCGGCTGGTCGTCCTGACCGGCGGCCCCGGCACCGGCAAAAGCACGACGACGAAGGCGGTCGCTGACCTCGCCGAGTCGCTGGGGCTGGAAGTCGGCCTCTGCGCCCCGACCGGCAAGGCGGCGCGGCGGCTGGGTGAGGTGACGGGCCGCACCGCCAGTACCGTTCACCGGCTGCTCGGCTACGGGCCGCAGGGCTTCCGGCACAACCACCTCGAACCCGCGCCGTATGACCTCCTGATCGTGGACGAGGTGAGCATGATGGGCGACGCGCTGATGCTCTCGCTGCTCGCCGCCGTGCCGCCGGGGGCGCGGGTGCTGCTCGTGGGCGACACCGACCAGTTGCCGCCAGTGGACGCCGGGCTGCCGCTGCTCGCGCTCGCGCAGGCGGCCCCCACCATCAAGCTCACGCAGGTCTACCGTCAGGCGGCCAAGAACCCCATTATTCAGGCGGCGCATGGCCTGCTGCACGGCGAGGCCCCGGCGTGGGGCGACAAACGGCTCAATCTCACCGAAATCGAGCCTGACGGCGGCGCCCGGCGCGTGGCGCTGATGGTGCGCGAACTCGGCGGCCCCGGCGCGGTGCAGGTGCTCACGCCGATGCGTAAAGGGCCGCTGGGCATGGACCACCTCAATTACCACTTGCAGGCGCTGTTCAACCCCGGCGAGGGCGGCGTGCGGATAGCCGAGGGCGAGGCGCGGCCCGGCGACACGGTGGTGCAGACCAAAAACGACTACAACAACGAGATTTTCAACGGCACGCTCGGCATGGTCCTCAAGGCCGAGGGCGCGCGGCTGACGGTGGATTTCGACGGCAACGTGGTGGAACTGACCGGCGCCGAACTGTTCAACCTGCAACTCGGCTACGCGCTGACCGTTCACCGCGCCCAGGGCAGCGAATGGGGCACGGTGCTCGGCGTGCTGCACGAGGCGCACATGCCGATGCTCTCGCGCAATCTGGTGTACACGGCGCTCACCCGCGCCAGAGACCGCTTTTTTTCAGCCGGGTCGGCCTCGGCATGGCAGATTGCGGCGGCCCGGCAGCGTGAAGCGCGGAATACGGCGCTGTTGGAAAGAATCAGGGCGCATTAAGACGCCTTAAGAGTTCTGTCAGAGATCCCACTTTAGACTCGCTTCACTTCGCACAGATTCACCCCAGGAACTTCTGTCGAAGAGACGCGATGAATCCCGCCCTGTAATTCGGGCACCTCGGACGGGAGGAGCAAGTGGTGCGACCGGCTTTTCGTTGGTGTCTGGCCCCGGAGCTGTTCCAGGCGTCTGGCCCTTATTTCGCGGCCCCTGCCGCTTTCAGGAGTTCTCATGTTCAATACCAGAAAGTCTGCCCTCGTCATCGCCGCCCTGCTCAGCCTCGGGGCCCCCGCCCTGGCGGGGACGAGCAGCACCCAGACCGACTACGACAACGCTACCCTGAGCCTGAGCGCCGACGGCACCTATGCCCAGGCCGTCAGCTTCAGCGTGCCCAGCACCACCGTCACGCTCAGCGCCGAGCAGATTCGCCCCGGCAACAGCTTCACGCTCTCCATTCCCGTGACCAACACCACCGACCGTGACATCAACGTGAGCGCGGTCGCCCAGGCCCCCAGCGGCACGGGCGCGGCGCACCTGAAGGTCTCGGGCGTGTCCACCACGGCGACCATCAAGCCCGGCGAGGACGCGACCCTCACCTTCACCCTGACCTTCGACAACTCCACCGACGCGGCGCAGGCCGGGCAGACCGTCCAGGTGGTCTTCGATGTCAGCGCCACCGCCAACATGAACAACACGTCGAGCAGTGGCAGCAGCTTCTAAGCGGCAACGCTGGAACAGGCGGGCGGGCTGCGGCCTGCGCCCGCTTGTTCTGTTTCTCGCGCTGGGAGGGTCGGGACAGGCGCAGCTCGTCGCGCCGGCCGTGACCATCACGCCGGGCGCCGCGCCCCCGCCCCGCGCTGAACTCGCCCGCCGGGTGCTGGTGCAGCCCGCCCGCGCCGAGCAGTACCTTCAGCGCGGGTACACTGCCGCCAACCTGTCGTTCAGCCTGCTCAGCGAGGTCAGCACCGAGGTCATCTTGCGCCCCCGCGACCCCCGGACGGTCTTTCGCGGCCCGGCGGACGGGCGCGTGCAGCTCAGCGCCTACGCGGCCCAGAGCGTCAGCTTCGTGGTGATGGCGGCGCACGCGGGCACAGTGGACATCCTGAACCGCGAAGGCACCGTCATCGCCCAGGCGACCTACGACGTGCGCCCGCCCAAAGCGGTCAACCAGAGCGCGTCATTGGGGTACAACCCTTTCGATGGACGCACCAGCCTGGGCTACTCGGTGTCGCTGGTCCCCACGTCCATCTTCGCGCCCAGCCTGGGGGTGAGCGCGGGCCTGAGCTTCAATCCGGCGCAGGACCGGGTAGACGGCAGCGTCAGCCTGAACGTGCGCTGGTAGGCCCGTATCATCGGACCATGAGCGACGTGGCGGCCCTTTACCTTTCCGAACTTCGGGAGCGGCTTCGCGGCACCCGGCAGCTCGGGGACCGGGCGCTGGCACAGTTGCCGGACGACGCCTGGCACACGGTCCTTGCGCCGGGCGGCAACTCCGCTGCCGTCATCGTGCAGCATCTCGCGGGCAACCTGCGCTCGCGCTGGGGCGGCCTGCAAAGTGGCTACCGGGAAGGGGTGGAAGGCGAAACGCCGGGCCGTGACCGTGACGCCGAATTCGAGGACGCGCACCTGAGCGCCGCCGACCTCTTGACCTGTTGGGACGAGGGCTGGCAGGTGTTTCTGGACGCGCTCGACCACCTGCGCCCGGACGACCTGACGCAGACCCTGACCATTCGCGGTGAGGCCCACACCGTCCTCGGCGCGGTGGAGCGGGCCGCCCTGCACGCCAGCGGGCACGTCTTCCAGCTCATCTTCCTGGTCAAGACCCTGCGCGGGGCCGACTTCCAGACCATCAGCATTCCGCGCGGGGGTTCGGGCGCCTACAACGCGGCAATGCGGGGAGGGACAGCGCGCGAACAGCAAGGGCCTTAACGCCCAGTTCACGGCAGGCGCAGGCGGCGCCCTTACCCTGGGGGCATCCCAACACAGGAGGTCCGACATGAGTGACGACGCCAAAGCCATGCCCCCCGCTGAGCGCAGCCCTGAAGGTGGCAGCAAGGACACGAATGACCTGAGCGACATCAAGGGCATTCAGGACACCGGCATGGCCGAAAAGGCCAAGCAGGCCGACCAGACCCCCGAAAGCGTGCTCGGCACCGACGTGACCAAGCGTCCGCAGCAACGCTGAAGCGCTTTTCATTGCCCACCCCACCCGCCGAGGTGGGGTTTTTCAGTTCTCCGCGCTCTGCTCTTCTGCTTCTGGCGCCAGCTCGCCGTGCGCCGTCATCAGCTTGCGCCAGCGCTCGGTCATGCGGGCTTCCCAACCTTCGCCGGTCGGTTGATAGAGGTCGAGCTGCACGCCGTCGGGCAGGTAATTTTGCTCGAAGGAGCCTGCCGGGTCGTCGAAATAGTAGGCGTAGCCCCGGCCATAGCCCTGCCCTTTCATCAGCGCGGTGGGCGCGTTGCGCAGGTGCAGCGGCACGGGCAGCGATTCGCCTTCCTGCACGGCGCGCACAGTCTTTTTCCAGGCCACGTACACGCTGTTGCTCTTGGGCGCGAGGGCGAGGTACACCACTGCCTGCGCCAGCGCGAGGTCGCCTTCGGGACTGCCCAGAAATTCCATGCTGTCGCGCGCCGCGATGGTCAGCCGGAGTGCTTGCGGGTCGGCCAGCCCGATGTCCTCCGACGCCATGCGGACGATGCGCCGAGCGACGTAGTGCGGGTCGGCGCCACCCTGAAGCATTCGCGCCAGCCAGTACAGCGCCGCGTCGGGGTGCGAGGCCCGCACCGACTTGTGCAGCGCCGAAATCAGGTTGTAGAAGTCCTCGCCGTTCTTGTCCATCGCCGGCAGGTGACGTCCGAACGCCTCGGTCACGGCTTCCTCGGTCACCGGATTGGCGAGGGTGGCGGCGACTTCGAGCGTACTCAGGGCGCGGCGGGCGTCGCCTTCGGCAAGACGGGCGAGCAGTTCCAAGGCGCTGTCCTCCGCCTCCACCCCCGGCAGCCCGCGCTCGTCGCTCAGGGCGCGGCGCAGCAGGGCGAGCACGTCCTCCGGCGAGAGCGCTTCGAGCACCAGCGTCCGGGCCCGTGAGCGCAGCGCCGGGTTGACCTCGAAACTTGGGTTCTCGGTGGTCGCGCCAATCAGGGTGAGCAGCCCCGACTCCACGTGGGGCAGCAGGGCGTCTTGCTGAGCCTTGTTGAAGCGGTGAATCTCGTCCAGAAACAGCACCGTGCGCCGGCCCCGCGCCTGTTCACGCTCGGCCTCGGCTACCGCGTCGCGCACGTCCTTCACGCCCGCCGACACCGCCGAAAGCGCGATGAAGTGCGCGCCGACTTCGCCCGCGAGCAGCCGCGCCAGCGTCGTTTTGCCCACGCCGGGCGGCCCCCACAAAATCAGCGACCCCAGGCGGCCACTTTGCAGCACGCGCGTCAGCGGCTTGCCGGCCCCGAGCAGGTGCGACTGCCCGGCCACCTCGGCCACGGTGCGCGGGCGCAGGCGTTCGGCGAGGGGAGCAGGCGGGTCAAAGAGCGTCACGCGGGGGAGGATAGCGGCCCCCGCCCCGGCCTACTCCGCTTTTCCTTGCAAAGCCTCAAGCCGCTTTCACCGCCTGCCCTGCGCCGACAGTTCATGCTGGGACCATGACCGACCCCAAGCCGGACCCCCGCAAGCTGTTCGACGACATGGTCGAAATCGCCCGCCAGAGCGCCGACGAACTGGTCGAGCGTGCCCGCGCGCTGTCGCACGACCTCGCCGCGCGAGTGGGAGAGGACGAGACCGAAAACGCCTCCCACCGCGCCGCCGCTGCCGAGGCCCGCGCCCGCGCCGACGCCACCAAAAAGCAGTACGAGGCCGGCCTGACCGCCATGGACGCCCAGCTCAAGGACGCCACCAGCGAAACCCGCCAGCAGGTCCGCCAATTCGCCGACCTGACCCGCGCCAACGCCGAAAAAGTGGCGAAGGAAATCCAGGCCAGCGCGGAAAAGGCCCGCCAGGACGCAGCGATGAAGGGTGGGCAGGATCAGAACCGTCAGGGCTGAGTATTTGTATTTAAAGGTGAAACAGCCTCCCCGTATCACTGGGGAAGGCTGTTGTTAGCTTTTGACCCTCTCCCCTCGCGGGAGAGGGCCTGCCGAAGGCAGGGGTGAGGGGGCGTCCAGACCAGCGTCTTTTCCGAAGAGAGCGTTCCTAATCGACTCAATCTCCCAAAAACACCGCCCGGTGATAAGCCCCGTCCTCCTTCTCCGGCAACCCTGCCTCCACCGCCTGCTTGAGGTGGCTGAGCGCCATCGCCACGGCGGGACCAGGACCGTACATCTTCATCGCGTCGGTGGTGAGCCACAGCTCCAGCCCACGCCCGCCCTGCTCGGCCCGCAGCAACACGCCTTCTGATGCCTGCTCGTGGGTGACGGTGACGCCAGCGGGAAAGCCGGTGAGGTCAATCTGGTGGGCAATATCGAGGGTGCGGTCCATACCCCGCATTGTGGCAAAGCTGCCGGGGGCAGGGCGGCAGAAGGCTCAGGCCAGGACCGCCTCCACGTCCTGCCCACTCAGCCCGAAGGCGTCGGCCACACCCGCGCAGGTCACTTTGCCCTGATGGGTGTTGAGGCCCGCAGCGAGCGCCGGGTCACGCTTGAGGGCGCCTAAGCCGTGCTCAGCAAGCGCGAGGGCATAAGGAAAAGTCGCGTTCGTCAGCGCGAAAGTCGAGGTGCGCGGCACCGCGCCGGGCATGTTGGCGACGCCGTAGTGAACGATGTCGTCCACCAGGTAGGTCGGCTCGTCGTGGGTGGTGGGGTGCATCGTTTCCACGCAGCCGCCCTGGTCAATGGCGACGTCGGCGATGACCGAGCCCGGTTCCAGCAGCCCCAGCATGTCGCGGGTGACGAGGTTCGGAGCCTTAGCCCCCGGAATGAGCACCGCGCCGATAAGCAAATCGGTCTGCGGGAGCAGCGCACGCAGGTTTGCCTCGCTGCTCATCATGGTGGTCAGGCGCCCGAAAAACACGTCGTCCAGATACGTCAGGCGCCGGTGCGACACGTCCAGAATGGTGACTTTGGCGCCCAGGCCCATCGCCATTTTTGCAGCATTGGTGCCGACCACGCCGCCGCCCACGATGGTCACGTGACCGGGCGTCACGCCGGGAACGCCGCCGAGCAGGACGCCCTTCCCGCCCGCCGGCTTTTGCAGGTGGTAGGCCCCCGCCTGCACGCTCAGGCGCCCGGCGACCTCCGACATGGGGGTCAGCAGCGGCAGGCTGCCGTCGGGCAGTTGCACCGTTTCGTAGGCCACCGCCGTCGTCCCGGCCTGCATCAGCGCGTCGGTCAGCGGGCGGTCGGCGGCGAGGTGCAGGTAGGTAAACAGCAGCAGGTCGTCGCGCAGGTAGCCGTACTCGCTTTCTATCGGCTCCTTGACCTTGACCACCATCTCGGCGCCCCAGGCGTCGGCGGCGCTGCCCAGGGTCGCTCCGGCCTGCTCGTACTCTTGGTCGGGGAGGCCGCTGCCCGCACCCGCGCCGCGCTCCACCGTCACCCGGTGCCCGCGCCGCACCAGGGTGGCTACCCCGCCGGGGGTGAGCGCCACCCGGTTTTCCTTGACCTTGATTTCCTTGGGAAGTCCTACGTGCATATGCCACCTCACGGCCCACCCGTCGCCGTCTGTAACGGGGGCGATCATCGTTTTGAAGTCGCGCAATGCTAGCAGGGCCCCTCCTGACGGCGATTGCCACGAGCAAGAACTTTGCGGCCTTTTTCGCAACGCGGTTGCGCCCGGCGGGGTATTTTGAGGGCGAAATGTCCAACTCGCGCCCCTTCCCTGATCTCGACCCCACCGACCGGCAGATCCTGTCCATCCTGCAACGCGACGCCCGCATCGCCAACACCGAGCTGGCCGACGAAATCGGCCTGACGCCCGCGCCCACCTTGAGGCGGGTGCGGCGGCTCGAAGAAGAAGGCGTCATCCACCGCTACGTCGCGCTGCTCGACCCCAAACTCGTCAACCGCGACCTGATGGTGATGGTGCGCGTGACGCTCGACAAGCAGACCAAACAGGGCTTTCAGGACTTCGCCGAACACATGCGGGCGCGGCCCGAGGTGCTCGAGTGCTACCTGTGCCTCGGCGACACCGACTATCTGCTCAAGGTCTGCGTGCCCAATCTGGACGCCTATCAGCGCTTTCTGGTGGACGTGCTCGCCGCCATTCCCGGCGTGCGGAACACCGACAGCACCATCGTCGTGAAACAGGAGAAGTACACGACGAGCCTGCCGCTCGATGAAGGGTAAAAAGGCAGGAGTTCAACAGCCGAGAGCTAAACAGGCGAGGGCTAACGTTCGGTACATAGACCTTCATCTCCCTCTCGGACCCGGCTTTTACGCTGAGGGCATGAAGAAATGGATGCTGACCCCGCTGCTCGGCCTCGGCCTGGTGGCCTGCGCCCCGACCCAGACCGCCATGCTGACCCCCAACCCGCCACTCAAAGGCCCCGGTATCGTGGCCGAAGTGAACGGCGCGGCCCCAGCCACCAGCACCACGACGGCGGTCACGACGACCACGCCAGGCACGACCACGGCGGCCACGACCACCGAGCAGACAACCATGACGACCGTGACCGAGACGCCTGCGGCCCCGGCTGCCGCGACTCCGGCCCCGGCAACTTCGGCCAGCACGCCCGCTCCAGTGCCCGCCACACAGACCACCGCCGCGACAGTCACTCAGACCCCGGCGGCGACTCCGGCCCCCGCCACAACCGCTGACGGCTGGACCACCCTGGCCCCCCGCAGTGCCGAGCGCCGCACCAGCTTCACCGCCGCCGAACAGGTCATCGACACGAGCAAGAGCTACCGCGCCGTGTTGCACACCTCCAAGGGCGACGTGACGGTCAACCTGGACGCCAAGGCCGCGCCGCTCGCCGTCAACAACTTCGTGTTCCTGGCGCTCAACCACTTCTACGACGGCACCCGCTTTCACCGCGTCATTGAGGGCTTCATGGCGCAGGGCGGCGACCCCCAGAGCGCCGACACCGCGCTCAGCGACCGTTGGGGCACCGGCGGCCCCGGTTACCAGTTCGCCAACGAACGCAGCAGCCTGACCTTTAACCGCGCGGGCGTGTTGGCGATGGCGAACGCCGGCCCCGACACCAACGGTTCGCAGTTCTTCATTACCTTCGGCCCCACCGAATTTCTCAACGGCGGCTACACCATCTTCGGACAGGTGGACAGCGGCATGGACGCGGTGAACAAGCTGACTCGCAACTACAACAACGCTGGGCCGATTGCCGGGGCCCAGGCCGACGTGCTGAACTCGGTGGAGATTCAGGTCAAGTAAGCCGCAGTTCATCTCCAGATGAACCGAGCGGAGCGAGAAACGGAGGAAGGACGTTGCCCTGAGAATGGAGAGGTTCCGGTGTTGTACCGGAACTTTGCAATGACAGGGGCAACGTCCTTAAGTGATTTCCAACTGGCGCAAGGCGGCGTCTAACTGCCCCTCCAGCGCTTCCAGCGGGCCACTGTTGTCGAGGACGATGGTGGCCCGCCGCCGTTTTTCCTCGCTGCTCAGTTGCCGGGCGTCGCGGGCGAGGATGTCTTCGCGGGTCAGGCCACCCCGCGCCAGGGCGCGTTCCAACCGCAGTTCCAGTGGGGCGTCTACCACCAGCACGGCGTCCATCCCCCGTTCCAGACCGCCCTCGAACAGCAGGGGAATGTCCTGCACCACCCAGTGCTCGCCGCGCGCGGTGGCCGCCGCTTCCAGCGCCTCCATCCTCGCCCGCACGCGCGGGTGGGTGATGGCGTTGAGGCGGGCGACCTGCGCCGGGTCGCTGAACACTCGCGCCGCCAGCCCCGCCCGGTCCAGCGTGCCGCCCGTGACCACGCCGGGAAAAGCCTCGTTGAGTTCGGTCAGTACCTCGGGCTGCTCGGTCACCCAGCGGGCCTCGGCGTCGGCGTCGAGCACCGTCAGGCCGCGTTCGCGCAGCAACCGGGCCACCGTGCTTTTGCCCGCGCCGATGCTGCCGGTCAGGCCCAGGCGGCGGGGGTGGGTGGGGGAGGAGGGAGCAGGGGACCGGGTCATGCAGCCAGGATAGCCGCGCCGCCTTTCAGACCACCGTCACCCTGCCCGGCAATGCTGGCTGCCGGTGAGATGTGCGGTGCGGCCCACTGCCCGGCGCGGCCCGCCCCCGTATCATGCCGAGACAGACCGCGCCGCTTCTCCTCTCCGTCTCCTCTTCCTGGGTCTTTGTTCTTCTCGCCGGTTGCCGCTGGTCGCCGCGTTTCCCGACCGATTTTTCTGTTCTGCTCCTTCGGAGGTTTTTGCATGCAACGTTTCCTGACCCTCGCCCTGCTGGGCGCCGCTGCCCTCGGCGGTGCGCTCGCCCAGAACGCGGCTCCTGCGCCGGCCCCCGCGCCTGTTGCCCAGCCTGCCCCTGCTCCTCAGACGGCCCCGGCGACCCCAGCCGCTCAGCCGGCGGCGCCTGCCGTTCGTCCGCCCGCCGCCAACTACGTCGTCGTGGGCAATCTGTACTACGACCAGGGCAAGTTCGACCAGGCGTATGTGGCCTTCCGCACCGCCGCCGAACTCGACCCGCGCAACACCCAGGCGCTGCTGGGGCTGGGGCGCTCGCAGGTGCGGCTGCGGCTCTACGCGCCCGCCGTGGACACCCTGCGCCGCCTGACGACGGTG